>NZ_JTHF01000470.1 GCF_001043895.1 Methylobacterium indicum
TCGGCCACGCCGGCGAGGCCGGGAACCGATCTGTAGCGCTCGCGGGCCTGCGCGGAGATGAACCGCAGCCGCGCGAGGCGATCATTGCCCGGGTAACCCGGCCTCCGGTCGTCTCCGTCCGGAAGGGGCAGGTGGAAGCCCGTCATCATGACCTCGATCCGATGCCGCCCATCGTGACCCGTGGGCCAGGTCGGCCGCCGCACGGTGCCGAGTCCGGCTGGCATCGCCGTGTGACGACCGCTTGACAAGTCCGCACCACCTCCCGTACGACATGACAAGTTTACAACAAATTCGACGCCTGTGAGGGGGTCGATCGGGGAGGATGGCATGGCCGATGCCGGTGGAGCGAGGGACGGGGGCACGATCCCGACCGCCCGGCGACAGGCCCGGCGATCCGGCGTGGTCTGTGCGGTTGTCATGTTGTCCAGGGAGCCGAGTAGCCGTCGCGCCGGTTTCCACTCGGCCGGCCGCGCGTGAATCCGATGCCGATCCTGCGCCTGATTGCCGACGACCTGACCGGCACCCTCGACACCGCCGCCGGCTTCACCGGCCTCGTCGGGCCGGTCGAGGTCGCGTGGATCGGCGGGAGCCTGCCGGCGGAGGGTAGCCTCGCCCTCGACACCGGCACCCGCGAGCAGGGCCCGGCGGACGCGGCCCGGATCGTCGCGGCATCCGCCCCGATTCTCGCCGGCGCCGGGATCGCGTTCAAGAAAGTCGACAGCCTGCTGCGCGGCCCCTGGGCGGCGGAGCTCGCCGCCTGCCTCGGCGACGGGCGTCCCGTGATCGTCGCACCCGCCTTCCCCTACCAGGGCCGCGTCACCCGCGACGG
>NZ_JTHF01000471.1 GCF_001043895.1 Methylobacterium indicum
ATCTGTTCGCAACGTCGCATCATACAGAGCCGCTTCGCGGCACGTTCTCTGCTGGCTCCCGGATCTTCTTCCGCTGACGCTCCAGTCGTCCGGGAAAAGGTGCGAGCCATAAAATAATCAATCGCCCGAAGTATCACCCCGAGGACACGCCCATGCATGAATTCACCGAGGGCGAGAGCCTGACCATCGCGGTCATGGTGGTCGCCTACATCCTGTTCACCGGCTGGCTGACCCTGAAGCTGCGCAGCCGCACCAACGCCCAGTTCATGACCGCGTCGCGCTCAATGCCGGCCCTCGTTGTCGGCGTGCTGCTGATGTCGGAATTCGTCGGCGCCAAGTCGACGGTCGGCACCGCGCAGGAAGCGTTCAATTCCGGCATCGCCGCCGCCTGGTCGGTGCTCGGCGCCTCGATCGGCTTCCTGCTGTTCGGGCTC
Organism: Methylobacterium indicum; assembly: GCF_001043895.1. GTDB lineage: Bacteria > Pseudomonadota > Alphaproteobacteria > Rhizobiales > Beijerinckiaceae > Methylobacterium > Methylobacterium indicum. Next base: position 435 of record NZ_JTHF01000471.1, read on the forward strand.
CTGATCGTCCGCCGGATCTACGATTCGGGCGAGTACACGATCTCGGCCGCGATCGCGCAGAAATACGGCAAGTCGACCATGATGACCGTCTCGATCATCATGATCTACGCGCTGCTCTTGGTGAACGTCGGCAACTACGTCAGCGGCGCCGCCGCGATCTCCACGGCGC
>NZ_JTHF01000472.1 GCF_001043895.1 Methylobacterium indicum
GGCGAGGGAAACTCGCGGGCACCGGATGGCGGCCGGGTCGATCCATTTCACGCTCGAGCGATGCGGGAGGCGCGGTCGCCGCAAACGAGATCGGTCCTCGACGTGCCGGCTCGCGCTCCTCATATTAAGCTGACGGCGGAGGGGGTGCCCTCCGTCGATGAGGGATTGGCCGTATGACCAGCTCCGCTGCTCCGACACCGATCGATTTGCAGGAACAGCTGGCTCGTATCGAGCGGATGAACACCGAGACACGCAAATTCGTGGAGGATGGTCTCAAGTTGTCCGCCGAAGCCCGCAAACTTGCGCGCGACGCTACGATCGCTCCGTATACTGCAGTTTTTACTGCTTTTACGGCTGGGGCCGCCGTGGTGGGTGCTGTTGTAACAGTTGTCAAGATTATCGGATCGTGATCGTCGCGCCATGAGCCCCGAACGCCGTTGCGATGTGGGGAATCCGCTGTGCTGGTCATGGCGAGGGCTGGCGGATCGGCTTTCTTGCGACGCGCCATTGGTCCGCCACATCAGCGCCGACGCACGTTGAGGCTCGCTTTGCGCCTCCGAACGGATCCG
>NZ_JTHF01000473.1 GCF_001043895.1 Methylobacterium indicum
GGAAGCGGATGGAGCCGGTGCGCGAGGGCTTCGCCGAGACCGATGCCGGTGCCCGCGCCGCGGTGGCGAAACTGTTCAAGGCCGGCCGGATCTCGAAGAACTACGCCCTCCCGAACGCCGCGGGCGCGAGCTTCTACGGCCGCGGCGACGTCCAGCTGACGTTCGAGCGCAACTATGTCGCGATGGGCCGGATCCTCAATCTGCCGCTCGCCGCGAACCCCGACCTGGTGCTCGACCCGGCGGTGTCCGCCCGGGTGATGTGGGAGGGGCTGCTGCGGGGCGCCTCGAACCGCGGCGACTTCACCGGCAAGGCGCTCGAGGACTACATCTCGGGCACCCGCTGCGACTATGTCGGCGCCCGACGCACCGTGAACGGCACCGACAAGGCCGAGGTCATCGCGGGCTATGCCCGGGCGTTCGAGTCGGCGCTGATCGCCGACGGCGTGCCGGCGATGGCGCCTCGCCCACCGATCTACCCGCCCGCCGAGCCGCCCGCGGTCGCAGCAGCCC
>NZ_JTHF01000474.1 GCF_001043895.1 Methylobacterium indicum
GGCCATGGACGGGGCGGGGGCGGGTTGAGCCGGAGCGGCCCTGACCGGAGCGGCCGGCGCCGGCTCGCCGAGGACCCGCTCGCCGAGGGCCCGCTCGCCGAGGGCCTGCTCGCCAAGAGACCCCTCGCCGAGGGCCTTGGGCATCGCGAAGGCGGTCTCGGCCCGGGTCTCGACCTTGCCGGAGGCGGGATCGACCTGATCGACCCGCACCCGGTAGTCGCCGGGCTTGACCCCGCCGCCGATCGTGAAGGCGATGCGGCCGTCCGGCCCCGCCTGGCCGGGGGCCACCAGCGTGTCGTTGAGGTAGAGCCGCAGGGCGGCCTTCGGGGCGCCCCGCGCCGTGACGTAGAGCCGGCCGCCCGCCTCGGCATCGACGCCGACGACTTTGACCGGCGCGGGCCGGGCTTCGTCCTTCGCCGCCCGCTCGGCCGCGCCCTTGCCGTTCGGAGCACCGCTCCTCGCCTCGGCCTTCGGGGGTGCCTTCGACTCGGGTGAGGCTGAAGCCCCGGGCGACGGTTTGGCCTCCGACGCGACCTTGGCCTCGGCCGGGCCCGGCGGCGCGGCCTCCGGCAGCGACAGCACCGCGGTCGGCTGCCCGGGCGCCGTCACGGCGACGAGGGGCTTGGCGCGCCGGTCGGGCGCGACCACCACCACGGCGCTGTCGCGGCCGGTCAGCCGGGTGCCGTCCGGCGCGGTGCTCTGCAGCGTGATCTCGCTGGTGCCGGGCGGCAGGGTCGGCGGCACCAGGGCCGATGCCGCCGGGAACTTCGCCCTGGTGCCGCCGACCCTGCCGCCCGGCACCAGCGAGATCACGCTGCAGAGCACCGCGCCGGACGGCACCCGGCTGACCGGCCGCGACAGCGCCGTGG
>NZ_JTHF01000475.1 GCF_001043895.1 Methylobacterium indicum
CGACGCCGCCGAGCGCGCCGCCGCCTTCGACCCGGCGGGCGAGCCCTTCCACGAGATCTGGATCCAGGCATGAGCGACGCCCTCGACGCCCTGCGCCGCGTCAACTTCGACTGGGTGCGCACACTCGACAGCATCTGGCTCGACGCCGAGCCGACGGGCGCGCCCAACGAGGCGCGGGTGCCGGGGCTGGTCGCCGATCTCCACGCGCAGGGGGCGGGTCCCCGCCCGCGGGGCCGGGTGCTCATCGGCGAGGCCGGCATCGGCAAGACCCATCTCGTCGGCCAGATCCGCCGCGAGGTCTGGGCTTCGGGCGGCTGGTTCGTGCTCCTCGACGTCCTCGGCCTCACCGATTTCTGGCGCAGCGCGGCGCTGAGCTACCTCACCGCCCTGATGCAGCCGATGCCGGACGGGCGGCGCCAGTCCGACGCGGTGCTGGCCGGCATCGCCCGGCGGTTCCGGGTCGAGGCGCAGGTCGAGCAGGCGTTCAACACCCCCAACATCGACGCCCGCCGGATCGTCGACCTGCTGGTGCGGGCCCTGATGCACGTCGATACCGGGCGGGCGCTCAAGCACCAGGACGTGTTTCGCGCCCTCTGCCTGCTGCGGGCCCAGGATCTCGCCACGGTCGGTCTCGCCCATGCCTGGCTGCAGGGCTACGAGGCCGATCCGGTCGCGCGCACCGCGCTGGGCTTCACCACGCCGCCACCCTCGCCGATCGAGCTGGTGCGCGGCATGGCCTGGATCATGGGGCTCAGCGGCCCGACGCTGATCGCCGTCGACCAGATCGACGGCGTGGTCGATGCGAGCCGGCTCAGCGCGGAGGACGACTTCGACTCAGGCCCGGGCCTCGCCGAGATGCTGGCCGCCGGCCTGATGGAGCTGCACGAGGGCGGCGGGCGCGGCATGACGCTGATCACCTGCCTGCCGGAATCCTGGCAGAGGCTCGAGGCGCGGGGGCTCAAATCCGCTCTCGACCGGTTCGATCCCCCGGTGCTGCTGGAGGGCCTGAACCGGCCGGCCGCCGCGGCGGCGCTGATCCGCGGTCGGCTGGCCCCCGCCTATGCCGAGGCGGGCTTCGCCCCACCCTTCCCGACCTGGCCGTTCGACGAGGCGGCGATTGCCGCCGCCGCCGCCGGCGCGGTGCGGCCCCGCACCCTGCTGATGCGCTGCGACGCCGTTCGGCGCGCCTGCCTGGCGGACGGGGCGGTGACGCTCTGCCGCGACCTCACCGGACAGGCGCCCGAACGCCGCGAGCCCGTCGCGCCGCCCTTCGACCTCGACGCGGCCCGGCGCGAGGCCGACCTCGCCGGCATCCTCGACGACGAGGAGGCCGGGCTCGGCGAGCTGCTGCGGGCCGCCTTCGACCTCTACGCCCTGGAGGACGATCCCCACGACGCGATCGACGTGGTGAGCAAGGGCGAGCCCGAGCAGAGGCTGCCGCCGCTCCACGGCCGGCTGACCTTCCTGCACCGCGACGAGAACGACCGCGAGCGCCACGTCTGCTACCGCGCCCTGCTGCAGACCCATCCGATCGCCTTCCAGGCCCGGCTGCGGGCGGCGCTGACCGCCTCGGGCATCTCGACGAAGATCCCCGGCCGGGAGCTGCTGCTGGTGCGCCGGGGCCCGGTACCGCCCGGTGCTAAGACGAATGCCCTGGTCGACCGGTTCCTCGCCGCCGGCGGCCGGCTGATCGATCCGTCCGACGACGACCTGCGCACCTTCGTCGCCCTGCGCGCCCTGCGCGACCGGGCGGTGCGCGACGGCGAGATCGACCGCTTGGCCGGCTGGATGCGCGAGACCCTGCCGGTGCGCGCGACCGGGTTCTTCCGCACGATCGGCCTGTCCGGCGACGCGACCGCCGACATCTCCGGCGAGCGCCCGCCATCCCGGGGCCGTGCGCCGGTACGGACAGGTCGCGCGCACCGGCAGGGTCTCGCGCATCCAGCCGGCCAAGCGGTCGATCTCGCCGTCGCGCACCGCCCGGTGCTAAGACGAATGCCCTGGTCGACCGGTTCCTCGCCGCCGGCGGCCGGCTGATCGATCCGTCCGACGACGACCTGCGCACCTTCGTCGCCCTGCGCGCCCTGCG
>NZ_JTHF01000476.1 GCF_001043895.1 Methylobacterium indicum
ACGTATTCAGCGACACCGAGCCGCCGGTGGCCTCGGCGAGGGGACGCAGGCGCTCGGTGTCGCTGAATACGTCGACCAGTTCGCGCGGGTTGGCCGGCCCGACGCTGACGAAAGCCACGAGGTTGCCGGAGCGCAGGGTGTGCAGCCCCAGTTCCTCGGCCTCGAAGGCGGCGGCGAACAGGCCCGGCTTGTCGGGGTTCAGCGTCAGGGTGCGGGTCTTGCCGCTCGGCGCCGTCACGGTGACGGGCTCGGCGGTGTCGCCCATGGTCTGCCGCTCGACCCGGACCTCGCGGCCGTGGCCCGTGGTGGCGGCGCGCAGCGCCTCCTCCTCGAGCGCCGGCTCCTTCATCAGCCAGTGGCCGAGGCGGCGCAGCAGGTCGAGATGCGGCCCGCCGCCCTCGTAGCCCCGGGCCCACAGCCAGGCATGGTCGGAGAGCAGGAGCGCCACCCGGCCCTTCTCCTCGCGCGACAGCGCGAGCAGCGGCAGCGAATCGGCCCCGGACAGGATCGGGGTCACGCCCGGTCGGACCTCGGCGCCGATGAGCCGCAGCCAGTCGCCCCAGGCCGGGGGCGAGGCCTCGGAACCCGGCAGGTCGCGGGTGACCGGGTGGCGCTGGCCGCTATTGGTCAGCGCCGCCTTGTAGGCCCGCTCGACCACGCGTCCGTTCGGCTCGCCCGGCAGAATCGCGGCGAGCCGCGTCCGGGCGAGGCTGGCGGCGGAGGCGAATTCGGGGCCGGCCGCGATCAGGAGCGCCCCGCCCTCGCGCACGTAGCGCACGATGTTGTCGAAGTAGCTCGACGGCAGCACGCTCTGGTTGGCGTAGCGGTCGAAGACGATGAGGTCGAAATCCTTGATCTTCTGCTGAAACAGCTCGCGGGTCGGGAAGGCGATCAGCGACAGTTCGGAGATCGGCGTGCCGTCCTGCTTCTCGGGCGGACGCAGGATGGTGAAATGGACGAGATCGACGTTGGCGTCGGACTTGAGCAGGTTGCGCCAGGTCCGCTCGCCGGCATGCGGCTCGCCGGAGACGAGCAGCACCCGGAGCTTTTCGCGGATGCCCTCGATCGGCAGCACCGCGCGGTTGTTGGCGGCGGTCAATTCGCCCGGCAGCGCCTCGGCCTCGATCTCGACGACGTTGGGCCCGCCATGCTCGACCCGCAGCGTCAGGTTGAAGGGCTGGCCGGTGCGGACCGACTGGCGCACCACCTCCTCGCCGTCGCGGCGGACGGTCACGACGGCCGAGCCGGTGCCGCCGCGCTCCATCACCTCGGCCCGGATGGTCTGGTCGCGCCCGACGATGCCGAAGCGGGGCGCCTCGATCAGGCGGATCTGCCGGTCGCGCTCGTCGGGCCGGCCGGTGACCAGGACGTGGAGCGGCGCCTTGAAGCTCGCGGCCGCGAGGCTCGCCGGGATGTCGTGCACGACGCCGTCCGTCAGCATCACCACGCCGGCGAGGCGATCGGGCGGCACGTCGGCGAGCGCGCTCGAGAGCGCCGTGAACAGCCGGGTGCCCTCGTCGCCGCCGGCTTCCGGCACCTCGACGAAGCGCGGCTCGATCTCGGTCAGGGTGCCCAGGCGCCGCTGCAGCTCGGCCTTGACCTTCTCGGTCATCGCCGGGCGGTCGCCCAGACCCTGCGAGCCCGAGCGGTCGACCACCACGGCGACGATGTCCTTGACCGGCTCGCGCTCCTCCTGGACCAGCGAGGGATTGGCCAGCGCCAGCAGCACCAGGGCGAGGACGAGGACGCGCAGCAGCGCCACCGGCCCGCGGGCGAGGAACGCCACCACGGCCAGGATCGCGGCGAGCCCGCCCAAGGCCCAGAGGACGGGGATGGGGACGAGCGGGGCGAGGCTGAGGCTCAGCATGAACGATACCGTTGGGTGATGCGACGCCTCACTGCCCCAGCCGCTCCAGCAAAGCCGGAACGTGGACCTGGTCGGCCTTGTAGTTGCCGGTGAGCGCGTACATCACGAGGTTGACGCCGCCGCGGAACGCCATCTCGCGCTGGCGCGGG
>NZ_JTHF01000477.1 GCF_001043895.1 Methylobacterium indicum
CCCACAAGGGGGAGGGGAGGAAGCTAGAACGGCAGCTTCATGCCCGGCGGCAGCGGCAGGCCCTTGGTCAGGTCCTGCATCCGCTCCTGGGCGGCCCGCTCGGCCTTGGCCTTGGCGTCGTTGAGGGCGGCGACGATCAGGTCCTCGAGGATCTCCTTCTCGTCCGGCACCAGCAGCGCGGGATCGAGGGTGAGGCCCTTCACGTCGCCCTTCGCGGTCATCGTCACCGAGACCGAGCCGCCGCCCGACGCGCCCGTGACCTGGACGCCGTCGAGCTCGGACTGAAGGTCGGCCATCTTCTGCTGCATGGCCTGGGCCTGCTTCATCAGTCCCATGATGTCCATGGCGGCGTCCTCGCGGTGTGTGAGAGAAGTTCGTCGAACAGGATGTGGGGCGCCGAGGGCCCGCCGGCTACAGGTCCGGGTCGTCGGAATCCGGCGGCGGGACGTCGTCGGGCTCCGCCGGGTCGGCGGCCTTGTCGCGCACGTCGACGATCTGGGCGCCCGGGAAGCTCTTGAGCACCGCCTGGACCAGCGGGTGGCTCGCGGCGCCCTGGTGGCGGCTCGCGACCGCGGCCTTGGCCCGGGCGTCGAGCGTCGCCTCGCCGGTCTCGTGCGACAGGGCCACCACCCAGCGCCGGCCGGTCCAGGCATGGAGGGCGTTGGCGAGGTCGGTGGCGAGCGTCGCCCGTCCGCCCTCGGCGAGGCGAAGCTCGATCCGGCCGTCCTCGAACCGCACCAGATGCGCGTCGCGCTCCAGCGCCATCTTGAGGCCGATGTCGCGGCGCTCGTCGGCGAGCGCCACCACGTCCTCGAACCGGCGCAGAAGCGGGCCGGATTCGGCCTTCGGTGCCGGGGTGGCCTTGGGGGCGGGAGCAGGCT
>NZ_JTHF01000478.1 GCF_001043895.1 Methylobacterium indicum
AACTCCCCTAACGTCCGGCCCAGCGACGGATGGGCACGAGGACGGCGGGGAATGACGAGAGGTGCGCCTGTCCTCGCCCTGGCGCTCGCCTGCGTCTGGCCGGTCGCGGCCGGTGCCGCCGAGCCGATCGGGCATGCCGGGTCGCGGGATCCGGGCGCCCTCGTGCTGCGCGGCAACGACCGGCTGATCGGTGGCGAGGTTGCCGCCGAGGCGCCGGTGCCGGGCGGGCCGGTGAGCCTCAACCTCGTCGAGGTGCCGCTGCCGGTCGCCGCCAAGGCGGTGTTCGCCGACACCCTCGGCTGGGGCTACAGCCTCGACGAGCGCGCCTCCGGCACCATCACCCTCCAGACCGGCGGGCCGGTGAGCCGCGAGGCCCTGCTGCGGATGTTCGAGGCCGCCCTGTCGAGCCGCGGCCTGTCGCTGCGCCGCCACGGCCGCAGCGTCCAGATCGTGCCGGCGGGCGCCGGGCCGGAGCTCCGGCCGGTCCAGGGACTGGGGGCCGAGTCGGGCGCGGTCGCGGTGCCGTTGCGTTGGATCTCGGCCGCCGAGATGCAGGCGATCCTCTCCTCGGTCGCTCCGCGCGAGGTGGTGCTGCGGGCCGACCGGGCGCGCAACCTCCTGATCCTCTCCGGCGACGCCGCCCAGATCCGGGTGCTGCGCCAGACCATCGCGGTCGACATGCCGCGCATCCAGTCGACGTCGAACACCGCGATGGTCTGGCGCAGC
>NZ_JTHF01000479.1 GCF_001043895.1 Methylobacterium indicum
GCCGCGACCATGGCCAGCCCGGCCCTCGCCCAGACGAAGCCGGCGGCCCCCGCCGCCCCGGCCGCCCCGCAGGCGGGCGCGATCACCCCGAGCCATCTCGCGCTCGCCAAGGAGGTCATGCTCTCCTCCGGTATCGCCCGCTCGTTCGATTCTATCCTCCCGGCCTTCGGCGAGCAGATCCGGCAGGCTGCGGTCACCCGGCCCGAGCTGACCAAGGATCTCAACGAGGTCATCGAGAAGCTGCAGCCCGAGCTCGAGCTGCAGAAGCAGCGCATCATCGACACCGCCTCGCGCATCTACGCCAACAAGCTCTCCGAGGGAGAACTGCGCGACATCGCGACCTTCTTCCGTTCGCCGTCGGGCAAGCGCTACGTCGAGACCCAGCCCCAGGTCCTCGACGACATGGTCCAGGCGATGCAGACCTGGACCCAGGAGGTCTCGGAATACATGATGGTCCGGGTCCGGGCCGAGATGGGCAAGCGCGGCCACCAGCTTCAGTGATCGCCGCGACGCCCGCCGGGACATCGGCCTCGCCAGCCGGCGGGAGAGCCGCGACGCTGGAGCGTCTCGGCGCCGTCGTGATCGCGGCCCTGCCGGCCTGCATGGCGGTCGCCAACCGGTCGAGCCCGG
>NZ_JTHF01000048.1 GCF_001043895.1 Methylobacterium indicum
CCCGCGGCACGACGAGGCCGATCCGGGCGCCTCGCCATCGGCTACAACCTGCTCGGCTCCTACGTCTACCGGGCGATGCGGCGGGGCGCCCGGATCGGCCTCGTCGTGCCGCGGGACTACACCCTGGTGCTCAGCCGCGCCGTCCTGGTGCCGGTCACCGCCCGCGCCGTGGGCGACGCCTTCGCGTTCGTGGACTACCTGCTGTCGGCCCGCGGCCAGAGGGTCTCCCGCGAGGAGGCGTTCTTCTTCGACCGCACCGGTCCGCTGCCGCCCGGCGTCGAGGGCCCGCCGAGCTTCGCCACCGCCGGCATCCTGCGGCCGATCACCGTCGGGCCGGTGCTGCTCGCGGTGCAGGACCGGGCGAAGCGCGCCCGCTTCCTCGCCGAGTGGCGCCAGTCGATCGGCGCGGAGGTGCCCCGTGGGGGCCCGCGACGGGAAGAGCCGTGATCCCACCGGGCGGACTCCGCTCCGAGCCCCTTCGCGCCCGGGCCGAATCGGCTTAGGATCGACGGCCGTGATCCGGCCCCGTCACGAGAGGCCGGACATCGGAGGAAGCATCAGATGCAGGACCCGGTTCGCATCACCGTGCGGCCCGACGGCCGCTACACGCTCTATCGTGGCGAGACGCCGCTGATCTTCGGCCTCAGCCGCGACATGGCGTTCAGCCTCGCCGAGAGCTGCGGCGTCGTCATCGAGCGCGCCTACAGCATCAACTGAACGATCGCGGCGCCTTCCGGGCGCCGCCCCTCATGCTTCGCTGCGGGGATTCAGCCGGGGCCACACCAGCCCGGCAGCCAGCGACGCCGCCGAGCCGAAGCCGCAGCCGACGACCTTCACCATGAAATCGGCGATCCGGCCGTGCCGGGACGGCTCGAGCAACTGGAACGCCTCGAGGGCGCCGGCCGCCGCGACCGTCAGGAGCAGCACCCGCCAGCGGTGGCGCGGATAGCCGAGCGCGAACAGGAAGCCGAGCAGCGCGAAGGCGCCGAACCGCTCGACCGAGACCGGTGCGCCGCTGACCGGCCGGTAGCCGATCGGCGCGACGGTCGCCACCGTGATGGCGGCCAGGATCAGCCAGCCGAGAAGACGAGACGCTCGGGACATGGGAGGCAAGATCCTGGGAGGCAAGACCCGTGGGAGGCAAGACCCGTGGGAGACGAGACGCGTCCGGGCCTGGACGGCCCGGATTCGGGGGGATCGCGCATGCCCGGTGACAGACCGCGCCGGGCTCCGCAATCCTGGCTCGGAAGGTTTACGATCCCGTCCGGGGACCGTGCGTCGCCGTGCCGGGCGAAGGCTCGGTCGGGCGAAGGCTCGGTCAGGCGATGTTCGGAGCCACCAGCGCGCCCTCGGCAGCCCCGGCCCCTTGTGCGAACACCACCCGGTTGCCATCGAGGCGCGCCCGCCCGCTCGCCACCAGGGCGAGGGCCGCCGGGTAGAGCCGGTGCTCCTGCACCAGCACCCGGGCGCTCAAGGCATGCTCGTCGTCGTCGGGCAGCACCGGCACGGCGGCCTGGGCGACGATCGGGCCGGCATCGAGCTCCGGCACCACGAAATGCACCGTGCAGCCATGGACCCTGACCCCGGCGGCGAGCGCCTGGGCGTGGGTGTGGGTGCCGCGAAACAGCGGCAGCAGGGACGGATGGATGTTGAGCATCCGCCCGGCCCAGGCCTCGACGAACCAGGGCGTCAGCACCCGCATGAAGCCGGCGAGCACCAGGAACTCGACGCCGTGGCGGCGGAGCGCCGCGTCGAGCGCCCGCTCGAAGGCGGCCCGGTCGGAAAAGGCGCGGTGGTCGACCGCCTCGGTGGCGAGGCCGGCTTCCGCCGCCCGGGCGAGGCCGGGCGCGTCCGGCCGGTTCGAGGCGACGAGGACGATCTCGGCCGGGTAGTCGGGCGACTGCGCAGCCTCCAGCAGCGACACCATGTTGGAGCCGCGGCCGGAGATCAGGATCGCGATCTTGGCGCGACGGCTCATAGGGCGAGGCGTCCCGAATAGGTCACCGGGCTCTCGCCCCGCGCGGTGATCTCTCCGAGCCGGACCGGCGCCTCGCCGGCGGCGACGAGGGCCGCGCTCACCGCCTCGGCCCGGGCCGGATCGACCACCACCACCATGCCGATGCCGCAGTTGAAGGTGCGCAGCATCTCGGCCTCGGCGACGTTGCCCTGGCGGGCGAGCCAGCCGAACACCGGCGGCACGCTCACGGCGTCGAGGTCCAGCGCGATGCCGACGCCGTCCGGCAGGACGCGGGGCAGGTTGTCGGGAAAGCCGCCGCCGGTGATGTGGGCCAGCGCCTTGATGGCGCCGTGGCCGGTCGCCTTGAGGGCCGCCAGCAGCGGCTTGACGTAGATGCGGGTCGGCTCGAGCAAAGCCTCGCCGAGGGTCTTGCCCGCCGCGAACGGCGCCGGCGCATCGTAGCCGAGGCCGGAGGCGGCCACGATCCGGCGCACCAGCGAGAACCCGTTCGAGTGCACGCCCGAGGAGGGCAGGCCCAGCACCACGTCGCCGGGCGCGATGCCGGCCACCGGCAGCAGCGCGCCGCGCTCCGCCGCACCGACCGAGAAGCCGGCGAGGTCGTAGTCGGACCCGTCGTAGAGGCCCGGCATCTCGGCGGTCTCGCCGCCGATCAGCGCGCAGCCGGCCTGGCGGCAGCCCTCGGCGATGCCCTTGACGATGTCGGCCCCCACGCCCGGCACCAGCTTGCCGGTGGCGTAGTAGTCGAGGAAGAACAGCGGCTCGGCGCCCTGCACGATGATGTCGTTGACGCACATCGCCACGAGGTCGATGCCGATCGTCGCGTGGCGCCCGGTCTCGATCGCGATCTTGACCTTGGTGCCGACGCCGTCGTTGGCCGCGACCAGGATCGGGTCCTTGAAGCCCGCCGCCTTCAGGTCGAACAGGCCGCCGAAGCCGCCGATCTCCGCATCCGCTCCCGGCCGGCGGGTCGCCCGCACCAGGGGCTTGATCGCCTCGACCATGGCGTTGCCGGCATCGATGTCGACGCCCGCCTCCGCGTAGGTCATCCCGTTCTGGCGCTCGCCCGTCGTCATCCCTCGACCCTTCGCCTCATCCGTCCGCTATTGCGGATGCTCTTAGCCGCTCTTGCCCGCGACCGCGAGTCGGGGCAGCCCGGAGGAATCACGGAGGAGCCATGACGCTGCCGACGGTCCTGTTTCGCGCGCTGCCGAACCTGATCACCGCGGCGCGGCTCGCGCTCGTGCCGGTCGTCGTCGCGGCGATCGCCCGCGAGGCCTGGGGCGCCGCCTTCCTGCTCTTCGCCCTCGCGGGGATCTCGGACGGGATCGACGGGTTCCTCGCCCGCCGCTACGCCCTGGCGACCCGCCTCGGGGCGATCCTCGATCCGCTCGCCGACAAGGCCCTGATGCTCGCGGTACTGGTGAGCCTGACGCTCGCCGGCCTCGTGCCGGCCTGGTTCCCGGCCGTGCTGATCGCCCGCGACGCCCTGGTGGTGCTCGCCGCCGGTCTCGCCCGGCTCGCCGGCAGGCCCCTCGCGACCCCGCCGCTTCTCGTCGGCAAGCTCAACACCGCCTGCCAGATCGCCTTCCTGGCCTGGCTCCTCGGCAGCCGGGCGCTCGGCATCGGGGCCGCAGGGGCGGAAGGTGTGGCGGAAGCGGTGGCGATGGCGGCGCTTGCCGGGCTGTCCGTCGCGTCGGCGGTGGCGCAGGGCGTTTCCGCCGTGCGGGGAGGGGCGGCTGCGGTGTGAGCTTTGGGCGAATCGTCAGTTGATCGCGCAGAAGCCGGCGCCCGAGCCGAAGATCCGACCGGTGGTGCACCACGGCTTCGCCGGCACGGGGTTCGGGGCGGGGGCCGGGGCGGCCACGCGCGGAGCAGGCGGCGCGGTGGTGCCGGTCGTCATCGGCTCCGGCCCGTCCGCGGAGGCCGTGCGCAGGCGCGGCGCCTCGGCGGCCGCGGGGGCCGCCGCCGGAGCGGCGTGACTGCGGCCGATGAAGGAGAAGCCGCCGCCGCGCCGGCCCTTGGCCTCGGCCGGCATCGTCGCCGCGAGGATCCCGAGGGCGGTCAGCCCGAGTATCAGACCCGCACGCATCGCCCCGCCTCCTTTATCCGACGGACGGCATGGTCACAGGCAACCGTTAAGGCGCCGCTCCATCCGATCGGCGGCATTCGAGCGATCCCGGCAATCCACATCCTTCAGCGCTTGCGCAGCCACAGGCTGGTCTCGAACGCGCCGGCCGGCAGGGGCAGGCGGGCGAGGATGCCGTCGAGGGCCCATCCGGTCTGGGCGACGACGTAGCGGCTGGCGAAGAGCGGGGCGTAGGCGCCGCCCTGGAGCAGCGCGCCGACCAGCAATTGCTCGTTGTAGCCGCGCCAGGCCCAGGAGGCCGGGTAGGCGTCGGGCAGGAAGATGTCGTGCAGGTGCACGATCGCGCCGGAGCGCAGGCGCGGCAGGACGTCGAGGACCAGCCGGTCGACGTCGGTGCCCGGCATCGCGACGTGGCTCGAATCGACGAACAGGATGTCGCCGGGTTCGAGTGCGGCCGCCTCCTCCGCATCCGCCCGCCCGAACAGCCGCGCCTCGTGGCGCAGGCCGAGACCCGTCAGCGGTGCCCGGGGCGCCGGATCGATGCAGGTGATCGCGGTCGAGAGGCCGCCGTCGCGGACGGCTTGCGCGAGGAAGCGGGTCGAGTGGCCCGAGCCGATCTCGACGATGCGACGGGGCCGCTCGCCCCGCACCAGGGCGTAGGCGGCGGCCGCGTCGAGGCGGGGGAACCAGTCCTGGGTGAAGCGGGCCGGCCGCTCGCCGACGAGGCCGGGGCCGCCTCGCGCGATGCGGGCGAGGTCCGGCGCATGCGCCTCGATCTCGGCCAGCACGGCACGGAATGCCGGCTCGGCCTCGATGAAGAGCGGGCGGAGAGCCGGGTAGCCCTCCGCCCGCGCCGCACCGGCATGCCGGTACGGGATCAGGAAGCCGCCCGCCGGCAGGCCGAGCAGGGTGCGAAGACCGAGCCCGGCGCGGCGCAGGCGGGTGCGGGTCATACCGCCTTGCGCACCTTCAGGTCGCGCCCCTGCACGTCGCGCAGGTCCGGGGTGACGCCGGGACCGTCGACCGGCGGCGGCGGCACGGTCGCCGGAGACTTCGCCTTGCTGCGCAGGGCGTCGGCGAGGCGGCCGCGCTCGAACAGCAGCACCACGCCGATCGCCAGCGCGAAGGGCACCAGCAGGTAGAACAGGCGGAAGATCAGGACGGCGGCGAGTACGTCGGTCTTCGGAAGATCCGGCATCGCCGTGATGAAGACGAGCTCGAACACCCCGATGCCGCCCGGCGCGTTGGAAACCAGCGCCACCGAGAACGAAGCGAGGAAGACGGCGAGCACCACGAGGAAGCCCGGATTCCCGACTTCCGGCAGGGCGAAGTAGATGATGCCGGCGGCGCCCAGCAATTCGAGCGGCGCGGCGACCAGCTGCCGGGCCATGATGTTGGGGCGCGGATACTCGATCTTGAACGAGCGGATGTGCAGCGGCCGGAAATGCAGGATCGAGCCGATGACGTAGAGCGCCACGAAGCCGAGCAGGCCGAAGCCGACGAGGCGGGCGGTGGTCGGGCTCGCGAGTACCGGCGGCAGGAGGCTCGCCACGCGCTGAAGCAGCTCCGGCTCGAGCACCAGCACCAGGCCGCCGAGGAACGCCGTGCCGAGGCCGAAGGTGAAGGAGCAGAGCGCCACCAGGACCGCCACCTGGGCGGTAGAGAGGCCCTTCGAGGTGTAGGCGCGGTAGCGCACCACCGCGCCGGAAAATACCGAGGCGCCGATATTGTGCGACAGCGCGTAGGTGGTGAAGGAGCAGACCGAGACGAAGAGCCAGGAGATGCCCTTCACGCCGAGATGCAGCAGCGCGATCCGGTCGTACCAGGCGAGCGCGCCGTAGGCGACCAGGGTCGAGAGGACGGCGAGAGCGTAGCGGTGCGGCGGGATCGCCGCGAGGCTTGCCTTCACGTCGGCGAAGGACAGGCCCTTCAGCAGGTGCCACAACAGATAGACGGAGACCACGACGGCCCCGAGGCCGATGACCGGCCAGATGAAATCCTTGATCTTCTTCATCGCGGTCCCGTCGCGTCCCCGTTCTCGCGCGCGCTTCTGCCCGACCCTGCGGAGGACCGCAAGGACGGCCCCGCGTCGGCGGCTCCTCCTTTCATGGGATCGTGACGGTTTCGTGCCGGTCCCGAGGCGGAGCCGGGCCGTGTTTCGGCAGCGCGGACGCTGTCACACGCCGCTTGCGTCGAGCCAGTCGAGGAGCAGGCGGGCGACGCCCTCCGAGCCGAGATCGAGCTGCAGGAAGTGGGCGATGCCCGGCACGGTGCGGTGCTCGGCCCCGTGGTAGAGCGCGGTGCGCCAGGTCGTCGCCGGCCAGATCATGCGGTCGTCGGCGCCGCCGAGCACGAGGGCCGGCACCCCGGTGAAGGCCGCCGAGAGCGGCAGCATCGGCCAATGCGCCTCGGCGAGCGCCACCGGGCTCTCGGCCGACATCCGGGCGGCGTAGTTCTGGGCCCGCTCCAGCGGGAGCCCTTCCGAGAACAGCCAGTGCCGGGCGAGGGCCACCGCGGGCTCGCGCCCGGGCAGCAGCGAGCCGGCCAGCGCCTCGACCCAGAACCCCGCATCGGTCATGGCGATGCGCGGGCCGACCACGCCGAGCCCCTCCGGCGGCAGCGAGGCCATCAGGACGAGGCCGCGCAGGGGCACCCGGCCGAGCAGGCGCTGGGCCAGCAGCCCGCCGAGGGAATGCCCGACGAGCACCGGCGGCTCGCCCCATTGCGACAGCGCCAGGGTCAGGTCGGCGAGGTAGTCGGACAGGGTGGCGTCGCGCAAAGCCCGCCCGCCCTGGCTGCGGCCGTGGCCGCGCAGGCTCACCGCGGCGGCGCGGCGACCGCGCCGGGCGAGATGGGGCAGAAAGATCTCCTCGAACATCCAGGCGCCGCCGAAGGCGCCGTGGACGAAGAGCAGGGGGGCGCCGCGGGGCTCGCCCGCCGGCTCGGCCTCGATCCATTCGAGGGCCGGCCCGTCGCGGCGCTCGATCAGGCGGTGCGTGATCCGGGCTTGGGGCTCGGTGACGACGGTGAAGCGGCGTCGATCCCGCGCCTGTGCCTCGTGCATGCCCGTGCCTCTCTCGACGATGCGATGGGCGGTCCGCCGCCAGGGGCCGCGACCGAGCCGTCAGGACACCTAACGGCCGAGCCCGCTTCGCCCAGCCTCGCCGGAGCGAATCGCTGCCCTGTGCCAGCGTCGCACGACAAAGCTTGACACAAGGGAAACGGACCTGCCCCCTCCCGGCATCCGCCACAGGAGACGCCCCCCGCCGTGAGCGACGCCCCGACCGACGACCTCCGCCTGCGCCTCGACGGCTACACCCCGATCCCGCCGACCCACGTCGCCGCCGTGGTGACCTACCTGGAGATGACGGCGCCGCCGGCCCGTCCGTCGCCGGAGCCGCTGCCGCTCGCCCCCATCGGCGCCGATCTCGCCCGCTACCGGGCCCTCTACGCGGCGATCGGCACGCCCTGGCTGTGGTTCGGCCGCGCCGGCATGACGGACGAGGCCCTGACGGCGATCCTCGGCGACCCGGCGGTGGAGGCCCTGGCGCTGACCGAGGGCGGGCGCGACATCGGCCTCCTCGAACTCGACCGGAGGACGCCCGGCGAGGTGAACCTCGCCTATTTCGGCCTCGTCCCGGAGGCGGTCGGCAGCGGGCGCGGCCGGCGTCTGATGGACGAGGCGATCCGCCGGGCCTTCGCGCGCCCGATCGGCCGGTTCTGGGTCCATACCTGCACCCTCGACCATCCGGGCGCGGTGGCGTTCTACCAGCGCTCGGGCTTCCGTCCCTACGCGCGCGCGATCGAGGTGGCGCCCGATCCGCGCCTCACCGGCGCGCTGCCCCGCGAGGCCGGGCAGGTGCCGCTCCTCGCCGGGTGAGGCGGGATCCGGGCGGTCTCCCGCCCGGACGCCGGCGTCACGCCGCGATCTCGATCCGCGCCTCGACGCCGAGCAGCCGGCCAAGGCCGCGCAGGCGGTTCGACAGGCGGTCGCTGGCGAGGTCCTTCAGATCCTGCGGCAGGGTGAGGACGATCGCGCCGTCGCGCATCGCGAGCGGCGTGCGCGGCAGGATGCCCTCCATCGCCACCGAGACCGGGAAGGCGACGCGCAGGACCGCACCGAGCAGCCGCGCCTGCTCGAACAGCCGCGGGCCGGCGAGCTGACGCAGCAGCGGGCTCGCCTTCTCGGGAGAGACGCCTTCGTGACGGAAGAACACCGCCACGGCGAGGTAGGCCCGGCCCGGATGGTCGATGCCGACGAAGGAGGCGTGGGCGATGACGTTGAGGCTCTGCTCGCCGCGGTAATCCGGGTGCGTGCGCCAGCCGACATCGGCGAGGAGACAGGCGGCGTGGCGAAGCCGGCGCTCGTCGGCGGTCTCCGGCGTCGACAGGCTCGCCATGAAGGCGTCGGTCCAGGCCTGCAATTCGGGGCCGTGGCCGGGGCTGCGGCAGCGCAGGCGGTTGAGTTCGGCGGCGGCGAGCAGCAGCGGGTCGCGGGCCCGCGCCGCGTCGTCGAGTTTTTCGTAGAGCAGCCCCTCGCGCACGCCGGTCGCCGAGATCGCGATCTCGCGCGGGCGCCCGGAGCGGATCACCTCTTCGAGCACCACCGCCCCGTAGGCCAGCAGCGGCCGGCGTGCCTCGGACACGCTCTCGACGGCGGCGAGCGTCGCGGCGTCGGATTGCTCGACGACCTGCAGGAACGACAGCTCGTCGTTCGGCTCGATCGAGTAGCCGTGCATGACGTGCAGGCGGTAATCCCGCGCCGCCTGATGCAGGCGGGCGAGCGCCCGCCAGGTGCCGCCGACGGCGTAGAAGGTGCGGCCCTTCAGCGTGTCGAGCTGCGGGCCGGCCTTCTTGAGCGCCTCGGCGGCGATCTTGCGGGCCTTCTTGAGCGAGCCGCCGCTGAGGTCCTGGAGCGCGAGGCCGCCGAGCGGCATGGTCACGCCGCTGCCGACGGCCGAGCCGCGCAGGTCGACGAGTTCGAGGCTGCCGCCGCCGAGATCGCCGACCACGCCGTCCGGGGCATGGAAGCCCGAGATGATGCCGTAGGCCGACAGCTCTGCCTCGCGCCGCCCCGAGAGAAGCTCGATCGGGTGGCCGCAGGCGGCCTCGGCCGCCTCGAGGAAGGCCGGGCCGTTCTCGGCGTCGCGGGCCGCGGCGGTGGCCAGCACGAAGACCTGGCCGACATGCATCGCCTCGCACAGCACCCGGAAGCGGGCGAGCGCCTGGAGGGCGCGGCGCACCGCCTCCTCGTTGAGGCGGCCGGTGGTCAGCACGTTGCGGCCGAGGCCGCACAGGACCTTCTCGTTGTAGAGCGGCGTCGGCGCCCGGCTGATGCCCGAATAGGCGACCAGCCGGACGGAGTTCGAGCCGATGTCGATGATCGCGACGGGGGCGCCGGGCTCGATCCGGGCGAGCGCGGCTTCGTTGAGGGCGGTCTGATCCAGGCCCATCCAGGTCCTCATGACGGGAGCGCCGCCGGACGGATGGCCCCGGGGACCGGCCCCGGCCGCCGCGTCAGGCGCGCTGGGCGCGCCGGCTGAGCGCGCGCGGACTCGATTTCTTCGATGCCTTCCCGCGCCCCGACAGGCTCGGGTTGGTCATGAAATACTTGTGCGCGTTGAAGGGCTCCTCGCCCTCGGCGGGCTCGATCCGCTCGCTCGCACCCGACGCCAGTACACGCCAGCTCTGCTGGTTGTCGAGGAGATTCGCCATCATGATCTGGTCGAGCACCTGCTGGTGCACGGTCGGGTTGAGGATCGGCAGCATCGCCTCCACCCGGCGATCGAGGTTGCGGCTCATGAGGTCGGCCGACGAGATGTAGACCCGGGCCTTGGGGTGGGGCAGCCCGGCGCCGTTGCCGAAGGCGTAGACCCGGCCGTGCTCCAGGAAGCGCCCGACGATCGACTTGACCCGGATGTTCTCCGACAGGCCGGGCACGCCCGGCCGCAGGCAGCAGATGCCGCGCACGATGCAGTCCACCGGCACGCCGGCCTCGCTGGCGTCGTAGAGCGCGTCGATGATCTGGGTGTCGACGAGGGAGTTGCACTTGATCCAGATCGCCGCCGGCCGCCCCGCCTTGGCGTGCTCGATCTCCTCGGCGATGTGCGCGAGGAGCCGTGCCTTCAGGGTCAGCGGCGAGACCGCCATCCGCTCCAGTTCCGCCGGTTCGGCATAGCCGGTGATGAAGTTGAAGATCCGCGACACGTCGCGGCCGATCACCGGGTCGGCGGTGAAGAACGACAGGTCGGTGTAGATGCGCGCCGTGATCGGGTGGTAGTTGCCGGTGCCGACGTGGCAGTAGCTCACCAGGCGGTCGCCCTCGCGGCGCACCACCATCGAGAGCTTGGCGTGGGTCTTCAGCTCGATGAAGCCGAAGACGACCTGCGCGCCGGCCTTCTCGAGGTTGCGGGCCCAGCGGATGTTGGCTTCCTCGTCGAAACGTGCCTTCAATTCGACGAGCGCCGTCACCGACTTGCCGGCCTCCGCGGCCTCGGCGAGCGCCGCGACGATGGGGGAGTTGGACGAGGTGCGGTAGAGCGTCTGCTTGATCGCCACCACGTTCGGGTCGCGGGCGGCCTGCGACAGGAACTGCACCACCGAGTCGAACGACTCGTAGGGGTGGTGGACGATGAAGTCCTTCTGGCGGATCGCCGCGAAGCAATCGCCGCCGCTCTCGCGGATGCGCTCGGGGAAGCGCGGGTTGTAGGGCTTGAACTTCAGGTCCGGCCGGTCGATCCCGACGATCTGCGAGAGTTCGTTGAGGGCGAGCATCCCCTCGACCACGAACACGGCGTCGGACGCGATCTCCAGTTCGTCGGCCACGAAGGTGCGCAGGTCCTCCGGCATGGTGGCGACGACCTCGAGCCGGATCACCACGCCGCGGCGGCGCTGCTTCAGCGCCGTCTCGAAGTGGCGCACCAGATCCTCGGCCTCCTCCTCGATCTCGAGGTCGGAATCGCGCACGACCCGGAAGCCGCCCTGGCCCTTGACGAGGTAGCCCGGGAAGAGGCGGCTCGTGAACAGCACGATCACCTGCTCGATGGCGATGAACCGGGCGGTGCCGGTCTGGCCGAGATCGGGCAGGCGCACGAAGCGGTCGATGATCGAGGGCAGGCGGATCAGCGCCCGCAGCGCCCGGGCGTCCCGCGGCCGCACCAGGGTGAGCGCGATGGTCGAGCCGAGATTCGGGATGAACGGAAAGGGATGGGCCGGATCGATGGCGAGCGGCGTCAGCACCGGGAAGATGTGCTGGAGGAAGTAGTCCTCGAGCCAGGCGGCCTCTTCCGCCGAGAGGTCCATCGCCTCGACGAGGTCGATGCCGTTGTGGTGCAGCTCCCCGCGCAACTCGCTCCAGCGCCGCTGCTGGTCGCCGGCGAGCCCGGTGACCTCGGCGTCGATGCGGGCGAGCTGCTCGGCCGGCGACAGGCCGTCGGCGGACGGCGCTGTGAGGCCGGCGCGGACCTGGTCGTGCAGGCCGGCGACCCGGACCATGAAGAACTCGTCGAGGTTGTTGGCCGAGATCGAGAGGAAGCGCAGCTGCTCCAGCAGCGGGTGCCCGGTATTCGAGGCCTCTTCGAGCACCCGGCGGTTGAACTGCAGCCAGGACAATTCGCGGTTTACGTAGCGGCCCGGCTCGTGGCGCAGGGCCCGGCCGGCCTCGACCGCCTCGGCCTTGGCGCGCCGCGCCGCCTCCTGGGTCGGGCCCTTCCCGTCGCTCTCCTTGTCCGCATTCCCTTGCTCGGGGCCTTCCTGCGCGGCCGCCCCGGCCGGGCCGGCCTCGTCGCGGCGGCCATCCGCCACCGTCTCCGGCGTCGCCTCGGTCTCGTCGAGGACCGGGATGGCACTGGTTCCGGCAGCGGTATCCGACACGATGGGACCTCCTTGAAGGGATGCCGGGTCAGGGCCTCCAGCCCTTCCCGGTGACAGGACAGTTTGACATTTGCGTGAAGGACGCCGGATCCGGGCCGTCAAGAGCCCGTCCGGCGCAGGGTCACGTCTCGTCTTCCGGCTCCTCGATCTCGTCGTCCCCGGTGCCTTCCAGGGCCGCCAGCGTCGCGAGGGCGAGCGGCCGGGTGATGCGCCGGCGCCGGCTCAGTCCCTCGCGGTCGAGGACCGCCACCACGTCCCGGGCGCGCGCCAGGGA
>NZ_JTHF01000480.1 GCF_001043895.1 Methylobacterium indicum
TCCTCGAACATCGTGCCGCCGCCGGCCAGCATGCCGCGGGCATACTCTTCCGCGCGGGCCGCGGTGTCGTAGAGGGCCTTGGGCAGCAGCCGGCCGAACTGCTTGGCGGTGTCGCGAAGCGAGCGGTAGGTGTCGCCCGAGACGAGCCTGGCGAGGTAGGACGACATGGCGCCGACGGGGGGCGCGATCGACATGTCGTTGTCGTTGAGGATGACGATGAGGCGGCTCTTGAGCGCGCCGGCATTGTTCATCGCCTCGTAGGCCATGCCGGCCGAGATCGAGCCGTCGCCGATGACCGCCACGACGTTGCGGCGCGGGGGCGTCTCGCCGCGCGCCTTCGCGGCGGCGTCCGCGAGGTCGCGGCCGATCGCCATGCCGAGGCCGGCGGAGATGGAGGTGGAGGAATGGGCGGCGCCGAAGGGATCGTAGGGGCTCTCGGAGCGCTTGGTGAAGCCCGAGAGGCCGCCGCCCTGGCGGAGCGTGCGGATGCGGTCGCGGCGTCCGGTGAGGATCTTGTGGGGGTAGGCCTGGTGTCCGACGTCCCAGATGATGCGGTCGTCGGGGGTGTTGAAGACGTAGTGGAGGGCGACGGTGAGCTCGATGACGCCGAGGCCGGCGCCGAGATGGCCGCCGGTGACCGAGACGGCGTCGATGGTCTCGGCGCGCAGTTCGGCGGCGAGCTGGGCGAGGTCGCTCTCGGGCAGCTGGCGCAGATCCGCGGGAACGCGGACGCGGTCGAGGAGGGGAAG
>NZ_JTHF01000481.1 GCF_001043895.1 Methylobacterium indicum
AGATCGACACCGCGGCGATCGCTGCCGTGGCGGTGACGAAGGCGGCGACCGGGACCCAGCCGGTCGGGCCGGCGCCGAGGAGCTCGGCGCTGATGGCCGGAGCGAAGCCGCCGAGGGCGAAGCCGATCTGGGTGCCGATCGCCATGCCCGACAGGCGGACCTTGGTGCCGAACATCTCGCCGTAGAGCGACGGCCACACCCCGTTGGCGGCGCTGTAGACCACGCCCGAGAGCAGGATGCCGAAGGTGAAGATCAGCGGGATGTTGCCCTGGCTGATCGCCCACATGTAGGGCCAGATCAGCGCGGCGGAGCCGAGCGCGCCGAAGATGAAGACCGGGCGGCGGCCGATCCGGTCGGACAGGGCCGCGAAGGCCGGGATCGCGCCGAGCGCCACCACGTTGGCGAGGATCAGGACCGTCAGCATCGTCGGACGGTCGATCTTCATCGTGTTGACAGCGTAGGACAGGGTGAAGACGCTGAAGATCGTGCTCACCACCGAGACCAGCGCGGCGAAGACCACCCGCAGCACGTCGGCCCACTGGGTGCGGAACAGCACCGCCACCGGCAGGCC
>NZ_JTHF01000482.1 GCF_001043895.1 Methylobacterium indicum
GGGCGACGCGCTGCCGGCGGGGCTCGGCTACGCGCTCTTCGACTTCGCGGTGAACAGCGGGCCCAAGCGCGCTGTGATCGGGCTGCAGCGGGCGCTCAAGGTCGCCGACGACGGCGCACTGGGGCCGCTCACCCTGGCGGCTGTCGCAAAGCACAAGCCGGCGGACCTGATCGACCCCCTGTGCGACGGGCGGCTGGCCTTCTTGCGAGATCTGTCGACCTGGCCGCGGTTCGGCAAGGGCTGGGCCCGGCGGGTCGAGGAGGTGCGCAAGGCGGCGCTCGCCATGGCGACCGAGACCGCGGCGCCGGTCGACCCCTCAAAGTGCCCGACCTGCGGCAAGCTGATCGCCGCCTGACCAACCGCCCGGGATTTCCGGGCTGTTCGACCCGCGCCGGCCGGGCCAGCCGAGCAAATCCCCGACAATCAGGACATCATCATGCACCGCCTCTTCCTCGCGGCGCTGGCGCTCGCCTGCGTCTGCTCTCCCGCCATGGCCTTGGGCATCGCCCCCGACCGCATCAACCCGATCATGGATGACCCGGTGATGCGGCTCGCCGGCTTCGGGTTCGGCGGGCTATTCCTGACGCTGCTCATCATCCTCGTTCGAGAGTTCAGAGATGATATGCGCACGATTGGCGGCCTCGCCTTCTCGGCGCTCATGGGCCTGATGCTCATCCTGTGCACCGGCGCTGCCTTCGCCGCCGAGACCGCCACCGCCGACACCACCCGCGTCACGCTGTCGGCCGCGCCCTGGATCGAGCTCGTCCGGGAGATCGTCATCACCGCCGTGATTCCGGCGGTCGCCGCCTACCTGATCCAGGCCATCCGCAAGGTCTACCCCTGGGCCGCCCTGTTCCTGACCCAAGCCCGGGTCGAGCAGATGGCGAACGCCGTGACCGAGTACGCCATCAACGCGGTGCCGGGCGCCGTGAAAGAGGGCAAGCTGTCGGTCAACGTCGGCTCGCATGTGATCGCCAAGGCGGTGCAGCGAGCGGTCGACGCGGCGCCGGCCAAAGCCCTCGAGGCGGCGGGTGGGCAGGCCGGCCTCGCCGAGATCGTCTTCCGCAAGCTCAACCTCGAGGACGGGGCGAACGAGGACAATACCCTTGCCCCCGTCGTCGCCAGCCTTCCGGCGGCGCGATAGGCCGGCCGCCATGCTGTTCCCCGCCGGCCCGAACACGCCCGCCCACCCGGCGGG
>NZ_JTHF01000483.1 GCF_001043895.1 Methylobacterium indicum
ACACCAGCCGCGCCCGGCCGGGTGGCGGCGCCGTCGCCGAGGCGGGGCCGGGCGCGGCTGGTGTTGCGCAGGCGCGGCAGAGAATCCTGGATCTGCGCGCCTTGCAGCTGGGCATCTTGGATCACCCCGTCGCGGCCGGCCGCCACGTTCCGGGGCAGCGCGGCATCGAGGGGCGTGTCGCCGGTCGCCACACGAACGGGCTTGCCGTTGACGACGAGCGAGCAGCGGGGGCTCATGGCCGTCTCCGTGCGACTGCGGGGACCCGTGATCTCGGGTCGATGCGGGGGGCGCCTCAACGGGAGGCGAACAGCAGGCGCTCGACCAGCGAGGCCCAGCGGTCGCGGTCGGCCCGCAGGTCGTCCTGGATGGTGTCGTCCTGCGCCTGCTGGGTGGTGAGCGCCGCGACCTGCGCCCGCAGCTCGGCGGCCGCCTCGCGCTCGGAGCGGATCACCGCCTTCATCACCTTGTTCTCGGCCTCGAGCTGAGCGACGAGATCGTCGAGATCCTCTTCGGGCGCCTCGTCCGGCTCGGGCAGGCGGTAGGGCCGGGGGCCGAGCCAGCCCGGCGGGAGGAGCAGGCGCCGCACCAGATCGAAATCCGGGCCGCCCCGCTCCTGGCCCGCGATGTTCAACGCCGCCTCGCCCATCGCCGACACTCCGCGCCTCGTCCAAACCGCCCGGGTCGCGCCCCGATGGGCGCGCCGCCGCCGATCACGGCCCGGCAAACCATGCCGGCAACATGGTTAAGGAGCCTTTAATCCCGGGTGCCGCATCCGCGTGATTGACCGGGCCCGGCCGGCGACACACTCTCGCCGCGGATGCCGGGGCCGGGCACCGATTCGCCCGCCCCGAACCGACGGAGATCGCGATGCTGGACGGACGACGGGTGCTGATCGTCGAGGACGAGGCGCTGGTCGCCCTTGAACTGACCGAGATCGTCACCGGCGCGAACGCCCACGCCGTCGGCCCGGCCCGCACCAACCGCGAAGCCCTGGCGCTGATCGACCTCGAGGCGATCGACCTCGCGATCCTCGACCTCAACCTCGCCGACGGCGAGGTTGAGGTCGAGGA
>NZ_JTHF01000484.1 GCF_001043895.1 Methylobacterium indicum
GCCCGGCGGGGTCCGCCGACGGGGTTCGGGGGAGCATTTCCGGGCGCCGGAGACACGCTTTGCGAAACGGACGCAGAATGGTGCGGGGCGGGCTTCAAAAGCGGCACGGAACCCCCTATATTCGCCTTGCCGGTCGCGAGGCCGGCTATGGCGATAAACGTTCTTCGGAATAAACCTATCGGACCCGGGGGCGGTACCCGGCGCCTCCACCCAAGCCCGGAACGGCCCGTTCGGTTCGGGCTTCGGCGGGGGCGAAATAGGATCGACGAGGGCGTAAAGGTTGAGCTTTCGCTCGGCATGGTTCCGCCGTTATCGGGCCAATGCAATAGTTGCCAACGACAACTTTGCTCCGGTGGCGGTGGCCGCGTAAGCGGTCCCCAATACCAAACGAAGTCCTACCGGGTAGCACCGAATAGGCGGGGTTCGGAGGCACCTGGCAACAGAAGCCTCCACTTCGAATTCTCTTCCCGCGAGCGATGCGGCGCCAGGCAACGGTTGATGGCAGACGATCTGATTCGCTACGATCTCCTGGTGCAGGATGCCCTGCGCAACGTCG
>NZ_JTHF01000485.1 GCF_001043895.1 Methylobacterium indicum
CCCGGAATGACGTCAGGATGTCGGAAAGTGAGCGAGTCGACCCACGAGCGTCTCGCCGCGCTCAGCTCTTCTTGCGGAACGCGTCCAGGCTGACCACCGAGGCACCCTCCTGGGGAGCGTCGGTCCGCTCGGCGGCCTCGTCGGGCTTGGCCTCGCTCTCCGCCTCGTCCTTGCCGTCCTTGGCTTGGCTCTTGGCGTCGGCGCTCTTGGCGTCGGCCTTGGGGTCGATCTTGGCGGCCGGCAGGATCTTGGGCACGTTGCTGCCGATCGCCGGGACCTTGGGCAGCGATTCGCTCGGCTCGGAGCCGGCGCCGCGGATCGCCCGCAGGGGCGAGGGGGCCGGGGTCGGGGCTGCATCCTCGGCGGTCGCGGTGCCGTCGTTCAGCTCGAACTTCAGGCCGAACTGCACCGAGGGGTCGAAGAAGCCGGTCACGGCCTCGAACGGTACCAGGAGCCGCTCCGGCACGCCGGAGAAGGACAGCCCGACCTCGAAGGTGTGCTCGGTGACGCCGAGGTCCCAGAACTGGTGCTGGAGGACGATCGTCATGTCCTGCGGGTACTTTTCCCGCAGACGCTGCGAGACCCGCACGCCGGGATAGTCGGTCCGGAACGAGACGTAGAAATGGTGCTCGCCGGCCAGGCCGTCGCGCGCCGCATCGCCCA
>NZ_JTHF01000486.1 GCF_001043895.1 Methylobacterium indicum
CGGATCGCCGCGCGGGGGCTGACGCCCGGCGAGCGGCTGCCCTCGATCCGCGGGCTCGCCACTCTCATGGGCGTCTCGCCCTCGACGGTGGTCGAGGCCTACGAGAGGCTGGCGGCGGAGGGGGCGGTGCGCTCGCGTCCGGGCTCGGGCTTCTACGCGGCCTCGCTCGCCCCGCCCCCGACGCTGGCCGAGATCGGCCCGCGCCTCGACCGGGAGGTCGATCCGTTCTGGGTCTCGCGGCAATCCCTCGACGGCGAGCCCGACATCCCGAAGCCCGGCTGCGGCTGGCTGCCCGCCGCCTGGATGCCGCTCGACCCCTTGCGCCGCGCCGCCCGGAGCCTCGCCCGGGCCGAGGACGCGGTGCTGACCGATTACGGCACCACGCGGGGTCCGGCTGCTCTGCGCCGCCATCTGGCGCGGCTCTTCGCCGAGGAGGGGCTGCCGGTCGGCCCGGACCGGATCCTGCTCACCGGCTCGGGCACCCAGGCGGTCGATCTCGTCTGCCGCCTGCTGCTGCGCCCGGGCGATGCGGTCCTGGTGGACGATCCCTGCTACTTCAACTTCCAGGCGCTGCTGCGCGCCCACCGGGCGACCGTGATCGGCGTCCCGTGGACCGAGGCCGGGCCGGACCCGGAGTGGTTCGCGGAGGCCGCCGCGT
>NZ_JTHF01000487.1 GCF_001043895.1 Methylobacterium indicum
GGCCTCGGAAGGGCAGGGCGAGTACACGCTCGCGCCCGCGACCCGGGCCGAGCCCGGCACCGACATCGTCCTGCACATGAAGGCGGACGCCGAGGAGTATCTCGAGGGCATCCGCCTCGAGACCATCCTGCGCAAGTGGGCCGACCACATTACCGTGCCGGTGACGCTGGTGCGCGACGGCGAGGAGGTCGCCGGGACCAAGGGCACGGCGCTCTGGCGCAAGCCCAAATCCGAGGTGAGCGAGGAGGAGTACACCGAGTTCTACCGCCAGGTGGCGCACGCCTTCGACAAGCCGTGGGCGACCCTGCACTGGCGGGCGGAAGGCCAGCTCGAGTTCAACGCGCTGCTGTTCGTCCCGGGCATGAAGCCCTTCATGGCGATCGAGGAGCAGCGCGACAGCAAGGTGCGCCTGCATGTGCGCCGGATGTTCATCACCGACGAGGCCGGGCTGCTGCCGTCCTGGCTGCGCTTCGTCCAGGGCGTGGTCGACACCGAGGATCTGCCGCTCAACGTCTCGCGCGAGATGCTGCAGGCGACGCCCGTCCTCGCCCGCATCCGCCGGGCGGTGACCGCCAAGGTCGTGTCCGAGCTGAAGAG
>NZ_JTHF01000488.1 GCF_001043895.1 Methylobacterium indicum
TCTCGTCGCCAGCCTCGACCGCGGCGTGCGCCACCACCTGCGCCGGGCCCGCAGCGCCGCGCTGACCGGGGCGACCCGGATCCGCACCGAACTGGCCGGGCCGGTGGCCGACCTCGCCTCGGCCCTGGAGCGGCTTCACGCCGAGAAGGGCGTGCAGGTCACGTGTGCGGTCCCGCCCGGCCTCGCGGCGGCCTGCGACCCGCAGGATCTCGACGAGATGCTGGGCAACCTGATCGACAATGCCTGCACCTGGTGCGCCCGGGCTGTGCGGGTGTCGGCGGAGGCAGCGGGCAGCGACGTGATCGTGTCGATCGAGGATGACGGTCCGGGCCTCGGGCCGGAGGCGCTGGCGGCGGTGGCGCAGCGGGGCAAACGCCTCGACGAGACCGTGCCGGGCCACGGCTTCGGCCTCGCCATCACCACGGAACTGGCGGAGCTCTACGGCGGCGGGCTGGAGCTCGACCGGTCGGCGATGGGGGGCTTGCGGGCGCGGTTGCGGCTGCCGGGGTGAGTGCAAAGCCCTGAGCGCGCTTCGCTCTGCCGAGGATTTCCCGTCGGCTCATCCCACCGAGAGAGACCAGGACAAAGAATGGCGCGGGG
>NZ_JTHF01000489.1 GCF_001043895.1 Methylobacterium indicum
CGCATCGAGGTGGCTCGTGAGTTGTCTGTTTCTCGGCCTGGCCAGCCAGGCTTCGGCCGCCGGGCTCGATCACTGGCCGAAGGAGGCGGCGCAGCAGCTCGATACGATGATCGCCGCGAACGCGAACAAGGGTGCGTACGCCGTCTTCGACATGGACAATACCAGCTATCGGTACGACCTGACCGAGGCGCTGCTGCCCTTCCTGGAGATGAAGGGCGTCCTCACGCGCGACACCCTCGATCCGTCGCTGAAGCTGATTCCGTTCAAGGACAAGGACAATTACAAGGAAAGTCTCTACAGCTACTATAACCGGCTGTGCGAGATCGACGACATGGTGTGTTACCCATGGATCGCGCAGTCCTTCTCCGGTCTCACCCTCGAGACGCTGAAGGGTTACGTCGACGAGATGATGGCATCCGGAAAAACCATCCCGACGACCTACTACGAGGGTGACACGGTCAAGACGATCGAGGTGCAGCCGCCCAGGATCTTCACCGGCATCAAGGAGCTGTACGCCAAGCTGCGCGAGAACGGGATCGCGGTCTATGTCGTGAGCGCGGCGCATGAAGAGATCGTGCGCATGGTCGCGTCCGACCCGCGCTACGGCTACAACGTCAAGCCCGAGAACATCATCGGCGTGACGACGCTGCTCAAGAACCGGAAGACCGGCGAGTTGACGACGGCACGCAAGCAGATCGCCGCCGGCCACTACGACGAGAAGGCCAACTTGCCGCTCGAAATCACGCCCTACCTGTGGACCCCGGCAACCTGGTACGCCGGCAAGTACGCGGCGATCATGACCTATATCGACCCGTGGAAGAAGGCGGTCCTGGTCGCCGGCGACACGCCGGTGAGCGACGGGCCGATGCTGTTCCACGATGTCGACGTGCCGAAGGGCGGTGTCCGGGTCTGGGTCGATCGCAAGGCGAAGTACCGCAGCCAGATCGAGGAGATGAAGAAGACCAGCGCAACCGCCCAGGCCGCGAACGGCCTTCCCGTCACCGCCGACAAGAACTGGATCGTCGTGAAGCCCGAGGACATCCAGTAGAGCGCCCGAGAAGCCGCCGGG
>NZ_JTHF01000049.1 GCF_001043895.1 Methylobacterium indicum
GCGAGGCCGCCGCCGCCGCGCCGAGGCGGCTGCGCCCGGCCTTCAGCAGGAAGACCGGCTTGCCGGCCGCCCGCGCGGCCTCGAGCGCCGCGATCATGCGGGGGCCGTCGCGAAAGCCCTCCTGGTAGGCGCAGACGACTTCCACGGTCTCGCTCCGCGCCATCCAGCCGATCGCGTCGGCGACGGTGACGTCGGCCTCGTTGCCGGTGGTGACGAGGACGGAGGCGCCGAGCCCGCGGTCGCGCGCCGCGGCGGCGAGGTGGGCGCCGTAGGCCCCGGACTGGCTGGCGATGCCGATCGGCCCCGGCCGCGGGAAGCCGGAATCGAGCGAGGACGAGAAGGTGCCGTAATAGCCGATCCCGGCATTGTAGACGCCCAGCGTGTTGGGACCGAGCACCCGCATGCCGTGGCGCCGGGCGATGCCCAGGATCTCGGCCTGCGCCCGCCCGCCCTCGTCCCCGGTCTCGGCAAAGCCCGCCGAGAACAGCGTGACGGCCCGGCACCCCTTCGCGCCCAGAGCCGCCACCGCCTCGACGGCGTGGCGCGCCGCGACCGCCACGATGCCGACCTCCGGCGCCTCGGGCAGGTCGGCGACGGTGGCAAAGCACGGCAGGCCCTGCACCGCGCTCCGACCCGGATTGACGGGAAAAATCCGGCCCCGGAACCCGGCCGCCTGCATCGCGGCGATCGGCCGGCCGCCGATCCGCGTCGGGTCGTCGGAGGCGCCGACGATCGCGACGGAGCGCGGCGCCATCAGGGCGTCGAGGGCGGAGAAGTCCTCCGCGGCGAGCGCCGTCACAGCGTCGCCTCGGAGCCCAGGAAGGCCGTGACCTGGCTCGACAGCGTGCCGCCGTTGCCGTGCAGGAGCGCGACGTCGGCGCGGGCGAGCTGCCGCGCGCCGGCCTCCCGGCGGATCTGGGTGACGGCCTCCGCGATCAGGAACATCCCGTACATGCCCGGATGCACGCAGGACAGGCCGCCGCCATTGGTGTTGACGGCCAGCCCCCCGCCCGGCGCGATGCGCCCGCCCTGCACGAAGCGACCGCCCTCGCCCTTCGGGCAGAAGCCGAGATCCTCGAGGAACAGGATCGTGTTGATGGTGAAGGCGTCGTAGAGCATCAGGAGGTCGACGTCCTCCCGCGCGACACCCGCCATCGCGAAGGCGCGGGGGCCGCTCTCGCTGGCGGCGGTCACCGTCAGGTCGGGCATCGCCTGGATCGAGCGGTGCCAGTTCGCCCCGGCGGCACCGAGGAAGTAGGCGGGCGGTTTGGCGACGTCCTTCGCCCGCTCGGCCCGCACCAGGATGCAGGCCGCCGCGCCGTCGGTGACGAGGCAGCAATCGGCGGTGGTGAGGGGATCGCTGACCATCCTGGCCGCCAGGACGTCCTCGCGGGTCAGGGGGCCACGGGCGAAGGCATCCGGATTGAGGTTGGCCCATTGTCGCGCCGCGACCGCGACGTCGGCGAGCATCTCCCGGCTCGTCCCGTACTGGTGGATGTGCCGGGCGGCGGCGAGGGCGTAGGCGGTGATCGG
The DNA here is from genome assembly GCF_001043895.1 of Methylobacterium indicum. Taxonomy (GTDB): domain Bacteria; phylum Pseudomonadota; class Alphaproteobacteria; order Rhizobiales; family Beijerinckiaceae; genus Methylobacterium; species Methylobacterium indicum. The sequence continues at coordinate 1,534 of NZ_JTHF01000049.1, forward strand.
GTGGCGGGGCCCGTAGGGCACCTCGTGCCATTGCGGCTCCGACATCGAGACGAGGCGTCCGCCCGCCGTGCGCTGGTTCGAGCCGTAGCAGATCAGCGCCGCGTCGCAGAGCCCGGCCTCGAGGGCGAGCGTGGCCTGGAGCAGATGCATCTCGAAGCTCGAGCCGCCGACATTGGTGCTGTCGAAATATCGGGGCCGCAAGCCGAGATACTCGACGACGCTCATCGACGCGAAGGCGTGGCTGCTGGTCGCCGCGAACACCGCGTCGATGTCGGCGAGCCGCATCCCGGCATCGTCGAGGGCCGCGCGCACGGACAGGCCGAGCAGCTCCATCGCCGAGAAGCCCGGCGCCGCGCCGAGCCCGGCGAGCCCGAGGCCGACGATGGCGGTGCGGCCGCGCAACGGGTGGCTCATCGCGGCTCCTCCACCGGATCGAACACGACGCGGGGCGTCTCCCCGGCCTCGACGCGGGCCTTCACCCGCGTGCCGATCGGCACGGTCTCGACGCCGGCGATCGTCGTCATCATCCGCGGTCCCTCGTCGAGGTCGACGAGGGCGACGTTCACCGCGCCGTCCCGGCGACGGTTGACCGTGATGGCGTAGACGGTGCCGAGACCCGAGGCCTCGACCCAGTCGAGGTCGACCTCGCCGGAGGGGGACAGGGTCCTGGGGTAGAAGACGTATTCGCCGGTCCGGCGCGCGCGCTGGATCATGAAGCGGCCGGCGCGGAGAAACTCCTCGTAGGCCCGCTGCGGGCCCGCTGCCTCGTCCATGGCGTTCCCTCGGTGACGCGTCGTCCTGCGGTCGCATCCGGCTCCCGACCGGCCGCTCGGCCGCCCTCGGAAGCCGGTACGCGAGCGCGGCGGGCTTTGAAGCTGATTTTCGATGGCGAAAGGCTTTTGTCAACGAGAAAGACCGGGCGCCGGCCCGTTGAGTTTCCGGGCCCGCCGGGCGACACACCCGTTCGGAGGCGATCGGGATGACGGAAGCCGGGACGACAGGGGTCATGACGGAGCCACCGGATCGCCCGGAGGCCGAGGCGGGCCCGCGCAAGTATGTCGGCGCGGTCGAGAATGCCGTGGCGATCCTGCGCTTCCTCGCCCATGCCCCGGGGGCCGCCGGGGTCGCCCACATCGCGCGGGAGACCGGGATCAACCTCTCGACGACGTTCAACATCCTGCGGACCCTGACCAAGGAGGGCCTGGCGAGCTTCGACACCCGGTCGAAGGAGTACCGGCTCGCCATGGGGATCCTCGAGATCTCGATGCCGCTGGTCGGGCTCGACCAGGTCGACATCATCCGGCCCGCCCTGGAGGCGCTGTCGCGGCACCACCGGGCGCTGATCGGGCTGTGGAAGATCACGCCGCAGGACCGCATCGTCCTCGTCGACCGGCTGGTCGCCGGCAACGTCGTCCATGTCGACATGGCGCTGGGCGCCCGGCTCCCGGCGCTGGTCGGCGCGGTCGGCCGGTGCATCGCCGCGCGCCGCGACCTGCCGGAGGCCGAGCTGCGGCGGACGTTCGCGACGTTGCGCTGGGAGAACGCCCCGACCTTCGAGACCTACGCGGCCGAGGTCGCGGCGGCACGCGGCGCGGGCTTCGCCTTCGACCGGGGCCACCTGTTTCGCGGCGTCGACATCGCGGCGAGCCTGATCCTGGACCATGCGGGGCAGCCCCGCTTCGGGGTGAGCGGCATCGCGGTCGCCGGGCAGATGTCGGACGGCGAGCTTGACGCGCTCGCCCGGGAGCTGCGCGAGACGGCGGCGACGATCTCGCGCGCGCTCTACGGGCGCGGAGGGGCATCGCACCGCTGAGCCGACTCGCATCGGCAAGCCAGCGCTTCGTCCCCTCACGCCCTGTTTCTTCGCCGATCTTGGTCGCAAAGCCGGATGCCGCTTTCGCGCAATCTGTTCAGGCCGATCCGCTGCAGCGCCGGGCTCCCGCGAGGCGCGACCACGGGCCCATCCACGACGGTTCGGGACGACCGGCCGCTTGTGCCGTTGCCGCACCGATCGGGCCGGGCGGTGGCGCCGCCGTCATGCTAAGCGGGGCTCCGATGGCGGCCGCGGTGAGGCCGCCCGGGAGGACAGGAGCGCCATGAGCGTCGTCATCGGTCTCGACGGGGGCACGGAGGGCATCCGGGCCGGGGTGTTCGACCTCGCCGGCCGGCCGCTCGCCTTCGCGGCGCAATCCTACCCCACCACCTTCCCGCGCCCGTCCTGGGCCGAGCAGAACCCGCAGGATTGGTGGGAGGCGGCCGGGCGGGCGGTGCGCGAGGCGGTGCACAGGGCCGGCATCGATCCCCGGGACGTCTCGGCCCTCTGCGCCGACACCACCAACTGCTCCGTCGTCGCCCTCGACCGCGACGGTATCCCGGTGCGGCCGGCGCTGATCTGGATGGACGTGCGCGCGACCGACGAGGCCGCCCTGGTGCTCGCCACCGGCGATCCGGCGCTGATCGTCAATTCCGGCGGCGCCGGGCCGGTCTCGGCCGAGTGGATGATCCCGAAGGCGCTCTGGCTCGCCCGGCACGAGCCCGGGATCTTCGCGCGCGCGGCGACGATCTGCGAGTACCAGGACTACATGAACCTGCGCATGACGGGGCGGCGCGCCGCCTCGATCACCAACGCGGCGATCCGCTGGCACTACCGGGCGCGCGAGGGCGGCTATGCCCGCAGCCTGGTCGAGCGCCTCGGCATCCCGGAACTCGCCGACAAGTGGCCCGCGGAGGTGCTGCCCCTCGGGGAGATCGTGGGCGGACTGACCCCGGAGGCCGCCGAGCATTTCGGATTGCCGGTCGGGCTCACCGTGGCGCAGGGCGGCTCGGACGCCGAGATCGCGATGATCGGGCTCGGCGTCACGACCCCCGGTAAGCTCGCCTTCATCACGGGCTCGTCGCACCTGCATCTCGGGCTCTCGGCCGCGCCGTTCCACGGCCGCGGCATCTGGGGCACCTACGCCGACGCGGTGATCCCCGGCCTGCATCTGGTCGAGGGCGGCCAGACCTCGACGGGTTCGGTCGTCAACTGGCTGCGGGGGATCGTCGGCAGCGACTGGTCCTACGACGCGCTCAACGCGGAGGCCGCGGCGCTGCCGCCGGGTTCGGACGGCGTGCTGGTGCAGGACCATTTCCAGGGCAACCGCACGCCGCACACCGATGCGGCCTCGCGCGGCGCGATCACCGGGCTCACGCTCGCGCATGGCCGCGCCCACCTGTTTCGCGCCGCGATGGAGGGGGTCGCGTGCGGGACCGAGCTCATCTTCGAGACGATGCGGGCCGGCGGCTACCGGCCGGACGAGATCGTGATCTGCGGGGGCGCGACGCGCTCGGACCTGTGGATGCAGATCCATGCCGACGTCTGCGGCCAGCCCCTGACCGTGACCGAGGTGGCGGAGGCGCCGGCGCTGGGCAGCGCCGTCCTGGCGGCAAAGGCCGCCGGGCATTACGGCTCGATCGAGGAGGCGGCCTCCGCGATGGTCAAGGTCGCCCGCCGCATCGAGCCGAGCAGGGAGGCCCATGCCCGGTACCGTCCGGTCTACGAGCGCTACAAGCAGGCCTACCACGCCCTCGCGACCCTGCGCGCCTGACACGCTCGAGCACTTCACGATCGCGCCGCAATCGTGAAGTGCTCCAAGTCTTTGTTTTGCCAGGTTTTCTTCGACGAACCGGCATCCACTTCGTCGGACAATGCTCAAGGGAAGCCCCCCCGCCCGGGCGGGCGCTTCCCCCTCAATCCAGCGTCGTCCCCGATTGCTTCACCACGGCGCCCCACTTGGCGATCTCGGCCGCCATGAAGGCCCCGAAGGCCTCGGGCGAGAGCGGGCGGGAGGTGGCGCCGAGGCCGGCGAACTTCGCCGCCACCGCCGGCTCCTGCATCGCCCGCACCGTCTCGGCGTTGAGGCGCGCGACGATCTCGGGCGGTGTGCCCTTCGGCGCGACGAGGCCGTTCCACGCGATGGCGACGTAGCCGGGCAGGGCGGCCTCGGCGATGGTCGGGATGTCGCGCGCCAACGGCAGCCGCTCGGCCGCGGTGATGCCGAGCGCCCGCACCCGGCCGCCCTCGACATGGGCGAGCACCGACTGGGTGGTGTCGAACATCAGGTCGCAGCGTCCGGCGATGACGTCGGTGATCGCCGGGGCGCTGCCCCGATACGGGATGTGGGTGAGCTTGATCCCCGCCATGGACGCGAACAGCTCGGCGGCCAGGTGGGTCGACTGGCCGATGCCGGACGAGGCGTAGTTCAGGGCCCCGGGCCTGGCCTTGGCGGCGGCGATCAGGTCGGCGACCGAGCGGGGCGCGGATTGTGCCGGCACGACCAGCACCAGCGGGTTCTCGGTCAGGAGCGCCACCGGCGCGAAGCTCTTCAGCGTGTCGTAGTTGAGCTTGCGAAACAGCGTCATGTTGATGGCGTGCGCCGTGGTGGCGACGCCGAGCGTGTGGCCGTCGGCCGCCGCGCGGGCGACGATCTCGAGGCCGAGATTGCCGCCGGCCCCCGGCCTGTTGTCCATCACCAGGGGCTGGCCGAGGGCGATCGACAGCCGCTCGCCGACGATCCGCGCGGTGATGTCGGTCGAGCCGCCGGGCGGGTAGGGCACCACGACGGAGATCGGCCGGGCCGGCCAGGCAGCGGCGCGGGCCGGCCGGCTCCCGAGCACGAGGGGGCCGGCGGCGAGGGTCCCGGCAAGGGTCCCGGCAAGACCGGCGACGACGTCACGGCGGCGGATCATGGCGCGCTTCCTTCCTCGAACACGACGGCGTCGAGCGCCAGGCACTCGCCGGGCGCGGTGCCGATCATCATCGGATTGACGTCGAGGCTGGCGATCGCCGGCCGCTCGACCATCAGCCGCCCGACCGCGACGGCGGCGGCCAGGTAGGGCTCGATCGCGAGCGGCGGCTCGCCGCGCACGCCCGCGATCAGCGGGGCGAGGCGCAGGCCGTCGAGGGCGCGCCGGACCTGCGCCTCCGAGAAGGGCGGCAGCAGCACGGCGACGTCCGGCATCGCCTCGACGTACTTGCCGCCGTCGCCCACCACCACGACCGGGCCGAAGAACGGGTCGCGATGGGCGCCGAGCATCAGTTCGCGCCGTCCCCGCGCCATCGCGGCGACGATCGCGCCGGCGAACGGGTGGCCGGCCCCGGCCAGTCCCGCCCGGCAGGCCTCGAAGGCGGCCCGCACCGCCGCCTCCCCATCGACCCCGAGATGGACGAGGCCGAGTTCGCTCTTGTGCGCCACGCCCGCCGAGCAGCCCTTGACGGCGACCGGCCCGCCGATCCCGGCGGCCGCCGCCACCGCCTCGTCGGCGGTGCGGCAGAGGCGGTGGCGCACGACCGGGATACCGGCCCGCGCCAGGAGCGCCAGGCTCTCGGCCTCGTCGAGGAGGCGCGGCGCCGGAGAGGCGGAGGGCGACGACGGCGCCGGATGCGGCGTCCGTTCCCCGGCCGCCGCCATGCGCTCGTGATGCGCGATGAACTGCGCCAGCGCCCGCACCGCCTCGCCCTCGCCGGAGAAGACCGGCAGGCCGCGCGAGCGGAACGGCGCCGCCACCAGCTCCTGGGGGGCGACGATCACCACCGGCTTGCCGGTCGCCTGCGCGAAGGCGGCGGTGTCGCGGCCGAAATCGTCGACCGCGTAGGCCCGGCCCGCCACCGGCACCCCGACCAGGAAGGCGTCGGCGCTCGGATCCTCGGCGATCACCGGCAGGATCTGGCTGAACAGGGCGGAGTTCGTCATCAGCGCCGCCGTGATGTCGACCGGATTGCGGGTCGCGGCGAAGCTCGGCAGGATCGCCCGCAGGCGTGCCTGCGTGCCCTCCTCCAGGGGCGCCAGGTCGAGCCCCGCCTGCGAGGCCGCGTCCGCCGCCATCACGCAGGTCGCGCCCGAATTGCTGATCGCCACCATGCGGCGGCCCGCCGGGCGCCAGCCCTTCAGGTAGAGTTCGGCCGCCGCGACGAGGTCGGTGGTGTCGCGCGCCCGCCAGATCCCGTGCTGCTCCAGGAAGGCGTCGACCAGCCGGTCCTCGTTGGCGAGCGCCCCGGTATGCGACTGGGCCGCCGCCTGGCCGGCGGCGGTGCGACCGGACTTGAGCGCCACGATCGGCAGGCCGCGCGCGCGGGCGATCGCCGCGGCCTCGGCCAGGTGGTGGGGGTCGGGGATGCTCTCGAGGTAGAGGAGCAGGAGCTTCAACCCCGGATCGGCCGCCACCGCGGCGGCGAGTTCGCACACCGTCACGTCGGCGTCGTTGCCGGTGGCGTGGGTGTGGCGCACGCCGATGCCGCGGCCGCGCAGCAGCCCGTAGGGCACGACGCTCATCGCCCCGCTCTGGCTGACGATGCCGACCGGCCCGTCCCGGGGCTCGACCTCCAGGAACATGCTGGAGAAGCTCGCCACCGCGCCGGTGCCGAAATTGGCGAGCCCCTGCGAGTTCGGGCCGATCATCCGCAGGCCCCGGGCGCGGGCGCGGGCCACCATCGCCCGCTCGGCGGCCCGTGCGGCGGGGTCCGCGGTCTCGCCGAAGCCCGAGGCCATCATGATGGCGACCTTGACGCCGATCTCGGCGCATTCGTCGAGGGCCGCCACCGCCGCCTCGCCCGGGACCGCGATGATCGCGAGCTCGGGCGCCCGCGACAGGGCCGAGAGGCGCGGCACGGTGCGCCGGCCCTGGACCTCGTCGCGCCGCGGGTTGACCGGCCAGACCTCGCCGCGAAACCCGAACTGCGACAGGTAGAGGAGCGGCCGGCCACCGATCTTGTCGGGATTCTCGGACGCGCCGATCACCGCGATCGAGCGCGGATCGAGGGCCGCCTGCAGGCTCGACGTCATGGCTGATCCTCCGGGGTGACGAACGGGACGAGGCCGGCCCCGAAGGCGCGGAACGTCGTGCGGACGGGAGCCCCGATGGCGACGCCCTCGGCCGGGCAATGCGCCATGAAGCGGAAGCCCTCCGGGGCATCGACCAGCGCGAGGCCGTAGGGCGCGAAGGCCTGGAGGTCCGGCGAGGGCGCACGGGCCACCGCCGTGACGGCGTAGACCGTGCCGCGGCCCGACGCCCGCTCGACGCCCAGATCCTCGCTCCCGCATTCCGGGCAGAACGGGCGCCGGACATACTGGACGTGGCCGCAGGCCCGGCAGCGGGCGAGCGCCAGGCCCTCCGCACCCCTGGTCCAGTCGGGAATCTCCGCGCTCATCGGCTGGTCTCCAGGACGAGGCTGACATGGGAGGAGAGCACGCCGCCATCGCCGTGGAGCAGCGCCAGTGCCGGGGGAGGAACCTGGCGCGGACCGGCCTGCCCGCGCATCTGCCGCACGGTCTCGGCGAGATGGGCCATGGCGCCGCCGACGCCGCAATGGCCGTAGCTGAGGAGGCCGCCATGGGTGTTGAGCGGCATCGCGCCGCCGGCCGAGAAGTGCCCCTCGCGGGCGAGCCGCCCGGCGGCGCCCCGCGGCGCCAGGCCGATCTCCTCCAGCAGGATGGCGAGCGTGATGGTGAAGCTGTCGTAGATCGCGGCAAAGCGGATGTCGGCGAGCCCGACGCGGGCCTGCCTCAGCGCGCGGGCCGCGCTGTCGCCCGCCCCGAAGGCGGTCAGCGAGGGCGCGGCGGTGACGTGCTGGTGGGTATGGGCCTGCGCGGCGCCCCGGATCGCCGGCCCGGGCCGCGCGGAATCGGCCCGCTCGATCACGAAGGCCGCGCCGCCATCCGAGACCGGGCAGCAATCGAGGAGTCGCAAGGGGGCGGCGATCGGCTTCGATTCGCCCACCATCGCGGCGGTGATGGGGTCCGTCAGGTGCGCGCCGGGAGTCCGGGCCGCGTTCGCCCGCATCAGCACCGCCAGTTCGGCGATGTCGGCGATGCCGTGCTCGTGGGCGTAGCGGGACGCGACGAGGCCGTAATAGGCGGGGATCGTCGGCCCGAGCGGCACCTCGTGGGTCGGGTGGCCGACCTGCGCGAGGGTCTGGATCGCCGCGTCGCGGGACTGGCCCGAGAGCCGGTTCTCGCCCGCCACCACCAGGATGCGCCGCGCCGCCCCCGCCTCGATGAGCAGGTGCGCCAGCATCACCAGGGCGAAGCCCGTGGCGCCGCCGAGCTGCACCGCGTGGGCGTAGGCCGGCCGCAACCCGAAATGCTCGGCGAACACCGTCGAGAGCATCAGGTGCGGGTGGGTGGTCGAGTAGCCGGTGATCAGCCCGTCGACCTCGCGCCGCTCCAGCCCGGCATCGGCCAGGGCCTCGGCGGCGGCGCGGCTCATCAGGTCGAGGGTGGAGGCGCCGGACAGGCGCCCGAACGGGGTGAGGCCGATGCCGGTGACGACGCTCATCGGGCGGGCGCCGGGCGGCAACCGGCGCAAGCATTATTCCGCCACGCGGAACATGACATCGGGCATCCTCCAAGGTGGGCCGTGCGGACCACGCCGTCGGCTCTTGTCGGAAGATGGTTGCCTTTCGTCGAATAGCCTGTCAACACTGTTCCATGCCGGGTAACGATCGAGGTCGTCATCCGGCCGGGAGAGCCGAGATCGACCGAATTAGTTCCGCTATACGGAACTCACCCATCAAGGGCGGCGATGTCGGGAACGCTTGTGAGAGGCGCCATGCACCGTCGGCTGTGCCTGGGTGTGCTCGCGTCGCTGGCCCTGCCGGGGCCGGCCCGCGCGGCCTATCCGGACCGGATCATCCGCATCGTCGTGCCGTTCCCGCCGGGCGGGACCACCGACATCCTTGCCCGCCTCGTCGCCGACCGGCTCGACAAGCGCTTCGGCCAGCACGCGATCATCGACAACCGGCCCGGCGCGTCGGGCAATATCGGCACCAAGGCGGTCGCCGGGGCGGCGCCCGACGGCTACACGCTGGTGATGGCGACCATCAACACCCACGGCATCAACGCCGCGGTGTTCAAGAGCCTGCCCTACGATCCGGTCCGCGACTTCGCGCCGGTCACGGTGGTCGCCTCGACCCCGAACGTGCTCCTGGTCAACCCGGCCGCCGGCATCGCCGATCTCGCCGGCCTGATCCGCCTCGCCAAGGAGAAGCCCGGCACGCTCGCCTTCGGCTCGACCTCGACCGGCGGCTCGCCGCACATGGCGGGCGAACTGCTGAAGGTCATGGCGGGGATCGACCTGACGCACGTCCCCTACCGGGGCGGCGGGCCGATGCTGAACGACCTCATCGCCGGTCACATCCGGATCGGCTTCGACAACCTGCCCTCGGCGATCGGCCATGTCCGCGCCGGCACCCTGCGGGCGCTGGCGGTCACCACCGCGGAGCGCTTCCCCGGGCTGCCCGACGTACCGACCCTGGCGGAGGCCGGGGTGCCGGGCTTCGACGTGCCGGCCTGGTTCGGCCTGCTGGCGCCCGCCGGCACGCCCCGGCCGGTCGTCGACCTGCTGCAATCGCGGATCGCCGCCGTGCTCGCCGAACCCGAGACCCGGACGCGGCTCCTCGACCTCGGGGCGACGCCGGGCGGCGCGAGCCCGGATGCCTTCGCGGAGATCGTGCGGCGCGAGGTGGCCCGCTGGCCGGCCGTCGTCGCCCGCACCGGCGTGACGATCGAGTAGGGGGAGGGGGCGATGGCGCTGCGGATCGGATCGGGCTCGGCCTGGTGGGGCGACCGGCTGGAGCCGGCGAGGACCAACGCGGAGGAGGGCGACCTCGACTACCTGTGCTTCGAGACCATGGCGGAGGCGACGATCTCGGCCGCGCAGGTGCGCAAGCGCCGCGACCCGTCCTTCCCGGGCTACGACACCTATCTCGACGACCGGATGCAGCGGGTGCTGCCCGGCTGCCTGCGGCGCGGCACCAAGATCATCAGCAACCAGGGCTGGATCAACCCGGAGGGCGCCGCCGAGCGCATCGTCCACTGGCTGCGCGAATGCGGCGCGCCCAAGGGCACCAAGGTCGCGGCGGTCTCCGGCAGCCTGATCACCGACCGCGTCCTCGAGCTCACCGGCACCCTGATGGAGGACGGGCGCCCGAGCGCCGCCCTCGACGGCTCGATCGTCTCGGCCGAGGCCTATATGGGCGCCGAACCGATCGTCCAGGCGCTGCGCGAGGGCGCCCGGATCGTCGTCACCGGCCGCGTCGCCGATCCGTCGATCTTCATGGCGCCGATGATGCACGAATTCGGCTGGGACGCCCTCGATCACGCCCGCCTCGGGCCCGGCAGCGGCATCGGCCACGTGCTCGAATGCGGCGCACAGGTCACCGGCGGCTATTTCTGCGATCCCGGCTTCAAGGACGTGCCCGACCCCTGGGACCTCGCCTTCCCGATCGCCGAGGTCGAGAGCGACGGCTCGGCGGTCATTACCAAGGTGCGCAACTCCGGCGGCGCCGTGACGCTCCGCACCCTCAAGGAGCAGCTGTTCTACGAGGTGCACGACCCGGGACACTACATCACGCCCGACGTGGTGGTGGACTTCACCACGACGGAACTGGAGGAGGTCGGCCCCGACCGGGTGCGGGTGTCGCGCATCGCCGGCAAGCCGCGCACGCCGACGCTCAAGGTCTCGATCGCCTGCCAGGAAGGCTTCATCGGCGAGGACATGTTCTTCTATGCCGGGCCGGGCGCCCTGCGGCGGGCGGAACTCGCCAAGCGCATCCTCGAGGAGCGCTTCCGGATCGTGGGCCTGCGGGCCGAGGAGATCCGGATCGACTTCGTCGGCCTCAACGCCATCCACGGCGGGGCGATCGCCGCACGGGCGGCCCCGGCGGAGCCCTACGAGATCGCCGTGCGGGTCGCGGCGCGCACGGCGACCCGCGAGGAGGCCCTGAAGGTCGGGCGCGAGGTCGACGGCATGGCGGTGTCCGGCGTCGGCATGACCGGCAAGCGCGTGCCGCACCAGGACCGCACCCGCGAGGTGATCGGCGTCTGGTCGTCGCTGGTGCCGCGCGAGGCCCTGCGCCCCGTCGTCACGATGTACGAGAGCTGACCGCCATGCGCCTGATGCTGCAGCACGTCGCCCATGTCCGCTCCGGCGACAAGGGCAACACCTCGAACGTCACGGTGATCGCCTACGAGCCGGACCTCTACCCCTACCTCAAGGACCAGCTGACCGCCGAGCGCTTCAAGGCGTTCTATGCCGGCCTCGTGACCGGCCCGGTCACCCGCTACGCGGTGGACCCGCTCGGCGTCCTGAACTTCGTGGCCGAAGGCGCCCTCGGCGGGGGCGTGTCGCGTTCGCTCTGCCTCGACAATTACGGCAAGGCGCTCTCGGCGGCCGTGCTGGGCTTCGAGATCGAGGTGCCCGACAGCCTCGCCAACCTCCTGCGCAACCATTCCCCCGGTCCGACCCGCCTGGAGGCAGCGCCATGATTGCCAATCCCGCGACCCCGCCCCTCACCGAACTGGCGACGGGCCTGCGCTTTCCCGAAGGCCCGATCGCGATGCCGGACGGCTCGGTCCTGCTCGTCGAGATCGCCAGGGGCACCCTGACCCGCGTGGCGCCGGACGGCACTGTCAGCTATCCGGCCCGGCCCGGCGGCGGGCCGAACGGAGCGGCGATCGGTCCCGACGGGCGCTGCTACCTGTGCAACAACGGCGGCTTCCGGTGGACGCCGGACGACGACCCGAGCGGGCTGCGGCCGGTCGGCCAGGCCGAGGACTATTCCGGCGGCCGGATCGAGGCCGTCGACCTCGCGACCGGGCAGGTCGAGGTGCTCTACCGGGATTGCGGCGGGCGGCCGCTCAAGGGTCCCAACGACCTCGTCTTCGACGGGCTCGGCGGCTTCTACTTCACCGACCTCGGCAAGGTGCGCGAGCGCGAGCAGGATCGCGGCGCGGTGTATTATGCGCGGGCCGACGGCAGCGCGATCCGCGAGGTCGTCTTCCCGATCTTCACCCCCAACGGCGTCGGCCTGTCGCCCGACGGCGGCACCCTCTACGTCGCCGAGACCGAGACCGCGCGGCTGTGGGCCTTCACCCTCACGGGACCGGGGGAGATCGCCCGCGAGGCCTTCCCCTCGCCGCATGGCGGCCGGCTCGTCGTCGGCCTGCCGGGCTACCGGCGGTTCGATTCGCTCGCCGTGGACGCGGCCGGCAACATCTGCGTCGCGACGCTCGTCGAGGGCGGCATCACCGTGGTGTCGCCGGACGGGGCCTCGGTCCGCCACGTCCCGATGCCGGAGCGCTGGGCCACCAACATCTGCTTCGGCGGGCCGGACCTGCGCACCGCCTACGTCACCCTGTCCTCGACCGGGCGCCTCGTCTCCCTGCCCTGGGACGGGCCCGGGCTGCCCCTCCACCACCTGAACCCGCGGGGATGAGCGCCATGTTCCGTCCCGCGAGCAAGTCCGCCGGAGGACCCGTGTCCGTCCCGGGCCCGCACGCCCGGCGCTACGCCGCCGGCGGCCTGATGGCGCTGTTCGGCCTCGCCGTCGTGCTCGAGGCCCGCACCTTCGGCCTCGGCAGCCTCGCCCGCGTCGGGCCCGGGCTGTTTCCGATGATCGTCGGCGGCGCCCTCGTCCTCGTCGGGGCGCTGATCGCCCTGACGCCGGAGGCGGGGTCCGAGCACGAGGAGGCCGGACGGCCGGACTGGCGCGGCTGGGCCTGCATCGTGCTCGGCATCCTGGCCTTCGTGGTGCTCGGCGAGCATCTCGGCCTCGGGCCCGCGACCTTCGCCTGCGTGTTCGTATCGGCACTCGGCGACCGGCAGGGCAATCCCCGCGCCGCCCTCCTGCTGGCGCTCGCCATGACGGCGGTGGCGGGCATCGTCTTCACGCTGGCGCTCAAGTTCCAGATGCCGTTCTGGCGGGGGTGGTGATGGACAACACGTTCGCCAACCTCGTCCACGGCTTCGGCATCGCGCTGCAGCCGCACAACTTCCTGTTCAGCCTCGTCGGCGTGCTGATCGGCAACCTGATCGGCGTGCTGCCCGGCATGGGCATCATGGCGACGATCTCGATCCTCCTGCCGCTCACCTTCGGCATGCCGCCGGTCGCCGCGATCCTGATGCTGGCCGGCATCTATTACGGGGCGCAGTACGGCGGCGCGATCTGCTCGATCCTGCTCAACCTGCCCTGCCACCCCTCCCACGCCGTCACCTGCCTCGACGGCTACCCGATGACCCGCCAGGGGCGGGGCGGCGTCGCGCTCGGCATCACCATGCTGGCGGCGTTCTTCGGCGCGGCCTTCGGCATCGTGCAGATGATCCTGTTCGCGCCGTTCCTGGTGCAGATCGCCTTCAAGTTCGGCCCGGCCGAAATCTGCACCCTGATGCTGCTCGGGCTGCTGGCCGGCGCCACCCTCGCCCGCGGCTCGGCGCTCAAGGGCGTGGCGATGACGCTCGTCGGGATCGTGCTCGGCAGCGTCGGCAGCGACCTCGACACGGGGACCAGCCGGTTCACCTTCGGGTCGATGTCGCTCTACAACGGCATCGACCTCGTGGCGGTGGCGCTCGGCTTCTTCGGCATCGCCGAGTTCCTGAAGAGCATCAACACCATCTCGGTCGGTGATTTATCGGGCGTGAAGGTGCGGATGCGCGACATGCGGCCGAGCCGGGCCGACCTGCGCGAGGCCGCGATGCCGATCCTGCGCGGCACCCTCGTCGGCAGCCTGTGCTCGCTCATCCCCGGCACCGGGCCGACCATCGCCTCCTTCATCGCCTACGCGGCCGAGAAGCGGGTGAGCCGCAACCCGGACAAGTTCGGGCGCGGCGCGATCGGCGGCGTCGCGAGCCCCGAGGCCTCGACCCATTCCTCGGTCCAGGGAGACTTCGTGCCGACGATGAGCCTCGGCATCCCGGGCGACGCCGTGATGGCGCTGATCCTCGGGGCCCTCATCATCCAGGGCATCACCCCGGGCCCGCAGCTGATGACCGAGCACCCGGACATGTTCTGGGGCCTGATCGCGAGCTTCTGGATCGGCAACATCCTGCTCGTCCTCCTCAACGTGCCCCTCATCGGGGTGTGGGTGAAGCTATTGCGGATCCCGTTCCGCTTCCTCTATCCCTGCGCGCTGTTCTTCATCTGCGTCGGCGTCTACTCGACCAACAACGAGATGGCGGGGGTGATCCAGACCCTGGTGATCGGCGTCGTCGGCTACGGGCTGATGCGGCTCGGCTTCCATCCGGCGCCGGTGCTGCTGGGCTTCGTGCTCGGACCGCGGCTCGAGGAGAATTTCCGGCGCGCCCTGATGCTCTCGCGCGGCGACCTCGCGACCTTCGTCGACAGCCCGATCAGCGCGACCTTCGTCGGGCTCGCCGTGGTGCTGGTGGGCGCGCAGATCTATCTCGCCCGCAAGGCGCGGGTGCCGCAGGATCCGGCCCGCGCGGTCGCCGCCCGGCCGGCGGTGGTGCTGGAGGAGCCGTGAGGGCCATGCTGCGCGACAGGCTTCGTCTTTCCCACCCACGACCTCGTTCCGAGGTGTCGGTCGATCGGCGATCGACCGATCTCGCAGGAGCGCTCCGGATCTCTCCACGATCCCTGGAGCCCTCCGTCGCGGCTCGGCGATCGAAGATCGCCTCGCACCTCGGGACGAGGTCGCGGCTCGGATCGAGGGAGCCGCGTCTCCCGGTCGGGCGACCCGTGCCTCTCCAATCCCGCGAGGCCGCATGACCCCCGACCCGGCCGAGGACGCCCCGGCTCCGGCCCCCGCCGCGCCCGAGCCCAACGCCGCCCAGAAGGTCTGCGCCGTGCTGCGGGCCCTCGCCGCGCCGACCCCGCGCCGCCTGACCGAGCTCTCGGCCGAGACCGGGCTCAACAAGGTGACGGCCCTGCGCATCCTCGACACCCTGGCGCAGGAGGGCTTCGCCGCCCGTGCGGCCGACGGCCGGCGCTGGCGTCCGGGGCCGGAGCTGATGGCGCTGGCCGCCAGCGCCGGGCGGCCCGACGACCTGCGGGCGCTCGCCCGGCCGAGCCTGGTGCGGCTCGCCGAGCTCTCCGGCGACACGGTGCTGCTCTCCGTCAGGAGCGGCGTCGAGGCGGTCTGCGTCGAGCGCGAGATCGGCTCCTACCCGATCCGGGCGAACTACCTCGACATCGGCAGCCGGCGCCCGCTCGGGGTCGGGGCCGGCGCCATGGCGCTGCTGGCCTGGCTGCCCGACCGGGAGGTCGACGCGATCCTCGGCATCGTGGTCCAGCGCCTCGGGCCCTATCCGCGCCTGAGCCAGGCCGAGATCCGCAGCCGCGTGTCGGAATCGCGGGCGCGGGGCTACGTGGTGCTTCTCGATCAGGTCGTCGACACGATGGGGGCGATCGGCGTGCCGGTGCGCGACGAGGCCGGCCGCACCGTCGCGGCCCTCAGCATCGCGGCGCTGACCACCCGCATCCGGGCGCGCGAGGCGGAGCTGGCGGAAGCGTTGGGCCGCGAGGCCGACCTGATGGAGCGGGAGCGGATCCCGGCGGGGCAGGGAGGACCGGGGTGAGAAAAATCCCTGGCGATCGTCCCCGGGGACACCTTGGAATGCGCCGGTGAGGCCGAACGGTCGACCCATCCGTTTCCATCTCCGCCCCTTTCCCGGACGACTGGAGCGACAGCGGAAGGAGATCCGGGATCCAGCACACGATTTCGCGAAGCGTCCTCATCTCTGCAACGGCACACCAGGCAGAGCCGCTCCGCGGCACGTCCTCCGCTGGATCCCGAATCTCGTTCCACTTCGCTTCAATCGTCCGGGAAAGGGGCGGAGCGAGACTGGAATAGCGCCACGGACTCGACGCCAGTCGCGCCGATCGACCACTCCAGACCCACGGAGACACGATTGACCATCGTCGACATCCAGTCCCAGATCGTCTCGCTGCCCTTCGACATGGGCGGCCCGCCGGCCCGCTTCGCCGGCAAGGCCTGGACCCATCTCGACATCCTGCTGGTGCGGGTCGAGACCGACGAGGGCCTGGTCGGCTGGGGCGAGGCTTTCGGCCATGCCGGCATCGCGGCGACGCGGGCCGCCCTCGACAGCATCGTGGCGCCCCTGGTGCTGGGACGCCCGTCGGACGATATCGCGGGGCTGACGCGCGCCGTGCTCCACGCCACGCATCTCCTCGGCCGCAACGGCGCGTTCGTCTTCGCCTACTCAGGCGTCGAGACGGCCCTGTGGGACCTCGCGGGCAAGCGCGCCGGGCAGCCCCTGGCCCGCCTCCTCGGAGGCGCCGTCCGCGAGCGGCTGCCGGCCTACGCCTCGCTGCTCGCCTACCACGATCCGGCGCTGGTGCGCCGCAACGTCGAGGCGGCGTGCGAGGCCGGCTATCGCCACATCAAGCTGCACGAGGTGACGGAGGAAGCGGTCGCGGCCGCCGCGGAGGTGACCCGCGCGCACGGCGCCGCCCTGATGGTCGACGTCAACTGCGCCTGGAGCGTGCCGGCGGCCCTCCGGATGGCGGATGCCTTCGCGCCCCACGACCTCCTCTGGTTCGAGGAGCCGGTCTGGCCGCCGGAGGACGTGCAGGGGCTCGCCCAGGTGCGGGCCCGCGGCATCCCGATCGCCGCCGGCGAGAACACCGCCGGGCTGTTCGGCTTCAAGGCCCTGATCGAGGCGGGCGCGATCGACGTCGCCCAGCCGAGCGTGACCAAGATCGGCGGCATCGGCGAGATGCTGCGGGTGATCACCCTGTGCGAGGCGCACGGGGTCAGGCCCGCGCCCCACAGCCCGTATTTCGGCTCCGGCCTCATCGCCACGATGCACGTCATCGCGGCGCGCGTCGAGGACCCGCTGGTCGAGGTTCTGTGGCTCGACATGGAAGCGAACCCGTTCGATCCTTGGGTCCGGGCCGAGAACGGCCACGTGCGGCTGCCGGCCGGCCCCGGCCTCGGCTGCGACCCGGACCCGGGCGTCCTCGACCGCTACCGGGTCGGCGACATCGTCCGCACGGCATAAGAATCGGAGGAAACGCCATGAAGGTCGACCGCGTCACGACGCGCGCCATCACCCTGCGGCCGGAGCGGCCGATCGGCTCGGCGCTGGGCCAGCTGCACAGCTTCGGCTGCATCCTGGTCACGGTCCACGCCGACGGGCTCGCCGGCGAGAACATCCTGTTCACGCTCAACGACCGCCGCACCAAGGTGCTGCGCGCGCTGATCGACGAGATGGCCGACCTGGTGGTCGGCCAGGATGCCGGCCACATCGCCGGCTTCTGGTCGCGGGCTTGGCGCGACGTGAACTTCATGGGCCACAAGGGCATGCCGGTGATGGGCATCTCGGCCCTCGACGGGGCCCTGTGGGACCTCGCGGGCAAGCGCGCCGGGCTGCCGCTCTACCGCATGCTCGGCGGCGCCAGCGCCCGCGTCCCGGCCTACCATTCCGGCGGGTTGTGGCTCGACCGCTCGACCGACGAGCTCGTCGCGGAAGCCGCGCGCTTCAAGGCGGCGGGCTTCACGGCGATGAAGATGCGGCTCTCGGCCGGCGATCCGGACTGGAACATCGCCCGGGTGCGGGCCGTGCGCGAGGCGATCGGCCCCGGCATCCGCCTGATGGCCGATGCCAACCAGGGACTGACGGAGAACGACGCCATCCGGCTCGGGCGGCGGCTGGAGGAGTTCGGTCTCACTTGGTTCGAGGAGCCGCTGCCGGCCTGGGACGTCGAGGGGCTCGCCCGCGTCGCCGCCGCCCTCGACACGCCGATCGCCAGCGGCGAGACCGACTATACCCGCTACGGCTTTCGCCGGATGATCGAGCTGCGCTCCGCCGACATCCTGATGCCCGACCTGCAGCGGGTCGGCGGCGTCACCGAGTTCATGCGGGTCGGCCACCTCGCCGCGGCGCACGACCTGCCGGTGTCGAGCCACCTCTTCCCGGAGCAGAGCCTGAGCGTGCTCGGGGCGCTCGCGAACGCGCATTCGCTCGAAGTCATGCCGTGGTTCTCCGATCTCTACTGCGAGAGACTGGACTTCGCCGACGGATACGCCATCGTACCGGAGCGGCCGGGATTCGGGTTCACCTTCGACGAGGATCGAATCCGGCACCTGGAACGACAAGGCGCCTAGAACAACTGCGCCAGCCGAAACAACAACGGCAAGTAGACAACGGGAGGAGGACGCCATGGTGACGACGAACCGTCGTGCGCTCGTGATGAATGCTGCCGGCCTCGCGGGGGCGGCGGCCCTCGGCTTTCCCCGGCCGGCTCTGGCGCAGGGCGAGCCCCTGCGCATCGGCTGGCTCGCCGCCATGACCGGGCCGAGTTCGGCCCCGACGGTCGGGTTCAACCGCGGCGTGGTCTTCGCCACCGAGGCGATCAACGGCGCCGGCGGGGTCAAGGGCCGCAGGATCGAGATCGTCACCCGCGACTCGCAAGGCGACCCCACCAAGGCGGTCAACGCCGTCCAGGAGATGATCAGCCAGGCCAAGGTCCACGCGATCTGGGGCCCGACCAATTCCGGCGAGGCCCTGGCGACGACCCCGATCATGGCGCGGGCCAAGATGCCGAACATCCACCCCTGCGTGATCGATACCCTGATCGACCCGGCGAAGTACCCCAACGCCTTCCGCATCGCCCCGTCGAACACCCAGTGGGACGACGCGGTGCGCAGCTACTGCCTCAAGGTCCTGAAGGTGAAGCGGGTCGCGGTGATCGGCGACACCACCGGCTACGGCGTCACCGCCGCCAAGGCGTCCGCCGCCGCGTTCAAGCAGGACGGGGCCGAGGTGGTCTATCTCGGCAACATCGATTCGACCCAGCCCGACATGACCCCCGACCTGCTGCGCGCCCGCAACGCCGGTGCCGAAGCCCTGGTGGTCTGGAGCGTCTCGACCGGCATGGATGCCCGGCTGTTCAACACCCGCGCCCGGATGGGCTGGGACGTCGCCATCGTCGGCCACCCCTCGATGGCCTCGGGCGAGATCGGCGGCCTCCTGGAGAAGCCGGCGAACTGGGAGAAGGTCTACGCGGTCGGCTACCGCAGCTGCTCCTACGACGAATCCGGCAAGCTCAACGCCCGCAGCGAGGAGTTCGTCGCGCGGCTCAAGGGCAAGGTCCCGCTCTCCGACACCCTGCTGTGGTGGGTGGCGGCCGGCTACGACGCGGTGAGCCTGATCGCCAAGGCGGTGGAGGAGACCGGATCGAGCGCGCCCGACGCGATCGTCAAGCACTGGAACGGACTGACGCACTATCCGGGCATCTTCGGCGACTACACCTATACGCCCAAGGACCACAACGGCTACCCGACCGACGAGGTGGTGATGTCGGCGGCCAATTCCGGCCGCGACGGCAGCTTCCGCCTCGCCCCGGGCTATTCCTGAGCATCGGGGAGAGGAGCGCCGCCATGCTCGTCTCGATCCTGGCCTCGGGCCTCGCCGTCGGCGCGATCTACGCGCTGATCGGCATCACCTACAACACGATGTTCTCGACCTCCCGGGTGATGAGCTTCACCGCCGGGCAGCTCGGGATGCTGGGCGGCGTGCTCGGCTCGCTCTTCTCGCTGCGCCTCGGGCTGCCCTGGCCGCTCGGGCTCCTCGCGACGCTCGCCTGCGGGGCGCTCGTCGGCATCGTCACCGAGTTCGTGGCAGTGCGTCCGGTCCTCAAGAGCCTCGACCAGCACCTCTACGTGCTCTCGACGCTGGCGCTCGCCCTGATGATCCAGCAGGTCACGGCGATCACCTGGAGCACCGAGCCGCAGCCCTTCCCGCGGCTGCTCGGCGGCCTCGGGGAAACCGTCCTCGACGAGAAGTTCTGGCTGCCGGTGGCGGCCTGCCTGATCGTCGTGGTGGGGCTCGAACTCCTCTACCGGCGCACCCTCCTCGGCCACGCCTTCCTGGCGGTGGCGGAGGACAACTTCGCCGCCCGGGCGCTCGGCCTCCCCGAGCGGCGCCTCAGGGTGATGAGCTACGCGCTGGCCGGGGCGATCGGGGCGCTCGCGGGCTATGCCGGCGGCGAGTTGCTGCTCGCCTTCTTCGCCAACGGGCCGCACCTCAACTTCTACGGCTTCATCCCGGTGGCGCTCGGGGGGCTGGGCAACAACCGCGGCGCGCTGGTCGGCGGGCTCGTCCTCGGGCTCTTCCAGCAGACCGCGAACTTCGTCGTCGGCGGCATCTTCGCCTCCGTGGCGGTGTTCACCCTGTTCATCGTCGTGCTGCTCGCGGCCCCGCAGGGGCTGCTCGGCGCGAGCCAGGCGAGGCGCGTATGAGTCACCCTTCCGCCCTCGCGGCCTCGGACGCCCCCGCCCGTCCGAGCGCCGGCGCCCGTCTCGCCGGGGCCGCCCCCTTCCTGCTGATCCTCGGCCTGGCGCTGGCGGTGCCGCTGTTCGGCAACGATTACTGGACGCTGATCGCCACCCGGGCGGCGATCTACTGGATCCTGGTCTCGGGCCTCAACCTCGTCGTCGGCTTCGCCGGGCAGCTCGCCATCGGGTACGTCGCCCTGCTGCTGGTGGGCGCCTACACCACCAGCGTGCTCGCCGCCGGCACCGTCCTGCCGGCCTTCCCGGTCGTCGCGGCGCTGGCCTGCGCGGGCGTCGTCGGCGCCGTGGTCGGGGTGATCGTCGGCCTGCCGGCCCTGCGCCTGCGCACCTTCTACTTCGCGATGACGACGTTGGGCTTCGCCACCATCGTCACGCAGATCGCGCTCGCCTGGCAGGACGTGACCGGCGGCGGGATCGGCATCACCGGACCGGAGATGCCCTCGCCCTTCGAGTCGCGCCTCGGCTTCTACGGGTTCTGCCTCGCCGGTGCCTGCTCGTGCACCTGGATGACCCTCAACGTCGCGGGCAGCCGCTACGGCCGGGCCCTCGTCGCGGTCCGCGACGCCGAGGTGGCGGCGGAGGCCGTCGGCATCTCGAAGCCGCGCCTGCTCGTCGCGGTGTTCCTGTTCGCCGGCTGCGTCGCGGCGATCGCCGGCGGGCTCTTCGCCTCGCTCCAGACCTACATCACGCCGGACGCCTTCACGTTCGATCTCTCGCTCCTGTTCTTCATCGCGGTGCTGATCGGCGGGCGCGGCTCGGTGCTGGGGCCGCTCATCGGTACGATCGTGCTCACCATCCTGCCGGAGGTGGCCGCTCCGCTCGCCGCCTGGTCGACCTTCCTGTACGCGTTCCTTCTCCTCGTCATCGTGGTGGTGCTGCCCGGCGGCATCGCCGACCTCCTCGATCGGGGCAAGAACCGGCCGCTGCCGGCCGAGCGCAGCATCGCGCCGCGGGCGGCCGCCCTGCAGGAGTTCGCCGCCGGCGCGTCGACCCGCGCGCCGATCACCCTCTCGGGCGTGCGCCTGAGCTTCGGCGCCGTGAAGGCGATCGACGGGCTCGACCTCACCCTGCGCCCCGGCGGCGTCCACGGCCTGATCGGCCCGAACGGCTCGGGCAAGACCACGACGCTCAACGTCATCTCGGGGTATTACCGGCCGCAAGGGGGCCGGGTGATGCTGGGGAGCCGCTCGCTCCTCGCCGAGACCCGGGAGGCGAGGGCGCTGCTGCGCATCGCCCGCACCTTCCAGACCCCGCGGATCGTCGGCGAGGCGAGCGTGATCGAGAACGTGATGCTGGGCGGCAGCGTCGAGGGCCGCGCCACCCTGGCCGAGGCGCTGCTCGCCCTCCCGCGCCACCGCGAGGACGAGCGGTCCCTGCGCGAGGC
>NZ_JTHF01000490.1 GCF_001043895.1 Methylobacterium indicum
CGGCCGGGGGAGGCGGAAGCGGCCATCCAGCCTCGCCCGTGAGCGCCGCCGGTGCTAGGATGCCTTGGAAAGGGCCAGCCCATGATCGATGCCGCGCTCATCGACCTGACGCATCATCTCAGCCGCCAGCCGCCCGCCATCGTCTCGCCTTCCCTCGCTCTGCGCGGTGCCGTGACGGCGCGCGCGTCCGAGAGGCTGGTTCGTGATGCGGAGCGCTGGAATGCCGACTGGGCGCGGGATGCCGAGACGCAGGTCGATGCCTTGCGGGCTCGGCTGGAGACAGAACCGGTCGCGACACGGGAGCTGCATCAGCTGGACCGGCTCATCGATCTCCTGGCGGAGCAGACCGACGCGCAGGCAGCAACGTTCCGAAATCTCGAGAAGCGTACGCGGCGGTTTCTCAAGCGAGTGAAGGCGGTTGCCCCCAATGACGCGGTGCGCCTTGCTGCTGAGCGAGACCGGCTGTTCGCCGCCTACGCTCGGTCCTGCCTGATCCGGTTCGAACTCGTCCTGGCGCTTCGCGCGCTCCGAGCGAGCCACGATCCCGCTGCACGGTCCGGACCAGTCTTCACCGATTCGGCCGTCCTGGAAGATTATCTGCGAGCGCCTGCCGCCTGATGGTGGCGCTGCGGATTTCAGATCGCTTCCGTGCGCGCCTTGCTCTCCTGTCCGAGGGGAGACGCGAGCATATCATCAATCGGATGATCCGGTTCCAGCGCGATCCACAGGAACCCCAGCTGCGATTGCGGCCACTGCGATGCGCGCCAGGCCACTACCTGATCGATAGCGCCCGCTACGATCGCATCGTCCTACGGACGGACCTGATCGATGGCG
>NZ_JTHF01000491.1 GCF_001043895.1 Methylobacterium indicum
CCCGCCGACCTCGCCGCGCTGGCGCGGACCTCCGTGAACCCGGAGGACTTCGCCGCGCTCGCCGAGGGCACCGGGCTCAGGCTGCCGGCGATCCCGTTCGCCCGGATGCGCCGGGAGCGCGCGGCGGGGGCGCCTTTTTCGCGCTGAGGGCGTCGCGCGCGGCGATCAGGAGGAAGCGCGGGATCGTGTCGAGGTAGCGCCGCCACAGCCGCCGCGGCTCGCGGGCGAGGCGGTAGGCCCATTCGAGGCCCGCGACCTGAAAAAACCTGGGCGCCCGCGGGATGCGGCCGGTGGCGACGTCGAAGGCGGCGCCGACCCCCATGGCGACCGTGCCCGGCAGGTGCGGCGCATGGGCCGCCATGAACAGCTCCTGCTTGGGCGTGCCGAGGCCGACCCAGACGATCTGCGCCCCCGAATCCCGGATGCGGGCCCGCATCGCTTCGGTTTCGGCGGCGTCGAGGGGGCGGAAGGGCGGCGTCTCGACGCCGGCCACCTGCAGGCCCGGGATGCGGGCCCGCATC
>NZ_JTHF01000492.1 GCF_001043895.1 Methylobacterium indicum
CGCCGCGACGGTCGCCCAGGCCTCGTCCCTCGCGGAGCCGATCCCGGAGGTGACGGAGGCGCGCCTCTCCGGGCCGAGCCGCATCGCCTTCCGGATCAATCCAGACGATGCCCAGCCGGAGCGGGCCGGCGGCGCCATCCCGTACTCCCTCGAAGGCCTCACAGATTGGGGCAGCATGGACATGGCGGTCGTGCGGCGGGCCGAGCGGCTCGTGCAGCAGCCGGTCGATGGCCGCCTCCCGCCCCGGTGGCAGCGCGGGGTCGTCCTCGACAACGCGGCAGCGCTCGCCTTCCAGGGCTTCACCCGTGCCGACCGCCTGACGCAGGCCGCCGATGCGATCGAAACCGCCTCGTCCAAACCTGGCGATCCCGATCGGCGCCCGAGCCGGGTCTCGGCGATGGTCCGGATGGCCGAGGTCCACGGGTCGTCGCGCGCAGCCCCGGACGCGTTCGAGACCGCGCTCGAACTCCCCGCCCGGCTGTTCCTGTCCCCGGCCCAGACGGCGACGTGGAAGACTCCCTCCCCCGGCATCCGTCGCGCCCTGGCCGCTCTGCCGCCCCTGTCCGGCGCGGCGGATGCCGGGGGAGGGAG
>NZ_JTHF01000493.1 GCF_001043895.1 Methylobacterium indicum
CGCCAGGGTCTCGCCGAGGGCCGACAGGAACAGGCCGAAGCGCCCGTGCGCCGAGGGCGGCAGCATCATGCCGGCAAACTCGCTGAGGCGGTGCAGGCCGTTGACGATGCGCAGGAGCGAGAAGTCGAGCCTGACCATGGCGAAGACGGCCAGCGCGACGATTGCGGCGAGGCTGCCGATCACCACGGCGCGGCGCGGCCACGAGGGCCGGAAGACCGCCGGGTGGCGTTGGCGCAGGCCGTCGAGATCGGCGAGCGCAGCCTGGCGCAGGGCGGAGGGCGGGCGGGGTCTCACGCGTGGGCCTCCCGGCCGAGGAGGTGGTGACGTAAGGACTCGGTGGCCAGATCGATCGTCACCACGGTCAGGATGATGAGGACCAGGATCGCGCTCACGTCCGTGTAGTAGAAGTTGCGGATCGCGACCAGGAACTCCTGACCGATGCCACCGGCCCCGACGAAGCCCATCACGCCCGCGCCCCGCACGTTGATCTCGAAGCGCAGCAGCGCGTAGGAGGCGAAGTTGGAGAGCACCTGCGGCACCACCGCGAAGCGCACG
>NZ_JTHF01000494.1 GCF_001043895.1 Methylobacterium indicum
GTTCTCGCCCCCCGAGATGATCATGTTGCTCTTGCGGTCGACGAGGTGGATGAAGCCGTCCGCGTCGCGCCGGGCCATGTCGCCGACGGTGCAGTACTCGCCGCGGAACGCTTCCCGGGTCTTCTCCGGCAGCTTCCAGTAGCCGTCGAACAGGTAGGGATTCGAGCAGAACAGCTCGCCGGCCTCGCCGTCCGGCACCTCGTGGCCGGATTCGTCGAGGAGCCTGATCGGCGCCGAGCCGACGCATTCGCGCCCGACCGAACCGAGCTTGGTGAATTGCTCGGGCGGGTGCAGCATCGTCGCCCAGCCGACCTCGGTGGCGCCGTAGAGCTCGTAGAGCCCGGAATTGGGGAAGAACTCCATCACCGCCCGCTTGGTGTCGGGCCGGGCCGGGGCCGAGGAGATCATCAGGCGGGTGATGCGGGTGAGGTCGTAGCGCGCCTTGGCGGCCGGGCTCAGGCCCAGCATCATCGCGTAGTGGGTCGGCACCAGGGAGGTGAAGCTCGCCCCCCCCTCCGCGAGCGCCCGCACGCAATGCTCCGGGTCGAAGC
>NZ_JTHF01000495.1 GCF_001043895.1 Methylobacterium indicum
GACGACAGGGCGAAGCCGACCGCGCCCTCGACCTGAGCCCGGATGACGTCCGGGTTCACCGCCACGCCGACATCGACCGCCGCGACGATGCGGTTGACCTTCACCTTGCCGGCCTCGGCCGTCACGTCGGCCACCATCGCCACGTAGGAGCCGAAGGATTCGTGCGCGGCGACGCCGTAGCCGCGGCCGGGCTTCTGGTCGCGGGCGCTCCAGCCGGATTTCTCGGCCGCCAGCGTCAGGGCGGCGGAGAGCCGGGGCGCTTGGCGGAGGAGGCCGAGCCGGTAGGCGACCGGGTCCTGGCCGGCGGCATGGGCCGCCTCGTCGATGAACACCTCCATCGCCTGGGCGGTGTGCGAGTGCCCGACCGAGCGCCACCACAGGACCGGCACGCCCTCGCGGGCGTTGTGGACCTCGAACCGGTAGGCCGGCAGGGCGTAGGGGGTGTCGGACGCACCCTCCACCGTGGTAGCGTCGACCCCGTCCTTGACCATCATCGCCTCGAGCGGCGTGCCGATGATGATCGACTTGCCGACGATGCGGTGCTCCCACCCGGTGATCGCCCCCTTGGCGTCGAGGCCG
>NZ_JTHF01000496.1 GCF_001043895.1 Methylobacterium indicum
CGGCCTTCAGCCCCGCCCGCGGCGCTCGCTCGCAGGGCACCGTCGACCTCGAACTGGCGATCAGCCTCGCGGGCGGGGCTGAAGGCCGAGAAGTCCACCGTCGCCCGGACCTGGCACAGGGCGAGACCGGCGCTGCAGGCGGTACGCAGGGAATCCGGCCGCGGCCGGTAGCGCCGCTCGGGCCAGCGCTGCACGAAGCGGCGCTTCTCGGACATCAGGCTCGCGACGCTCATCGTGCGGCCGTGGAAGACGACCTGGTTGCCGTAGAAGCCCGGCGCGTCGGCCAGGGTCGCGCCGTTGGATCCCGAGATCGACGCCAGGTAGTCGCGCGCGAGGCGCTGCGAGGCCAGAGCCCAGTCGCGCATCTGCCCGTCCGAAGCCGCGACCGGCGCGGGGGCGGGAATCTGGACGGGAAGCGGCCGCTCGGTCCGGGCGAGCCGCGCGGCGCGGCGCGCCTGCGTCGCCGCATGGAGCCCGCTGCGGGCCGGTCGATGGGCCTCCTCGGCGATCCGGCGCGGCGCCGGCGGCTGGGCCTTGGCCTGGACCTTGGCGGGCGGGGCCGCCTCGGCCCGGGGCGCCGGC
>NZ_JTHF01000497.1 GCF_001043895.1 Methylobacterium indicum
GCCGCAACCCCACCCCCGCCGCCGCGCAGGCGCCCAGAACCGGGATCATCCCGGCCCGGAAGCGGAAGATCGCCACGACCGCCGCCAGCGCCAGGGCGAGCGCATAAGGGTCGAGGCTCGCGGGAACCGGCACGTCGAGCCGGAGCGGCCCGAAGGCCACCGGACGCACCGCGCGAAACAGGGTGTGGAGCGAAAACCAGACCGCGAGGTTGAGGATGACCCCCACCACCGCCGCGGTGATCGCCGAGAGCGCCCCGGCGAGCGCGGCGTTGCCGCGCAGCCGCTCGACGAAGGGCGCGCCGACGAAGATCCAGAGGAAGCAGGGCGCGAAGGTGACCCAGGTGGTGAGCAAGCCGCCCAGGGTGCCTGCCGCGAGCGGCGAGAGCGCCCCGGGCGCCCGGTAGGCGGCGAGGAAGCCGACGAACTGCGTCACCATGATGAGCGGGCCGGGCGTGGTCTCGGCCATGCCGAGCCCGTCGAGCATCTCGCCGGGCTTCATCCAGCCGTACTGCTCCACCGCCGCCTGCGCCACGTAGGCGAGGGCCGCGTAGGCGCCACCGAAGGTGACCATCGCCATCTTGGAGAAGAACACCGCGATGCGCGAAAAGACGTCGTCGGGCCCGAGCACGAGGAGGAGCGCGGCGACCGGGACGAGCCAGACCCCCGCCCAGACCGCCAGGGTGACGAGGGTGTCGCACCAGGACGCCCGCTCCCGCGGCCCGGCATCGTCGCCGAACAGGTAGGGCC
>NZ_JTHF01000498.1 GCF_001043895.1 Methylobacterium indicum
ATCCCCTCGCCGATCGTGCGCGAGCCCTCCCGCGGCAGGCTCATGCGCCCGCCTCCGCGCTCAGCCCGTGCTCGCCCGACACCGCCAGGCCCGCCGCCCCGGCCAGCGGCAGCACCCCCAGCACCGCCCCGTGATAGGCCGGGCAGCGCGCCACCCAGCCACGCCAGGTCAGGTCCACCCGCCAGGGCGCCGCCTCCGCCCGCAGGTCGAGATGCACCCCGTCGAGGTGCAGCCGCGCCGACACGGCCCGGCCGTCGAACCAGGCGTGGTGGGCCACCGGCACCAGCCCGGGCAACCGGAACGCCAGCGCCCCGCCCGGCACCAGCCCGTCGAGCCGCACGGTCTCGTCGCCGTGGAGGCGTGGCCGGACCAGGGCGGGCGCGGCGGTCTGGAAGAAGCGGTAGTCGAAATCCGCCGGCATCTGCGGGCAGCGCTCGCGAAGCCACGCCTCGTCGCGGGTGCCGCAATGCTCCTCGCGCCAGCGCCAGAACGGCGGCACCGGGCCGAAGCCCGCCGGGCGCGCGACCGTGAAGGGATCGGCGAGGGCCGCCTCCGGCGCCTCGATCCGGGGCGCTGGCAACACCCGGCCGACCGGGCTCCAGTCCCGGTGCAGCTGCCCCGGGC
Source organism: Methylobacterium indicum (assembly GCF_001043895.1). Classification (GTDB taxonomy): domain Bacteria; phylum Pseudomonadota; class Alphaproteobacteria; order Rhizobiales; family Beijerinckiaceae; genus Methylobacterium; species Methylobacterium indicum. Next base: position 625 of record NZ_JTHF01000498.1, read on the forward strand.
CGATCGGGTTGTCGGGGCTCGTCGTGCCCTCCGGATCGCCCACGATGCGCCCGCCCGCGGCGAGGCGATAGTCGAGCGGTACACGGGTGGCGGGCTCGGCCGGGCCGAGCTTCCAGGTCGGCCGCAGGAAGCGCAGCGCCGGTTGCCAGGCGCGCGGCCCATGGACCCGCAGCGCCGCCCGCGTCTCGCCCACCGTCAGCGCGACCGTCCACGAGCGGGCCGGCCGGCCGCCGGGCGCATGGGCGTGGCCGAGGACGGTCACGTCGGCGCCGGGCTTGTAGGGAATCAGGTCCCCGACCTGCACGAGCGGCGTGCGATGGGGATCGCCGGCATAGACGTCGTTGAGCACGAGTGCCTGGGTGTCGGCGAGGCCGAGCGCGCCCTCGGCGGAGAGGTCGTAGCGGCCGCGCACCGCGACCACCGCCATCCCGATCCCGTCGCGGTGCAGGTCGCCGAAGCCGAGGGCGGCGAACGGCGTGTCGTTGCGGATGAGCATCGGACGTCCCCGTCAGCGCGACGGGTTGAGGTCGATGACCTTGCCCCAGTGCTTCACCTGGTCGGAGAAGTCGGTGGTGAAGGTCTTGCCCGTGATGGTGACGTTGCCGTCCTTGTCCATGGTCAGCGTCGAAGCGCCGACGACGATCCGGAACACCTCGCCGACCTTGACCAGCATCTCCTAGCCGACCTCGATCACGTACTGCTCGCCGACCGTGTGGGTGTGCGCCTTGCCGACGTTCTCCCGCATCGTCTGCCCGACATTGACGACCTTGCTGACGCCGACCTGCTCGGTCGAGACGATGCCGGTGGTGGAGTTCTGGAAGCGCGTGACCATCGTGTTCATCACGCCGCCCAGGCCGCCCATCATCCCGCCGACCTGGCCGGCGAGCG
>NZ_JTHF01000499.1 GCF_001043895.1 Methylobacterium indicum
TCCCGTGCCGGTCGCGGCGGCGGGGGCGGCCCTGTCCGGGATCGTGGTGATCGCGGGAGCCGCCGCGACCGGCACGGGAGTGCTCGCCGCGGCCTCGCCGGCCGCCGCTGCGGCGACGCCTTCGGCCCGGGCGCCCGGCTGGCCGAGCTGCGCCGCCAGCAGCACCGCGAGGGTCGCCGCCGCGCCGACGTTTCGGCCGGTCCTGCGCTTGGGAGCCATGGTCCTCTCCTCGAAGCCGCGGCCGGGAAGCGGCCACGCTGGATCATCTAGATCAGTCAACATGCCGGCGCAGGCCGCACCATCGCACGGCAGCCACACTCCGGCGGAATGCCGCCCGTAGGCCTTCATGACGGGTGCGATGGCGCACGGCAGTGTTCGCCGCGCGACATCGTTCCCGCTCGCCCGGCCGACGAGTCCTGAGCCCGTCAAATGCGGTTTTCTTCGGACCGGGCGGCAGGATCAGGCGGCGTCTTCCGCCTTCTCGTCGTCGAGGCCGAGTTCCTTCAACTTGCGATAGAGGGTCGAGCGGCCGATGCCGAGCCGGCGCGACACCTCGGACATTCGCCCGCGATAGAATTGCAGGGCATAGCGGATGATCTCGCCCTCCAGCCCCTCCATCGTCTTCATCTCGCCGGTCTCCTCGGCCACGAGGGACAGGGCGTGGGGATCGCGCACCTCGACCCGGACGATCTCGCGCACCGGGGCCGGGGCGGTGCCGGGCTCAGGGGAGG
>NZ_JTHF01000005.1 GCF_001043895.1 Methylobacterium indicum
TGTCGCGCCAGTCCGAGCACCTCTCGGCCGAGGTGCACCGCTTCCTAGACAACGTGCGGGCCGCGTGAGCCCGTTTCGGCGGACGTGAGGCGCGCGCAGGGCGCCCCTCACGCCGTCCTCACGGTTTTCTGGGCTCGGTCCCGAGATGCTTGTCGAGGAAGGCCGCGATCTCGCCGAAGGCCTCGCGGGTCTCCGGCGCGTCCGGGTTGAACAGGTACTGGGCGTGGCTCATGCCCTCGAACACCTGGAGCGAGGCCTCGACCCCGGCCTGGCGCAGCTTGCGGTGGGTGCGCACGGTGTTCGACAGGAAGAGGTCGCGGGTGCCGGTGGTCAGGATGGTGGGTGGCAGGCCGCGCAGGTCGCCGTAGATCGGCGAGAGCTGCGGGTCGCGCAGGTCGCGGCCGGCGGCGTAGAGCTTCGCCGCCCGGGTCAGGACGCCGTCGTAGGAGACCAGCACGTTGTCCAGCCACTCGTTGGCCTTGTAGCTGTCGCCGGTCTCGGTCAGGTCGGACCACGGCGTGCCCGGCGCGATGGCGGCCGGGAGCGGCACCCCCTCGCGCTTCGCCCGCAGCATCAGCGCCAGCGCCATGCCGCCGCCGGTCGAGGTGCCGAACACCGCCATGTTGGCGGCGGGCTGCAGGGCGAGCGCGGCCTTCCACACCGCCATGGCGTCGTCCATCGCCGCCGGGTAGGGGGCGTCCGGGGGCATGCGGTAATCGAACGAGATCACCGTGAAGCCGCCGAAGGCCGCCATCAGCACCGCCTCGAGGGTGCCGGCCTCGCCCGGGTTGTAGACATAGCCGCCGCCATGGATGTGGACGAGCAGCCGGTGGCGGTTGCGCTCCGGCACTTCCCTGGGGGCGACGATCCAGGCCTTGACCCCGCCGATCACCTCGGGGGTCGAGACGACGCCGAGGCGCTCGCGCAGGGCCGGAAGCGGCGCGGCGGTCTGGGCCGCGAGCTTGGCCACCAGCGCCTTCCACTCCGCGGCGCTGCCCGGATCGGCGTTCCAGGCCGGCACCCGGTAGGGCGCCGCGATCGCGGCCTGGAATTCGGGGCTCACCGTGCCCGGCACCGGAATGCGCCGGCCCGGCACCGTGCGGGGGCCCGCGACGGCGTTGGCGGCGTTCTGGGCCGCCTCCATCCGGGCGAAGTCCGAGGCGTCGGCGCTCGGGGGCGCCGACTGCTGCGCGAGGACGGACGTCGGCAGGCCGACGGCCAGGGAGACCAGGGGCAGGGCGGCGAGGCGGCGCGGGCCGGGCAATGAACCGTATCCTGTCGGCACGAGATCCGCACGATTCGCACGATGGATCCCATCCGGCAAGACATCCCCCCGCCGGCGCCCCTACGGCACTCCGCGCCGCAGGATGGAGCTGTCGTAGCCGTCCAGCAGGTCCTGCGGGTCGCGATAGATCGCGGTGCAACCGGCCTCGCCGAGCTGCGCCTCCGGGAAGCCGCCGCACAGGACGCCGATCACCGGCAGCCCGGCCTTCACCGCGGCCTCGGCATCGTAGGGCGAATCGCCGATCACCACGGCCTGGCCCTTGGCGGGATGGCCGAGTTTCCCGAGGGCGGCCTCGAAGATATCCGGATGCGGCTTCGAGCGGTCGGCCTCGTCGGAATTGGTCGCGACGTCGACGAGGTCGCGGATGCCGGCGATCTCCTGGTAGCGCTCGACCTCGTCGGCCTTGCCCGAGGAGGCGAGCGCCAGGACGTGTCCCTCCGCCTTCAGGCGCTCGAACAGGGCGCGCACGCCGGGAAAGGGCCGGACCTTCGGCAGGTACTCGTCGGTGAACAACGTCGAACGGAACGTCTCGATGGTCTCGCGGTCGCGCTCCAGGCGCTCCTTCGGCACGAAGACCGGCATCAGCTGGTCGCCGCCCTTGCCGATCTGGCCGCGGACCTCGTCCGGCGAGACCGCGATTCCGAAGTGGCGAAAGGCCTCCGCCCAGGCCGCGGCATGCAGGTCGACGCTGTCGAGCAGGGTCCCGTCGATGTCGAAGATCAGGTTTCGGATCACGGGGAAACGCCCTTCGTCTGTTGCCGCCAGGCACGAAAGCCCGGCAAAGCGCCGGAGTTCCCCGGCGGACGAGCGGGGCCGCTGGCCTTCGGGGGCCCCGGCCATTAGAGCTTCCTGCAACGCCGCGCCCCGTTCGATGCGGGAGCGCCCCTGACGTCAGATGTGGGAAGTGCCGATGTCCGTCCTGTCCAGAGCCTGCCTCGTCGCGGCCGTGGCCGCGCTCGCGGGCGGCTGCATCAACAATCCCCTCGGCCAGGTCGGCGGCGTGCTGCCGGCGGGCGATGTCGGTCCGCCGCCCTCCCTGCGCGGCGACGTGAAGCTGCCGGCCCGCAGCAACGGCGACCTCGCGCAGGCCGCGACCGAGCCGACCCGCCGTCTCAACGTCCCGACGAGCACCCGCGCGTCTGGCGACACCCTGAGCGCTCCGCCCCGCCGCATCCGCCGCGACGAGATCGAGGGCGAGGGCGGCCCCAGCGGCAGCAACGGCGGCTTCTCGCCGACCATCGGCTCGGGCGGCTCGGTCGGCCTCGGCGGCAAGTTCTAAGCAGATTTCGCCGAAGTGGTTACCGGTTCGGCGCCAAAAATCTGCGACAAAACAAGAACCTAAGCGGGCGAAGCGTTGGCCTGCCAACGCAAGTCTGCTTAGAGCCTCTTCCGGCGAGGCGGGCACCGGCTCGTCGAGGGAAAAAGCTTTGAAGCCGAAGACTTTGAAGCCAAAGACTTTCAAGTCGAAGTTCTGAAGCCGTGCCCGGTTGCGATGCGATCGGGCACGGCTTCGGGGGAGTCCGCCTCGCGCGAAGTCCCCGGACCGCCCCGCCGGGCGGCGCCCGCGCCCGGCGACGATGCGATGCCCCGCGCGCACGGGAATCCGGGTGTCCGGGGCCCGTCCGCACACGGGACGACGACTTCGCGCCGGACGACGATCTCCGCCGGAACGGTGGATTGCGTTGCTCGGCGCGTCCCATAGGGTGTCGCGCGACGGCTGCGCCACGCCCCGGACTGCGCGCGATGACCCGATCTCTGCTTGCGATTTCGGTCCTGACGATCGGGATGATGCCCGCTTTCGCTGCGGCAGCATCCAACGGCTGCACGATCGGCGGATGGTCGATCGTCACGGAGGCGGGGGGAGTGCCGGTGCGGGCCGGCCCGTCGCCCGGGGCCCCGATCGTCGGCCGGCTGCCGCCCGCTGTCGATTACGAGGGCGGCCTCTTTTCCGGGCGCGGGCCGGAATTCTCGATCGTCGAAGCCGATGGCGGCTGGTTCCGGATCGCGAACGTCTACGTGCAGACCGTCAAGGAGGACGACGTCGAGGAGGTGCCCCTGGACGTGACGGGCTGGATCCCGGGCCGGGCCATCTATTTCGGCCTCCAGACCTACAAGGGCTTCGCAAAGCCCGATCCCGCTTCCGAGGTCGTCTACAGGTTCGGCGAACTCTCCCATCCGAGGGACTGGCTGGCCGTCACCGATTGCCTCGGTGAATGGGCGCAGATCGCCTACGGCACGCCGCAGGACGAGAAGCGGATGTGGGTGCGCGGCATCTGCGCCGCCCAGGAAACCAGCTGCGACGGCGTCAAGGGCGACAACTGACGTCGGGCGCGGCCTCTCGACTGGTCCACACGGACACGCGCCTCGCGGGGCGCGGCAGCGTCACGGATCGCCGGGATCCATCCCGGCCGGCATGACGGCCCGCTTCGCCCGGGCGTCCTTCTTCACCCTCGTTTCCCGGGCCCGGGTGTTTTCCCGCAGGCGCCGCCGGCGCTCCTCGAGACCGGCGCGGGTCGCCGGCCACCAGCCGCGGTCGGGAGCGTCGGCGGCGGCAGCCGGTACCGTCTCGGCGAGTTCCCCGAAGGTCGGCATCCGCCACCAGGCCCAGACCAGCGGTCCCGGCGCGGTGACGGCGGGATAATGGGCCAGGGCCTCCGTCTCGGCCAGGGGGGCGTCGTCCAGCGCCTCGAACACCACCACCCCGGCGCCGGCCGCCTCGACCGCCGCCCCGAGGGGCGGGGGATCGCCGCGCGGCACCGGATGGCGCCGGCGGCGGCGCTCCGCCTCGGCGGCGGGATCGCGGGTCGCCTCGCGCCGGGCGCGTCTCGCCTCGGGCTCGTTCGCGGCGGCCGCTTCCTCGATCGCCCCCCAGGCGTCCTTCAACGCCTCGTAGGAACGCCAGGGCACCCGCCAGGCCCGGATCTCCGGCGCCCAGGCGGCGAACGGGATGGTGCGCAGGGTGTCGACCACCCTGCGGGAATAGGGCGTGCGGACCAGCAGCGCCTCGGGAGCGGCGTCGAGATAGCGGCTCTCCAGCGGCTCGAAGGCGTAGGCGTCCCGGCCCTTGTCGTCGCCGTAGGCGTCGAGCGCCGAGATCTCGCGGGCAATCCAGGCATCGGCCCGCTGCTCGGCGGTGGTGCCGGGCACGAACCAGCGCCGCAGCTTGCGCCGCCAGCGGGCGGTCGGAAAGCTCTCCTTGAAGCGGGCGAGGAGCGCACGGTCGAATGGCATCGCCACGAGCACGCCGGGGCGCTTGGCGGTGCCGGGCGCCACCGCGAAGCCCGCCCCGCGGGCGACCTCGCCCTCGGGGGCGCTCGCGTCGCCCGGTCGATCCTCGTCCTGCCCGCCCTCGGACATGCCAGCCCTCAGATCGCTCCTTCAGATCGTCGGCGCGCGGCCGCCGTAATAGTCGTCGAGGCGCCCGCCATAGGCCGGGTCCGTGAACGGATCCTCGTCCGGGCCGTGGCGCGGCGCCTCGGCCAGCGTGCCGGGATCGATGTCGATGACGTAGCCGCCCAGGCGCACGTCGTAGGTCAGGGCCTTCCAGGGCACCGGGTGATGGTGCTCGCCGAAGCCCAGGAAACCGCCGAAGGACAGGACCGCGTAGGCGACCTGGCCCGTCACCTTGTCGACCATGAAGTTGTAGACGCTGCCGAGATGCTCGCCCTTGCGGTCGTAGACCGCCGTGCCCTCGACCTTGTTCGAGGCGATCAACCGGCGGGTCTCGTCGAGGGCGAGGCCGTCGCCGGACGGGTCGAGCTCCATCGTGCCGGGCTCGCGCAGGGCGCGCTCGTTGGGGAGTTCGGTCGGCATGGCGGGCTCCGTGACGCAGTCAAACCAGTCTTCGGGGAACCGTCCGGCCCGACGAGGGTTCCGCGCTCAACGGGACCGCTCGCCCTCCTCGTCCTGTCGTTCGGCCACTTCGGAGCGCACGGTCCGGCTCGCCAGCATCATCTCGACCGCGAAGGCGGTGAGGGAGGCCAGGGTGCAGACGATGGCGGCCCCGAACAGGCTGAACAGCAGGCTCGCCACCGCGGCGTCGCGCAGGGTGCCGAGGAACAGGGTGAGCACCGCGCCGCAGATCGCCACCCCGCCGAGCGCCGCGATCACCACCGCCACGTCGAGGGCGAGGCTGCGCCGGCGCAGGTCGCGCAGCCTCGCCTGGTCGCCGGGCCGCTCGGCGATGCGGTCGGCGAGCTTCTCGACTTGGTCGGCGATGCGGGCGTGGCGGGTCGAGAAGACGTTGAGCAGCGTCGCGATGCCGGAGAGCAGGAATACCGGGGTCAGGGCGACCTGGATGATGTGGGCGGTCGAATCGACCTGGGACGGATCGGCGGAGGGAAGCATGCAGCTCGGGAGGAATGGACCGGGACGGCCCTGGATCGCACGGTCCTGACGTTTGGGAAAGCAGTCTTTCAACAGAGCAGTCTTGGGTTGCCCTGCCAGAATGTAAGGCGGACGCCGGAAGAAAGATCCAGCCTATCGCCGGTCGGGGCCCATGCGTACGAAACCTGACAACTCTGGCCCGTCCGTCAAGGTTGCGGGCGATGGATTGGTTCAGCCAACCATGAGTCCATCGACGCTTGACGATAGATTAGTATAATAATATTTGCACTCGCTGAGGTTGCAGCGCCCGGTGCGGACAACGCCCGCCCGTGATCGCGAAATCGGCGGAGGTCGTGCGTGCGGGGACGAGGGACGGAATGGAACGAGCCTCCGCCGGGTGCACTGGCGGCGGCCTCCGCGGCGTCGGACGCGGTCGCGACCTGGCAATGGGACATCGGTACCGACATCCTGTGCGGCGACGACCGCATGGCGGCTCTCTACGGAGTCGATCCCGCTCGCCTGCGCGGCGGCACGCCGGTCCCGGTCCTCTTCGACTGCATCCATCCGGACGACCGCGGGACGGTGGTGGCCCGCATCCGCCGGGCGGCGGAGGAGGGCGGGTCCTACGTCGTGCCCTATCGCCTGCTCGCACCCGGGGGTCGGATCCGCTGGGTCCTGTCCTGCGGCCGCTGCGCCCACGATGCGGCGGGTCGGCCGACGGAAGGGCGGGGCGTCGTGATCGACCTGACCGGCGCCGAAGCGCATCCCCTCGAACGCGCCGCGGAGCACGGCCTCGCCGTCCGCCGCGCGGTCGACGACTGGCACGATCCGTTCCTGCGGCGCCTCGCCGACATGCTGCTGATGGAGATCGGCCGCCACCTCGCGGCCGACGAGGTGCCTCGGGCACCGGAGAGCCGCCGGACGTCCTGACGGGCGGCACGCGCTCCGCCGGATGTGCCCGCGTCGCCGGTGCCGCCGAAGCGGCCGGCTCGGCGCAGGGAGTCGTCAGGCCGTCGTGATGGCGAGCTGCGCGCCGTGGGCGAGGCGCGGATCGAGGTTGCCGGTCGTCTTGCCCCGGAACACGGCGGCCACCGGGCCTTCGCCGCGGCTCGCCAGCGCCTGGGCCAGGGCGCCATCCGTGCCCGACGGGCTCGCCAGGGTGACGGTGGTGCGGGGGCCGAGCGGCAGGGTCGCGGTGCGGGCCGGGCCGCCCAGGATCTCGGCCTCCACCACCGGCGCGTCGGCCCCGGTGCCCAGCAGCGCGGCGTAGCGGGCGCGGGAGGCCTCGACGTCGCGCACCGCCACCGTGACGGAGGCGACGCCGGTGACGCCGTTGTCGTGCCGGCGCACGTCGCCCTCCTGCACGCGCAAGGAGCGGGGCGTGACGTCGCCGCACAGGAACGGCACGTCGGAGCCCGGCGCGCGGGCGGTCTTCCAGTCGAGCCGCGCGCCGTCCGGCCGGAAGCGGCCGCCCGCCACCGGATCCGCGATGTCGAGCCCGCGCCCCTGCGCCGCCTTCACGTCGGCGTCGATGTCGCCGGGCAGGAGCGCGTGGTCGAGGAAGCCCTCGCCGGCGCGGTGGTAGACCTCCGACCAGCGGTTGCCGGGCTCGGGTTTCTTGAAGGCGATCAGCTCCAGGTAGGCGCCGTCCTCCAGCACCACCAGCACGTTGTGGGTGACGCCGTTCTGGTGCTCGCCGCCGCGGATCACCGTGAAGCCGAGGCTGGAGTAATCCGCGAAGGCCGCGTCGAGGTCGGCGACCGCGATCACCAGGTGGTCGAGGGTGAGGGACATCGGGTTTCCTCTTCAGACGGCCGACACGGCGGCGGGAATCGGAGCACGGCCGGGGATCCAGCCGCGGCCGGGCACCGCATCCAGGAGGGCGCGGGTATAGGCGGCCTGCGGGGCGGAGAAGACCTCCGCGGTCGGGCCGGCCTCGACGACGGCACCGTCCTTCATCACGGCGATCCGGTCGCAGATCTGGCCGGCGACGCGCAGGTCGTGGGTGATGAACAGCATCGACAGGCCGAGGCGGTCGCGCAAACCGTCGAGCAGCGCCAGCACCTGGGCCTGGACCGACACGTCGAGGGCCGAGACCGGCTCGTCGGCGACCAGGAGATCCGGTTCCAGCGCCAGCGCCCGGGCGAGCCCGATCCGCTGGCGCTGGCCGCCGGAGAATTCATGCGGCAGGCGGTCCATCGCCGCGGGATCGAGCCCGACGAGGCCAAAGAGCTCGCGGGCCTTCGCCATGGCGTCGGCGCGGGAGACGCCGAGCAGCATCGGCCCCTGCGCCACCAGTTCGCCGGCGCGGCGGCGCGGGTTGAGCGAGGCGAAGGGGTCCTGGAAGACCATCTGCACCCGGCGGGCCTCGGCCCGCATCGCCCGGCGCGAGAGCGAGGCCAGGTCCACGGGACCGGCGCCGGTATCGCCGAGCCGGATCGTGCCGGTCTCGGGATCGAGCAGGCGGACGATGCAGCGGGCGAGCGTCGACTTGCCGGAACCCGATTCGCCGACGATGCCGAGCGTCGTGCCCCGGGGCAGCGACAGGCTCACGTCCCGCACGGCGTGGGTCACCCGGGGACGGCCGGAGAGGAAGCCGCCGCCCTTGCGGTAGGTCTTCGAGACGCCCTCGATCGTCAGGATCGGCGCGGCGTCGGTGCCGGGGCGCGGGGCGCGGGGCAGGAGCGGCGGCACCGCGCCGATCAGCGCCCGCGTGTAGGGCGCCTGCGGCCGGTTCAGCACGGCGTCGGCCGGGCCCTCCTCGACGAGGCGTCCGGCCTGCATCACGGCGACCCGGTCGGCGATCTCCGCCACCACCCCGAAATCGTGGGTGATGAACAGCACGCCCATGCCGCGCCGCGCCTGGATCTCGCGGATCAGCGCCAGGATGCGCCCCTGCGTCGTCACGTCGAGCGCGGTGGTCGGCTCGTCGGCGATGAGGAGCGCGGGCTCCAGGGCGAGCGCCATGGCGATCATCACCCGCTGGCGCTGGCCGCCCGAGAGCTCGTGCGGATAGGCCCGGAGCGCGGCGCGCGGGTCCGGCATCCGCACCTCGTCGAGCAGCGCCAGGGTCTTGTCCCGGATCGCCCGGGCCCCGAGCCTCGTGTGGATGCGGAAGGTCTCGGCGATCTGGTCGCCGGCCCGGCGCAGCGGGTTCAGGGCCGTCATCGGCTCCTGGAAGATCATGCCGATCTTGGCCCCCCGCAGGCGCCGCATCTCGGCTTCCGACGCGCCGACGAGGTCGCGGCCCTGAAACAGCACCGCGCCGGCATCGGGCCGCACGCCGGGGGGCAGGAGCCGCATCACCGTGTTGGCGAGCACCGACTTGCCCGAACCCGATTCGCCGACGACGCACAGGATCTCGTTGGCCGCGAGCGTGAGGGAAACGTCGGAAAGCGCGTGGCTCCGGTCGGCCCCCGGCGGCAGGCGGACCGAGAGGTTCTTGACCGAGAGAAGTTCGCTCATGCCGGGGCCTTCACGGGCGCGGGGCCGCGCAGGCGGGGGTTGAGGGCGTCGTTGAGGCCCTGGCCGACCAGGGATACGGCGAGCACCGTCACCAGGATCGCGACGCCCGGAATCGCCGAGACGTACCATTGGGTGCGCAGCACGCCGCGCCCGGCACCGATCAGGTTGCCCCAGGAGGCGACGTTGGGGTCCGAGAGGTTGAGGAAGGCGAGCGCGCTCTCGAGCAGGATCGCCACCGCCATCACCACGCTGGCATAGACGATCACCGGCGGCAGGGCGTTGGGCAGGATCTCCCGGGCGATGATGCGGGCATCGCCCATGCCGAGCACCCGGCAGGCCTGGACGAATTCGCGGTTGCGCAGGGTCAGGAACTCCGCCCGCGTCAGCCGCGCCGGGGCCGGCCAGGAGACGAGGCCGATCGCCACCGTGACGGTGGTGATGTCCGAGCCGAACACCGCGACGAGCACGAGGAGCAGCAGGAAGTTCGGCAGGGTCTGGAACGCTTCCGTCACCCGCATCAGGACGTCGTCGACGAGGCCGCTGTAGAAGCCCGCCACCGCGCCGACCGCGATGCCGATCGCGATCGCGATCACCGTCGCGACGAGGCCGATCAGGAGCGAGACCCGGGCGCCGTGGAAGATCTGGGCGGCGATGTCGCGCCCGCTCGCGTCCGTCCCGAGCCAGACCTTCGGGTTCACGAAGGGCCATTGCAGCGGCCGGCCGGCGAGGCCGAGCGGGTCCTTGGGAAACAGCAGGGGCGCGGACAACGCCACCGCGATCACGAGGAGGAGGAGCACGGCGCCCAGGAGGGCCGCCGGATTGCGTGCGTAGCGCCGAAGGGCCGCCATCGCGTCAGCGCCCCGCCGCGATGCGCGGATCGAGCCGGCCGTAGATCAGATCGACCAAGAAGTTCACCGTGATGACGAGGAGCGCCGACACGAACACGATGCCGAGCAGGGTGTTGAGGTCGCGCTGCACCACCGATTCGTAGGCGAGCCGCCCGAGGCCGGGCAGCGCGAACACGCTCTCGACCACCACCGAGCCGCCCAGCATCGTCCCGGCCTGGAGACCCACCAGGGTCACCATGGGAAGAAGCGCGTTGCGCAGGGCGTGGCGCACGATGATCCCGGTCTCGCCCAGCCCCTTGGCGCGGGCGGTGCGGACGTAGTCGAGGCTCATCACCTCCAGCATCGAGGCGCGCATGATCCGCAGATACGTGGCGAGGAAGACGAGCGCGAGCGTCAGGGTCGGCAGCACGAGGTGACGGGCGACGTCGAGGACGTGGGCGAGACCGGTATAGCCGGCCCCGACCTCCTCGAAACCGCCGGCCGGCAGCCAGCCGAGATGGATCGCGAACAGCACGATCCCCATCAGGCCGAACCAGAACGAGGGCGTGGCGTAGAACATCAGCCCGAGCGTCGAGATCAGGGTGTCGGGCCATTGCCCGATCCGCCGCGCCGCCAGCACGCCGAGGAACGTCCCGCCGAGGAACGCGAGGGTGAGGGAGGCGCCCATCAGCAGCAGGGTCACGGGCAGCCGCTCGGCGATCACCGTCGCGACCGGCTTGCCGTAAATCGCCGACTGGCCGAGGTCGAGCTGCACCAGCCGCCACAGGTAGCGCCCGAGTTGCGCCGCCGCCGGCAGGTCGAGCCCGTAGTAACGGCGCAGCTCCTCGGCGGTCGCCGGGTCGCCGCCGCCCATCTGGGCCATCAGGGCATCCACGGTGTCGCCGGGGGCGAGCTGGAGCAGCAGGAAGAGCCCCGCCAGGATGACGAGCAGCGTCGGCAGGCTGGCGGCGAGGCGGCGCAGCGCCAGGAGGAGGATGGTCATGAGCTGGCCTGGGTCGGGGCGGCGTGCCTCGCGAACGGGGTCGTCACGCCTCGATCCACGTGTCGTGCCAATCACCCGAGCCCCAGCGCGGGGTGTTGTGGTCGCCGTGCACGCGCTTGCTCGTCGCCGACAGGAAGGTGCGCTCGGTCATCATCCAGACCGGGATCTCGTCGTTCACCGCCTGCACCCAGCGGGCGTAGAGCGCCTTGCGCTTCACCGGGTCGAGCTCGCTCGCCGCCTGGTCGGTGAGACGGTCGACGAGGTCGGATTGCCAGCCGTACTGGTTGGTCCAGGGCGCGCCCTTCGGCGAGCCGGAGCGGTACCACACGGTGGTCGAGACCGCGGGATCGCCCCGGTACTGGTGCCAGCCGGTGGCGAGGTCGAAGTTCCAGTCGCGGTAGACGGTGGAGAGGGCGCCGGCCGTGTCGAGGTTGACGATCTCGACCTTGATCCCGACCGCCTGGAGCGATTGCTGGATGAAGGTGGCGAGGAGCGGCACGTCCTCGCCGTTCATGATCGGCACGAGCTTCAGCGAGAAGCGGGTGCCGCCTGCGCCGCGCTTGAACCCGGCCTCGTCGAGGAGTGCCGCGGATTTCTTGGGGTCGAACGGGTAGGGGACCGGGTTGTCCGGGTAGAACGCCGTCGAGGAGGACGGGATCGGCCCGGTCGCCGGCTTGCCGAGCCCGTAGATGAAGTTCTCGATGAAGAACGGCACGTCGATGGCGTGCGCGATCGCCCGGCGCACCCGCACGTCGGCGAGCTCCTTGCGGCGGGTGTTGAATTCGAGCGTGTTGTTGAAGGCGTTGGCCTCCAGCCCCTTGCTCGACACGGTGAAGCGCGGATCGGTCTTCAGCCGGTCGAGGTCGGCGAGCGCCAGCGCGTTGTAGGTCGAGAGCTGGACCTGGCCGGTCTCGAGCGCCGCGGAGGCCGCCGCCTTGTCGGTGATGAAGCGCCAGACGATCCGGTCGAGATAGGGAAAACCCTCGCGCCAGTAGGTCGGGTTGCGCTCCGCGATGACGTGCTGGCCGCGCTCGTAGGACACGAACTTGAACGGCCCGGTGCCGATCGGCGCGGTGTTGGCCGGGTTCTCGAGCACGTTCGTGCCTTCGAAGACGTGCCGGGGCGCGACGTAGCCGAGGTCGCAGAGCGCCCGCAGCAGCAGGTCGAGGGGCATCGGCCGGGAGTACCGGAACACCGCCGTGTGGGCGTCGGGGGTGTCGACGGCCTCCAGGTAGAGCTGGAGCTGGGTGCCGTAGTTCAGGTACTTCTTCCACATCTCCATCGCGGTGTACTGCACGTCCGCGGAGGTGAAGGGCTTGCCGTCGTGCCA
>NZ_JTHF01000050.1 GCF_001043895.1 Methylobacterium indicum
ACCCGCGGGGCGACGTCGCGCGACCACGCATAGGCCCGCTCCACCCCCGGCCCCGGCGGCATCCCCACGAGGCCCGGCTCGCGCCCGCCCCGCTGCCGCGTCAGCTGGCCCACCGCGTCCCAGGCCTGCGCCAGCCGGAACCCCGCCGCGCTCTCGCGCAGCACCTCCCGGCCGGCGGCGTCGCGGGTGATGCGCAACGGCGCCCGCTCCCCGATCGCCAGCCCCGACAGCGCCCCGAGCGGGTCGTAGGCCGTCGCCACCAGCCGCTCGCCGATGCGCCGCTCGGTCGCACTATGTTGGAGAATAATTCAAATAAAATACGTCAATCAATTAAATTATCTTTGTCAATTTGATCTAATATTATACCTTTTTTTGTGGCAAAAAAGACTGCTTTTTCAAAAGAAAACGTAGAATATGTTCGGATAATTTGGTATATTTCTTCGATAGAATATGAAAATCTCGACACATATTCATTTGAATCTAAAAAACTTTTAACAATAAAGAAATATCTTCCCTTATCAATCACATCTGATTTTATTACTCGTCCTTTGTAATCTTTATTAATTTTCCTCCTCTCGGCGGGTATCAAGGTTATTATACATTTATCTTCAAAATCTTCACGATAAACTACAACTGCTTCCTCGCCATCTTTATTAATCATCGCGCCATCGGAGATTTTTTCTTCGTCGTATCTTAGTGTTGTCCATGATTTATTTGAATCAGATTGCATTGTCCAGCGCACGATCATAGCTCTTCCTTAATAAAAAAGATGCGCGTTCCCACCGTCGCGTGTCCAGACATTGACGTGTGGTCCCATCCCCAGATTCGGATGACCAAGGCTGTCGTTGCGCCATCCAACCAGATTGTCTTGGCTTTGGCGGCCAATGACACCTGGGTTGTCTTGCCATGACCATGGCCCACCCCGAAAATCTTGTCGGCGGGTGGTTACTGGATTTGACCCAAGATCTCCAGTCATTTCTGATGCGGCCTGCATAGCTTGACGCTGTGTTGAGAATTTATATCCGCCTTCGACTCGTGTTCCACCATATTTTTTGGCGACTTCATCATAACGAGGGGTGCAACAGGCTAGAACTTGAGGATCAATCCAAGATGCCGGCTGCCTAACGTAGCCTTGCCCCCTGAACCCTCCTGCCAGCCCGATTGGATCTGACGATACATACTGCCCTGTCAGCGCATCGTAGTACCGGAACCGATTGTAGACGAGCCCCGTCTCGGCGTCCTGCCACTGCCCCTGGAATCGGATCGGGCACACTAAAACTGCCTCAATCGTAGCCGGCGTATCCTCCAGTGCCAAGCCGCCCAGCCGGCCTCTCAATGCACCGCCGCCGTCGAGTCGGCACTAATCGCTCAATATATCTACTTTCCCTACTAATTTAGGTCCTTCGTATATCTCAAAATTACTAAATTGCTTAAAATTATTTTGTGGCGCGTCTGTCGTGAGAAATCTACACCTCCCGATGCTTTTGGGCGGGCTTTTGTTTAAATCATGCTGCAATAATACAAATTCGACGCTCCAAGTTCCTCCGCGAGTTTTATCATTAGGAAATTTCGACACGCAAAAATAGCGATCTGCAGGTGGGATCGATTTGCGGCCCCCATTTTCAGAAGGCGTCCAGTCAATCGCAATGTTGTGCCACATATCTTTTATTTGCAACATATAGTCCTCGTCCAAGTTATTCGCGAATTCGATCTATTTAGCGTGTCGATATCGACATATTTTGCGGGGCCTATATTGTCAAGACTTTTTGTAGAAAAGGCATTTTGCGCAACACGGTCGGGGACTGTCACTTGTGCGACAACGAATTTGTCGCTGCCATGCCCCATATCCGATCCCCATTTTACTGCGTCATCATATGTTGTTGCGAACCACTTACCCTCCATCGTTCCGGCGGTGCTCCAATTTCCTGTTTTCAATATACCTGCGTATTCAGCCTCACTCATAGATCGATAAAGAACCGCAAGACCAAGTGGATCTACAAATTTAGAAGGATTAAAAACATACCCAGGCGATCTCATACCCCCTGCTAGCCCGATCGGGTCCGGGGAGACGTATTGTACTGCTAGCGGATCGTAGTACCGGAAC
>NZ_JTHF01000500.1 GCF_001043895.1 Methylobacterium indicum
GCTCTACGCCGTCACCGGGCCCGGCGGCTGGAGCTGGCAGGGCTGGTGGCATGGGGGCGCGCAAGGGAGCGAGCGCGCGGCCGAACGGGCGCCCGTCCGCGCCGCGGCAGCCCCGCCCCCCGCCGCGAAGCCGCCGCGCAAGCGCGCCGCACCGCCCCGCGGGCCGCGCCCGGCCAAGGCCGCCGCGTGAGGCCGGACGGCGACCCCGCGAAGCCCCGAGGCCGTACGCCCGGGGTCAGGCCGACAGGCGCAGCGGTCCGGCGATGGCCGGATCCGGGTAGCGCCGGGTGATGTCGCAGGCGACCCCGATGAGCCGGGAGCCGCCGCCGGGCGTCCGCACGAGGCTGCCGCGGGCGGAGAGCCAGCGCACTCGCCCCTCGTGGTCGACGATCCGGTACTGCGCGTCGTAGATGCCCTCGCCGCGCAGGGCCGGTTCGAGGCTGGCGAGCACGGTGGGAAGATCGTCGGGCAGGATCATCGCCAGGAACTCGTCGAGCGGACCGGTGGTCACGCCCATCAGGCTCTCGCCGATCTCCGAGCAGGTGACCTCCCGGGTCGCCGGGTCGATGTCCCAGTTCATCATCTCGGCCGCCGCCATGGCGAGGCGCAGCCGCTCCTCGCTGGTGCGCAGAGCCTCCTGCGCCCGGACCTGCTCGTCGATGTCGGCCATGGTGCCGACCCACTCGCGGATCGCGCCGTCGGCGCTCTCGATCGGGACCG
>NZ_JTHF01000501.1 GCF_001043895.1 Methylobacterium indicum
GTAGCTCAGCTGGATAGAGCAGCCGCCTTCTAAGCGGCAGGTCGTAGGTTCGAGCCCTACCGGGGTCGCCACTCCTGGCGCCGCCAACCTCCTGAAATGCAATAGTTTTTCGCTCCAGCGGCGCGGCGCCTCTGCGCCCCGCTGTGAGCCCATCCGGGGAACAGACACCGAACGCGCGGGCCTTCGGCTGCACGCGGTCCCACCAAGTTTCCCACCATCGCAAGCCGGGGAGGAAGCCGTGGGCCCACCGGCAAGGAGCCGTCATGCCCCCTCGCGACACCGCCTTCCCGGCCGCCAACGCGGACATCGTTTCCAAAGGACGCTGCGAGAACCCCAACGGCAACTTCGCGCTGTTCCGCTACGGTCCGGCGGATGTCGTGGAGGTGGAGCGGTTCGACACGCTGGACGAGGTCCCGGCGGGATAGGGGCCAACCTCCGTAGCAAACCCCAGGGGTCACGCACGTCACACGCCACCCGCGTACCGGCGGATCACAGTTCCCCCTATGGGGGTCCCGGGGCTCCCTCCGCGCCGACATCGAGCACCCG
>NZ_JTHF01000502.1 GCF_001043895.1 Methylobacterium indicum
CGGAAGGATCCTGGAACGGGATGCCGCTCTGGAACGCCCGGTTGCCCGGCGCCTGGCTGGCGATGCAGATCCGGGCCCGGGACGAGCCCTGCACGATCGGCCGCGGCTCCACGGGAAGGGGGGGGCCGTGCCGCGGCCGATCGTGCAGGGCTCGTCCCGGGCCCGGATCTGCATCGCCAGCCAGGCGCCGGGCAACCGGGCGTTCCAGAGCGGCATCCCGTTCCAGGATCCTTCCGGCAAGCGCCTGCGCGAGTGGCTCGGCCTCGACGAGCCGGCCTTCTACGATCCCGACCTGATCGCGATCGTGCCGATGGGCGCCTGCTTTCCCGGCCACGATGCCAAGGGCGGAGACCTGCCGCCGCGGCGCGAATGCGCCGAGACCTGGCGCGAGCCCCTGCTCGCCGGCCTGCCGAACCTGGAACTGGTGCTGCTGATCGGCCAGTACGCACAGGCCTGGCACCTCGGCCGCCGGCCCGGCGGGCTCACCGAGACGGTCGCGCGCTGGCGCGAGATCTTTTCCGAGTCCCGACGACCCCGGCTGCTGCCCCTGCCCCACCCGTCCTGGCGCAACACGCCGTGGCTGAAGAAGCATCCGTGGTTCGAGGCCGAGCTCCTGCCCGTGCTGCGGGAGGAGGTGGCGCGGCTCGCAGGACGGACTTGATTCCCGGCCGGACCCGTGATGGGTGCGCACGTTTGTTCTTTGCGTGACGGAGGTCCCGTGCCCGAGCCCA
>NZ_JTHF01000503.1 GCF_001043895.1 Methylobacterium indicum
CAGGGCGACGAGGTGGGCGCGGCGGTGGTGCGGATTTGGATCGATCCGGACGAAGCCGACCTCGTGCAGGTCGTCGACGACCCGCTGCACCGCCTGGCGGGTCAGGCCCATGTTGCGGGCGATGTGCGCCACCGGCAGCGGCACGGGCGAGAGCGCGACCGCTCCGAGCACCTGCCAGCGGGCGCTGGTCAGCCCGAGATCGTCGACGAGGGCGTCGCCGGCCGTGAGCAGGTCGCCGTTGAGGCGGAACACCGCCAGCGTCAGTTCGGTGAGCGCGCGGCGGCCGCTGTCGGGGGCCGAGCCGGGTCGGGACGAGGCGGGAGGGGTGATCTGCTCGGACACGATCGTTTCGCTACAGGCTGTCGAGATGACAGCGTATTGTCATCGCGGGTGCAGAACGGGCATACCGGGCGCCGGGTTCCCTGCGCGCGGCAGCGCCGGGTGACGGGCGCCGTCCCGGGTGTGCCGCAACGAGGGGGAAGCGTCGCTCCCGTCAGGCGACGCGAGCGGAAGGACGGGCCGTGGGGGCCCGTGGTTCTCGCCCGCCGAGCCGACGGTACGGGGCGCAGTTCAGGCGCCGGCCTCGAACCGCTCTCCCTCGTAGTCGAGGTGAAGGTAGTCGGGATCGAACCGGGCGAGGGCCGTGAGGGCGTCGAGATCCGGGAGAACGAGGGACTTGTCGCGCCAGTCGATCAGCCCGGCCTGGCGCAATTCGCGCAGTGTCCGGTTGACGTGGACCGCCGAAAGGCCGAGCGCATCGGCGAGCTCCACCTGGGTGATCGGCAGCTCGCAGCG
>NZ_JTHF01000504.1 GCF_001043895.1 Methylobacterium indicum
TCCTCGTCATCGACGTCCAGGCCGATTTCCTGCCCGGCGGCGCCCTCGCGGTGCCGGACGGGGATGCGGTGATCGGACCGATCAACGCGCTCGGGCGACGTTTCCGGCACGTCGTCCTGACCCAGGACTGGCACCCGGCCGGCCACGCCTCCTTCGCGACGAGCCACCCGGGCAAGCAGCCCTTCGAGACCGTGCGGCTCCCCTATGGCGAGCAGGTCCTGTGGCCGGAACACTGCATCCAGGGCACGCCGGGCGCGGAGCTCTCGTCGAAGCTCGACCTGCCCCATGCCGAGCTGATCATCCGCAAGGGCTACCGGGCGGGAATCGACAGCTACTCGGCCTTCCGCGAGGCCGACCGCACCACCCCGACGGGGCTCGCCGGCTACCTGCGCGAGCGCGGCCTGACCCGGGTCTTCCTGTGCGGGCTCGCCACCGATTACTGCGTCGGCTGGAGCGCCCTCGACGCGCGGGAGGCGGGGTTCGCGGCGGTGGTGGTCGAGGAGGCCTGCCGGGGGATCGACCTCGGCGGCTCGCTGGCACGCGCCTGGGAGGCCATGGCGGCGGCGGGGGTGGAGCGGGAGCAGAGC
>NZ_JTHF01000505.1 GCF_001043895.1 Methylobacterium indicum
GCGCTGGCGCCAGCGCTCGACCGTGAAGGCGTCGAACAGGTCACTGCCGTCCAGCCTACGCGCCGAAGCCGGTGGCACGAAGGTGGTGTCGAGGTTGAGGCAACCCCCGAGCGCGCTCAGCGACAGCTCGGTGATCGAGAGCTCGCGGGGATCGTAGATGGCGCTGTAGTCGCGCCCCTGGCCCGGTTTGCCGTCGAGCGTCTCCAGCCTGAGGTCGGCGAGCCGGAAGCCCGGCGGGGGATCGATCTGGCTGCCCTTCGGGTCGAGTTCACCCTTCGGCCCGCGGCGGCCCATTACCGGGAGGCCGGGGACGGAACTCAGCACGACGAGTTCGTGCCGGTCACTGGCGTCGAGCCCGGTGCGGAAGCGCTGCGCATCCAGTTCGGCGAGTTGCGCCGGCAGGCTCCGGCCGCCGAGCGAGCGGCGGATCGCCCAGGGCTTCCAGGGGCCTCGCGGCGGGGCGCCTGCCCCGCGCGCGTCGGGCAGAAGCGCCTCGGGGCGGAAATCCGGCGACCAGATCGCCCGCACCCCGCCCGCGCTTCGCGCCTCGAACAGGCGCGCCGTCCAGAGGGCGCGAGGCTGCGGGGCCGGGGACCTGG
>NZ_JTHF01000506.1 GCF_001043895.1 Methylobacterium indicum
GCCCCCTCAACGTCCCGCGCCCCCCGCAAGGTCACCCGGTGGTGGTGCAGGCCGGCTCCTCCGAGGCCGGCAAGGCGCTCGCCGCCCGCACCGCCGAGGTGATCTTCACCGCACAAGTCACATTGGAGGACGCGGTCGCGTTCTACGCCGACGTGAAAGGGCGGCTCTCCCGCCACGGCCGGGCGCCGGACGACCTCAAGATCATGCCGGGCGCGATGCCGTTCCTCGGCCGCACGCGGAGCGAGGCGCAAGCGAAGTACGATTCCGTGCAGGCCTTGGTCCATCCGGTGGTCGGCCGCTCGCTCCTCGAGCGGATGCTCGGCATCGATCTTACGGGCTACCCCGAGGACGGGCCGGTCCCGGACGTGCCGGAGACGAACGGGGGCAAGAGCCGGCAGGCGCTGCTGGTGACGCTGGCGCGACGCGAGAACCTGTCGATCCGCGACCTTTATCTTCGCATCGCTGGAGCCCGCGGGCACTGGACGCTCGTCGGCACCGCCGAGGATGTCGCCGACGCGCTCCAGGAGCGCTTCGAGGCCTACGGCGCCGACGGCTTCAAC
>NZ_JTHF01000051.1 GCF_001043895.1 Methylobacterium indicum
GGACGGGGCCGGTCGGCTCAGGGCGGGGTGACCGGGGAGCCTTGCGGCTGCGGCTCGGCGAGCCAGACCTCGACCGGGGCGCAGGCCGGCCCGAAATCGAGGATCAGGTTGCGCAACCGTCGCCCCGGATGCCCCGGCTCGCCGGGCATGTCGACGGTCTCTCCCACGGCCCGCAGGACACCCTCGATCCTACGTCGACCCAGGGTCAGGCTGACGGGCGTCCCGCTACAGGTGTCCACGCTTCCTCTCCTCTCACTGTCAACCGGACAACGCCGAGCGGGAGGGCGTGGTCCATTCCCGAGTCGATCACGGTTACGGCTTGGTCACCCGCGTGTGCGACTCGCGAGTCTGCACTTCGAAGTTGTGTCCCCGACGGTGTGACCTGCTTTCCTCAGGCTTGGCGGGCCTTCAGGGCGCGCAGGCGGTGCGCGCCCGTCTCGGCCGGGGTGCCGGGCGGGGAGAGGCGGCGTTCGATCGCCTCGAACTGGCGGCTCTGAGCCTTCAGGAGGAGGCGCAGGGCCGCGATGCTGGCCTGGAGATCCCGGGCATCCTCGAGGGGATCGAGGGGATCGAGGGTCGGTGGGGCGGTCGTCGCGTGAGTCGGCATGGCCTCCATCACGGACTGACAGGCTTAACCGGAGGTTAAAAAACCCCGCCGCGCGGGCGCGCGGCGGGGCTGCGATGTGACTATAGTCCGCTCTCTCGGGCCGCTTTGCGGACCGTCCTCAGCTGCCGGCGCGGTCGCGCAGGGCCGGGATGAACAGCTCCTGCCAGGTGGCAGGCTTGGTCTTCATGATGCCGGCCCGGTTCATGAAGGTGACGAACTCCATGATGCCGTGCGGGGTCGCCGAGAACTTGCTGTCGGGATCCTCGAGGATCTGAGCGACCTCCTGGGGCGACACCTTCACCTTCGAGGCGCGGGCGAAGATCTCGGCGGTCTCGGCCTTGTTGGTGGTGATGAAGTCGCAGGCCTCGTCGAGGGCGGCCAGGAAGGCCTGGGTGGTCTTCGGGTTCGCCTCGGTGAAGCGCTTGAGCGCGAACACCACGTCGAGGGTGATGTTGCCGAAGATCTGCGACGCCTTGAGGATCGTGCGGACCTTCGGGTCGGCGCGCTCGACGTTGGTGAAGGGCGGCGAGGCGAAATGGCCGACGATCTCGGTCTTGCCGGACAGCAGCGCCGCGACCGCTTCGGGGTGGGGCAGGCCGACGGTGCTCGAATCGAGCTTGGTGTAGTTCTCCGGCCCGAACTGCTTGGCCACCGCCATCTGCAGCACCACCGCGGCGAGCGAGGTCTTGATGCCGGGAATCGCGATCTTGTCCTTCGGGGTGAAGTCGGCGAGGGACTTGATCT
This sequence comes from Methylobacterium indicum, assembly GCF_001043895.1. Classification (GTDB taxonomy): domain Bacteria; phylum Pseudomonadota; class Alphaproteobacteria; order Rhizobiales; family Beijerinckiaceae; genus Methylobacterium; species Methylobacterium indicum. Next base: position 1,352 of record NZ_JTHF01000051.1, read on the forward strand.
CCGGCTTGTTGACGTTGAGGTCGAGGGCGGTGGCCGACATGCCCGAGACGCCGATCACCTCGGTCTTCGGGCTGCCGCGGCCCTTCGACCACAGGGCGAGGAACCCCGGTGCGCCGGTGCCGGCGATGTCGAGCGAGCCGGCGATCATCGCGTCGTTGATGACGTTGCCGCCGTCGAGCGTCAGCCAGGTCACCTTGACGTCGCCGAGCCCCGCCTTGGCGGCCTGGGCCTCCAGGAACTTCTTCTCCTGCATCACGAAGAGCGGCAGGTAGAGGACGCCGTAGCCCTTCGAGATGCGGATCTCCGAGACCTCGGCGCGGGCCGGGGCGAAGCCGAGCGACAGCGCCAGGGCGGCGCCGGCGGCGAGGCCGAGGAGCTTGCGTGCGAACATGGGGGTCCTCCCGGTTTCGTGGTTCTTGTGGTGGTTCTCGCGGGGCATCTCTGCCCCCTGGGCCGCGGGAGGTCCAGGGGGCGTCGGCGTCAGTGCTGCATGCCCCAGCGGCGGATCGTCTTCTTCTCGATGTTGGCGAAGATCACGTTCTCGACGAAGAGGCCGATCATGATGACGGTGAACAGGCCGGCGAAGACGTTGGTGGTCTCGAGCGCGTTGCGGTTCTCGAAGATGTACCAGCCGAGCCCGCCCGAGCCCGAGGAGACGCCGAAGACCAGCTCCGCGGCGATCAGCGTGCGCCAGGCGAAGGCCCAGCCGACCTTGAGGCCGGTGAGGATCGAGGGGAAGGCCGCCGGGATCAGGATCGCCCGCACCAGGGACAGGTTGCGCAGGCCGTAGTTCAGCCCGACCATCCGCAGCGTGTTCGAGACCGAGCGGAAGCCCGCATGGGTGTTGAGCGCGATCGCCCACAGCACCGAGTGGACGAGGACGAAGACCACGCTGCCCTGGCCGAGGCCGAACCAGATCAGCGCCAGCGGCAGGAGCGCG
>NZ_JTHF01000052.1 GCF_001043895.1 Methylobacterium indicum
CCCTGCGCGACGCCGCGGTGGTGCTCGACACCTACAAGCACCCGAAGGTCTGCGCCCAGGTCCTGGCGGTCCTGCGCGGGTTGATCGCCGATCCCGAGCGGGCGATCGACCAGGGCGGCGACACCGACGAGGAGAAGGCCGAGGCCGTCGAGCAGGCCCGCAAGCCGAAGGTCCAGGAGAGCAGGGATTTCGAGGGCAAGGGTTCCGACAGCAAGACTTCCGAGGGCAAGCCGGCGGAGAGCAAGGCGCCGGCCAAGTCGCCGGATGCCGCCCCGGAGACCACGAAGAAGTAGAGGTTCGGGCGGCAACGAAATTGCCGAATCTTCCCTAGCCCGTGTAACAGATTGGAATTCCTCTGAGTTTCGCCGGCGGCCTTGATCCGGCCCGGTCCCCTCGCTAGTTCGTCTCTGCCGGCGGTCCGGGGCTTGCCCGGGCCGGAACCGGCCTTGTCCGACGAACAGGAGCGGGAGCCGCAAACGGCGTCGCGCCGTCGCCCGCCAGGGACGACGGTCCGCGCGTGGACGGCCCGTTCGCGTTCGCCGTCCAGAGGAGTTCGAGACGTGCTCACGCAAGGGTTGCCGCGGCGCCGGGGTCGGATCCCCGGCCTGGCCTTCCGCCTCGTCCCGTCGCTGGTGCTGCTCGCCGCCGCGGCTCAGCCCGCTGCCGCGACCGGGACCCAGGCGACCGAGGCCCAGGCGACCGGGGCCCAGGCGACCGTGACGCAAGCGGCCGCGACCCCGGCCGGCGCGGGCGCACCTTTGCGCGTCGAGCTGAACAAGCTCGAGACCGCGGGCGACACCTGCAAGGCGGTGATGATCGTCGAGAACGGCAAGGGCGGCGCGATCAAGTCGCTGCGCCTCGACCTCTACGCCTTCGACACCGACGGCGTGGTGCAGAAGCGCAGCATGGTCGAACTCGGCCCGGTGCCGGCTCGCAAGACGGCGCTCCGCCAGTTCGAGATCGCTCCCACCCCCTGCGCCCAGGTCGGCCGCGTGCTGCTCAACGACGTGGCGGCCTGCGAGGGGCACGACCTGACCCGCGAATCCTGCCTCGAGCGCATCGAGCCGTCCTCCGCCAAGGGCGCCGCGCCGTTCGTGCGCTGACCGCCGCTTCCCCCACATCCCTGCTCCCGGAGACCGCCGAGATGGATCCGACCACCGCGCCCGCCGCGACTGCCGGCCACGACTTCTCCTTCCTCGGCCTCTTCCTGCAGGCCGATCCGATCGTGAAGGGGGTGATGATCCTCCTGGTCCTGGCCTCCCTGGTCTCCTGGACGATCATCATCGAGAAGGTGGTCCGCATCGCCGGGGCCCGCCGCCAGGCCAAGGCCTTCGGCCGCCTCGTCGCCAGCGGCGGCATGCCGGAGGCGCGCTCGGGCATCTCCGCCCGGGTGGTGGCCGCCGCCCAGGAGGCCTGGCGCGACCAGGACGCGAGCGAGACCCGGGCCGAGCGGCGCGAGCGCATCGAGCGCGCCATGCGGGCCGCCCTCACCCTCGACCTGAAGCGGCTCCAGATCGGCCTGCCGTTCCTGGCCAGCGCCGGCTCGGCGGCGCCGTTCATCGGCCTGTTCGGCACGGTCTGGGGCATCATGAACTCGTTCTCGTCGATCGCGAAGAGCCAGGACACCAGCCTCGCCGTGGTGGCACCGGGCATCGCGGAGGCGCTGTTCGCCACCGCGATCGGCCTCGTCGTCGCGATCCCCGCGGTGCTTGCCTACAACAAGTTCTCGACCGATCTCGCCAAGGTGCAGGGGTCGTTCGTGGCCGGGATCCAGACCCTGGGCAACCGGCTGGCCCGCGACCGCACCCACCACGCCCGCAGCGCCGCCGCCGAGTAGGCGCGCAGCACGCGAAATCCGCGCGGGGTCCTGCCCCGCGCCCGTCGAGTTCACGACTTCGCCTGTCCTCAAGCGGCAGGCTCCGGGAGAGGCCCGCCAGATGGGTATGGGACCTGTGCAGGGCGGCGCCGGCGACGAGGATGGCTTCGACGCCGCGCCGATGTCCGAGATCAACGTCACCCCGATGGTCGACGTGATGCTGGTGCTCCTGATCATCTTCATGGTCGCCGCACCGCTCATGACCGTCGGCGTGCCGGTGCAGCTGCCGAAGACCGCCGCCGCCAAGAGCGCCGAATCGAAGAAGCCCGTCGTCGTCTCGGTCGACAAGGACGGCCAGGCCTTCCTCGCCAAGGAGCCGCTGCCGGCCGACACGGCGCTCGCGCGCCTCAAGCAGGCGGCGGCCGAGGATCCGGGCCAGACCGTGCTGGTGCGCGGCGACAAGGACGTGCCCTACGGCAAGGTGATGGAGGTCATGGGCCTCGTCGGCCAGGCCGGCTTCGCCAAGGTCTCCCTGATCGCCAACGCGCCCTCGGGTGCACCCGCTGCGTCTGCCCCTGCCCCGGCGGCCCCGCGCTGATTCGATGAGCCAGACCGTGACGACCGACGCGCCCGAGCCGCGCGAGCCGGGAACGGGGCTCGGCCTCGCCTTCCTGGTGGCGCTCGCCCTCCATGCCGGCGGCCTGTTCGCCCTCACCTACTGGCGTGCCGCCCCGACCCCGCCGGGCGAGAACGAGATCACCATCGATCTCGCGCCCGATCTCGCGGCGGTCGACGTGCCGAACGAGTCGAAGGACAGCGAGGCCACGCCGACGCCGACCGACGTGACCGCGCCGACCACGACGCCGACGGCCGAGCCGCCCTCCGACACCGTGCCGGTGGAGACGCCGCCGCCGCCCGAGACCAAGGTCGAGGAGACGCCGCAGGAGACGCCGGTCGAGCAGGTTCCGGCCGAGACGGTGCCGATGGAGAAGCCGCCCGAACCCGTGACCGAGGCGGTGCAGGAGCCCGAGGAGCAGGTCGTCACCTCGACCGCCCAGGACGCACCCGCGACCGTCGTGGCCCGCCCGGTGACCGAACCCAAGCCCGAGCCCAAGCCGGTCCCGAAGCCCGTGGCCAAGCCCAAGCCCGTCGAGCGGCCGAAGCCGGTCGAGAGGCCCAAGCCCGTCGAGGCGAGGAAGCCGCCGCCGAAGCCCACGCGCGACGTCAAGCGCGAGGCCGAGCAGGCCGCCGAGCGCCGCCTGGAAGCCGCCCGTCAGCGCCGGGCCGCGGCCTCCGCCTCGCGGATGAACGACGGCGGCTCCTCGGCGGCGGCGAGCGCCAACGCCGCCCGGATGTGGGGCGCGATGGTGCGCGGGGCGATCCAGGGCCGCGTCCGCAGCGTCGGGGCGAGCGGTACCGCAACGGTCCGGTTCACCGTGTCCCGGTCCGGCCGGGTGCTCGGCGCCTCGCTCGCCGGCAGCAGCGGCAACGGCAGTATCGACGCCGCGGCCGTAGCGGCGGCCTCCGGCAGCCTGCCGCCGGCACCGCCCGAGTTCACCGGCGCGCAGCAGAGCTTCACCCTGCCGGTGCGATTCAACTGAGGCCGACGACCCGGAACCCGGCGCGCGGCCGGAACCGGGCCGCCAGCCGGGCATTCCGGTCGGCGGCCCGGCTCCCGCCGGGCGCCCGACCGGACGGCGCATGACGACCTACTTCACTAGCGACACCCATTTCGGCGACCCCCGGGTGCTGCGCATCGATCGCCGGCCCTTCCCCGACCTCGCGACCCACGACGCCGTCCTCATCGAGAACTGGAACGCCGTGGTGGAGCCGGGCGACACGGTGTGGCACCTCGGCGACTTCGCCCTCGGCCCGCCGCCGGAGCGGGTATGCGCCCTGCTCGCCGCCCTGAACGGGCACAAGCACCTGATCGTCGGCAATAACGACGGGCCGGCGACGCTCGCCGCGCCGGGCTGGCTCAGCACGGCCCACTACGCCGAGATCGATGTCGACGGGCAGCACCTCGTCCTGTGCCACTACGCGTTCAGGACCTGGAACCGCATGGGCCGTGGGGTCGTGAACCTGCACGGCCATTCCCACGGCAAGCTCACGCCGGCGACCCGGCAATACGATGTCGGCGTCGACGCCCGGGAGTTCCGCCCGGTCACCCTGGAGACGATCCGCGCGACCCGCCGGCGGCGCAAGACCGCCTGAGTCGGCCCGCCATGCGAGCCCCTGCGCAGCGTACTGCCGAGCATCCGGGCAGTTTTGCGGGGAACCTCGCGGCTGCCCCCGACGTTCCTCGGTCACAATAAGCAAGCTTGGCATCGGCCTTCATCCTTGAGGCGGATCGCCGCAGCTTCGGACCCCGAATCAGTACGCGAGTTCAACGATGACCTTCACGCGTCGTCTCCCGCTCGGCTGGCCCGTCGCCGCCGTCCTGCTCCTCGCCGCCGGACCTGCCCTGGCGCAGCCGGTCTGCATCGGTGCCCAGCGCAAGATCGACGAAGCCGGTGCCCTCCGCTTCCAGGCCCGCCAGGATGCCCGCATCGGCGACCGCGACCGGGTCTGCGACAACCTCGGCGATGCCGAGGACCGCTACGAGGATGCCCGCGACAAGCTCGACGATTGCGGCCTGAACGTCGCCTCGGTCGACCTCAAGAGCGCCCTGCGCTCGGTGCGGCAGGAGAAGCGTTTCTTCCGCTGCGACTGACCGTGTGCCGTAGCGCACACCGTTTCATCGAAGCTTAACCCATTCCTCTTGCCGGGCGGTGCCGTGAGTCGGCGCGCCAGATCGGATCTTTCGCCATGACCAGCGCCAGCCACGCCTCGACCGAGTCCCGCCTCGCGACCCCGACCACCGGCGCCCATTCCTTCACGGCGGCGCTCTGCGGCTTCCTCGGCTCGACGGCGGCCACCACCGTCGTGATGCTGCTGCTGAGCAGCGTCTGATCATCGGTTTTCCGTCGGGTGTGCGCCGGGCCTCAAGGCGCCACCGACCAGAAGCGGCGCCGGGCAAACAGCATGTCCGGCTGACCGACCTGCGGGCTTGCCGCCTGCACCTGCACCGGCGGCGCCGGCGGGCAGACGGGGTCCGGGCGCTTCGTCTGGACCATGACCGGCTCGGGCCGGACCATCCCCATCCTCACCTGGACGTCCGGGTTACGCAGGGCCGCGACCGTCGCGACGGCGGCCATCAATGCGCCCGCGACGGCGCCGAGGAGAAAGTTCAGCATAGTGGCCGGTCCTTGCGCCGACATCGTAGCGGTTTGAGGGCGATCCTGCCTCTCCGTCCCGCCTGTCCGGGCTGGTGGGAACGCCGCAACGTCGGTTCTTTCACAACTCAAGCTTAACAAATCGATGGCAGACCTGCCGCCGGGCCATCGCTGGCCCGCCGGAGACGCAAGACGATGAGCTACGCGGCGAACGCCTACGCGCGCACGTCCCAGGTGGCGCTGACACCCCGCGAGGCGGAGGCCGCGATCCTGATCAAGGCCGCGGTCGGCATGCAGGCCGTCCAGGACAACTGGGGTGCGCACCTCATGACACTGGACGACGCGCTCGGCTACAACCGCAAGGTCTGGACGCTTCTCGCCACATCCGCGACCGAAGCGGATTCGCCCCTGCCGCAGGAACTCAAGGTCTCCATGGCCCAGCTCGGCGCCTTCGTGTTCACCCGCACGCTCGACGTGCTGGTCGATCCGAGCGCCGACAAGCTGACGGCGCTGATCGAAATCAACCGCAATCTCGCCAACGGCCTGCGCGGCAACGCCTGAAGGTCCTGCCCGCGCGGAAAATCCCCGTCCCGGCGGGACGGGGATGAGACTCGTGACCCTCTATGTCCGTTGCCGATCGAGCGCACTGTCCTCGCCCGAGACGGTCGTCATCGGGGCCTCGGCGCCGCTGGTGTTCTGCTCTCCACGATCGGGCAGGGTCTGGTCGAAGTTGCGCCGATTGCCGGCGTGGTCGTGGTACTGCTCGGTCTGGACGTGCTTGCCGTCGAGCCCGCGCGCCGTGCCGTGCTGGGACTTGTCGCGGTTGCTGAGGACCATGTTCTCCTCGAGGATGCCCTCGGGCAGCTCGGTCATCGCCCCGGTGCCGGAGCCCTTGCCCTGCGCCCCGGGCCCCATGCTGTGCCTGTCCGCCTTGGCCATGCTCATCCTCCGGTCGGTGGGAGAGAGGCGTGGATGCATCCGCGCCTTCCGTACCGGGTAAGAGTATGGAGAGACCGGACGGCAGCAAGCGCAGCCGTTGCAAATATTCCCGGGAACCTTTTTTGGGACAAGGCGATAGCCGCGCCGGTCGTGATGATCCCGTCGGCCGTCAGTCCTTGCGGCACGGAAACGCATCGCGCAGGGCGAGCAGCGCCAGGACCCCGGCCGGCTCGCGCAGGACCGGCGGATGGGCGGTCCCGTAGGCGACGACCGCGCGAACGAGCTGAAGGCGATTGCCGTCCGGCGGCAGGCAGGCACCGAGGATCGGCGGCTGGTTGGCGATCTCGGCCACGCCGGCGAGATCCTGGACGGCCCCCATGAACGACCAGCAGCCGACGGTCTCCGGATCCTGGCGGAACTCGACCTGATCGCCGCGGGTCTTGGCGCTGCGCAGCAGGACCTTGCACTGGGCCACCAGCACGGTGCCCTCGGCGGCCTGGGCGGTCCCCATGACAGGTCCGAACACGGCGAGCGCCCCGAGCAGGGCGAGGGTCATCGGCGGGTGCAGTCGCGCCCGGCGTCGCAGGTTCTCGTTGGAGGACCGCGCGCGGCACGCAAACCTGCTCAGGATCGACATGGGAACTCGACTCGGTACGACGGGCCGCCTGCCTGCGACCCGCCGCATTCTAGCAAGCGCCGCACCGCCTCGCCCGGCCTACGGCAGAGCCAGCCACACCCTCGTTGCCGCAGGGCGTGTACGGCCGGGAGGTCGCGCCGGTCAGCGCGCCGGATAGACCACGCGGGTCAGCGTCGCCTCGGCGCGGGTGACCGCCTCCGTCGCCGGGCCGGCCTTCTGGTAGCGTGCCATCAGCCGCCGGGCGGCGTCGGCCGGCAATGCCCCGATCGGCGCGGTCATCGCCAGCAGCTCCTTGCGGGTCTTGCTCGCCACCACGCCGGGACGGTTCACGTCCTGGAAGTCGCTCATCTTGTGCCGGTCGGTGCCGGAATCGCCGTGGAACACCCGCGGCCCTTCCGGCATGATGACGATGTCGCCGGACCGCAGGGTCGGGTCGCGCATGAGCGCGGTGCGGGCATCGAGATCCTTGAGCGGCGACACCGCGATGGCCAGGGGCTTGGTATCGGCCTTCTCGGGCTTCACCTCGGCCTTGGGCAGCGCGACGTAGCGGGTGCGGCCGCGCAGGGCCTTGGCCTGGACCGCAAGGCGATTGCGCCGGCTCACACGCTGGCGGATCGGCGCGTCGTAGGGCTGGACCACCGAGGGCTGGGCCACGGGCGCCGGAGCGTAGGCCGGCGGCGGGTTGAAGATCTGGCGCAGGAAGTCGAGGCCGTCCCCATCGGCCGCCCGGGCTCCCGCCTGAGAAGCGATCAGGAGGCATCCCGACGTGACGGTGAGGAGAATGGCGCGCAACCGGGCAGCCGGCATGGTCTGGGGCAGCGGCATCGGGCCTCTCCAGTGGGGACGTCGGTGGGGTTTGGAAGATCTGTACTGGTACGCGGCCGATTAACCTCGACGGCGCCCCGACAGTTCCGGGCTTCGTAACGAAGATGAACGATTTATGAGTACGCGGTCGCGGAGCCGTCCCGATCCGACCAGGGCCGGACGGCGGCGGCCCGGCAGAGGTCAGGGCGGCATGCTCGCGATCGGGCTCCTCTGCCCTCGTCTTCGCGATACCTTGTCGATCACGGCCGGCCGGGCCGCAGAACACGGAACGATCGATGACGTTGCGGAATTCGATGGGATCGGGACGGTGGGCCGCCGTCGCGATCGGGATCGCGCTCCAGGGGCAGGCCCCGTCCCCCGACCGGCGCGTGCCGCTCGAGCCGACCACCTGGCCGTTCACGGCGATCGGCCGGGTCAACGTGGTGCAGGGGCCGGCCCATCGCAGCCACTGCACCGGGACCCTCGTCGGGCCGCGCCACGTCCTGACCGCCGCCCATTGCCTGTTCGATGCCCGGATCGACGGCTGGGTGAAGCCGCACCAGGTCCATTTCGTCGCCGGCCAGGCCCGGGACGCGAATGCCGGCACCGCCGAGATCGAGGCGATCCGGCTCGCCCCGGGCATCGATTGGCGGGCGGCGGCACGGCCCTCCGGCGGCGGCATCGCACCCGGAATGGTCGGACGGGACTGGGCGATCCTCACCCTGCGCCAGCCTCTTCCCGGCCGGCCAGTCCCCTGGCGGGTGCTGCCGGGGTCCGAATTGCCGGGCAGCCGGCCCGGCGCCGTGGTGGTGCTGGCCGGCTACGCCGCCGACCGGCCCTACCTGCCGGTGATCGATCGCGGCTGCAGCGCCCGGATCGACGCACCCTCGGCCGGCCTGCTCAGCGATTCCTGCGAGTCGATGTCGGGGGAATCCGGGGCGCCGGTCCTGCTGCTGGAGGCCAGCGGCACTGCCGCGCTCGTCGGCATCCACACCGCGGTGACGAACGGCGAGCGGGTCGGCCGGGCCTACCGGGCGGCGAGGGGCGTCGGCGTCGCGGCGTCGAGCTTCGCCCCCGCCCTTGAGGAAATGGTCAAGCCGCGCTGAAGCGCCAGAACGCCACTTGCGTCTCGCCGTAGGTTCGGCGCTCGATCTCGATGAAGCCGTCCGGCGCGGCGAGCGCGGCGGAGGCCGCCTCCTCCACCACGGCCAGTGCGCCGGGGACGAGCCAGCCGCCCTCCGCGGCCGCGCTCAGCGCCTTGGGGGCGAGGTCGCGTCCGTAGGGCGGGTCGCAGAAGACGAGCCCGAACGGCGCACCGGGGGGCGCCGCGCCGAGGCGCGTGGCGTCGCGGCGAAACAGGCGCGTCGTGCCGCCGAGCCCGAGGGCGTCGAGATTCGACCGGATCACGCCGCGGGCTTCCGCCCCGTCGTCGACGAGAAGCGCGAAGGCGGCGCCGCGCGAGATCGCCTCGCAGGACAGCGCGCCCGTCCCCGCGAACAGGTCGAGGACGCGGGCGCCCTCGACCGGGTCGTCGTAGGCGTGCGCCAGGACGTTGAACATCGCCTCGCGCAGCCGATCCGAGGTCGGCCGGATCGCATCGCTGCGCGGCCCGGCGAGAGCCCGGCCCCGCAAGGATCCTCCGACGATCCGCATCGTCTCGGACTCAGGCGCCGCGCGGCGGACGGCCACCGCCGCCACCGGGACGGCCGCCGCGCCCACCGGGCTTGCCCCCGCCCGCGCCGCCCGAGCGGAACCCGCCGCCCGGCTTGCCGAAGGACTTCCCGCCCGGCCGGCCGCCGCCGGGACCGCCCTCGCTCTTGCCGCCGAACGACTTCGCCCCGAACGACTTGGTACCGAACGACTTGCCGCCCCCGGGCTTGCCGGCGAAGGGCTTGCCGCCGAACGACTTGCCCCCCGGCTTGTCGCCGAAGGACTTGCCGCCGAAGGACTTCCCACCGAACGAACGGCCTTCCCCGCCACCGGCACGGCCCTCGAACGAACGACCACCGCCGCCCGATCGCCCTTCGCCCGAACGGCCCTCTCCTCTGCCGCCGAAGCCGCGGTTCTCACCGCCGGACCGCCCCTCGAACGAGCGGCCGCCGCCGGGGCCGCGACCCTCGCCGCCGAAGGAACGACCCTCGCCACCCGAGCGCCCGTCGCTTCTACCGCCGAAGCCGCGATTCCCGCCGCCGAAGGAGCGACCCTCGCCGCCGGACCGGCCCTCGAACGAGCGGCCTTCGCCGCCACGGCCGCCGAAGCTCTTGTTCCCCCCGAAGCCGCGGCCCTCGCCGCCCTCGGGGCGTCCGCCGGACCGGCCGAAGCCGCGGCCGCGCCCGCCCTCGTCGCCGAGACCGGCCTTGGCGCCGCCCCGCGGCGCGCCGCCGTCCCGGTCCCGGCGCATCGGACGGTCGTCGCCGCCCGGAGCCCGGCTCGACGCACCGTCGCGGTCGTCGCTGCGGAAACGGGTGCGGCGATGCGGGGTCGCCTCCTCCTGCGGCTGGGCCACCAGACGCTCGACCAGCACGCGGCGGTCGCCCGACGCGATGGCACCGACGCGCTTGCGCGGGGCGTCCGCCATGGCGGCCCGGATCTCCTGCGGGCTGTCGCCGCGCCGGTGCACCCGGCCGCGGTTCGGCAGGTCGCCGGCGGCCTCGGCCTCGGAATCGCGCCACACCGTGCGCAACGGGGCGCGCCGCGCCGCAGGCGCCGCCGGCGGCTTGCCGAATTGCGGCCGGGCCGGGTCGCGCCCGCGGGGGGCGCTCTCCTGCGCCGCCTTGCGGGCGGCGGCCTTGGGCGAGCCGAACGGCGCGATCGGCTCGCGCACCGGGCTGGTGAAGTCGACCCCGGCCTGCTCGGCCAGCGAGTTGCCGAGCTGGTCCTTGAGAACGCGGGTGCGGATCTCGTCGACGAGGCCGACCTCGAGCTCGCCGAGCTGGAACGGCCCGAAGGAGAGCCGGATCAGCCGGTTCACCGAGAGGCCGAGATGCTCGAGGATGCGCTTGACCTCGCGGTTCTTGCCCTCGCGCAGGCCGAGCGTCAGCCAGACGTTGTCGCCCTGCGCCCGGTCGATCGTCGCCTCGACCGGGCCGTATTCCATCCCGTCGATGGTGACGCCCTTGCGCAGCCCGTCGAGCATCGCCTGGTCGACGTCGCCGAAGGCGCGCACGCGGTAGCGGCGCAGCCAGCCGGTCTCCGGATGGGCGATGACCTTGGCGAGCCCGCCGTCGTTGGTGAGGAGCAGGAGCCCCTCGGTGTTGATGTCGAGGCGGCCGACCGCCACCACCCGGGGCATGTCCTCGGGCAGCACGTCGAACACCGTCTGGCGCCCCTCGGGGTCGCGGGCGGTGGTGACGACGCCCCGCGGCTTGTGGAACAGCCACAGCCGGGTGCGCTCGCGGGTCGGCAGCGGCTCGCCGTCGATGGTGATGCGGTCGCTCGGGGTCACGTTCACGGCCGGCGAGTCGAGGCGCTGGCCGTTCAGGGTCACGCGGCCTTCCGCGATCATCGCCTCGGCGTCGCGGCGCGAGGCGATGCCCGCCCGGGCGATCGCCTTGGCGATGCGCTCCGGCTCGGGCTCCGCCTGCGGGGCCGCCTTCCTGCTCGAAGCTTGCTCGCCGGTGGAGCCCGCGGATGCCTCGTCCCGTCCGCGACGCCGCTGCGGCGCCCCGGTCTCGTCGTCGTTGATGTCGCTCATGCGGGCCTGATACCAGACGGGGTTTGTTCAGGCGAGTGGAACCGATGCGCGATTTTGCAAGGGGTGACCTGATTGCAAGCGGGGCTCCGCATCGGGACCCCCTCGGCCTCGCCTTCGACGCCGCCCGGGCGGCGGCGGCGCGCGGCGAGGTCCCGGTCGGCGCCGTCGTGGTGCGCGACGGAGCCGTGCTGGCGGTCGCCGGCAACCGCCCCCGGGCCGACCGGGATCCGACGGCGCATGCCGAGATCCTGGCGATCCGCGCCGCCTGCGCGGCGATCGGCGACGAGCGCCTGACCGGCTGCGACCTCTACGTCACCCTCGAACCCTGCGCGATGTGCGCCGGCGCCATCAGCTTCGCGCGCATTCGCCGGCTCTACTTCGCCGCCGCCGACCCGAAGGGCGGCGCCGTCGAGAACGGCCCGCGCTTCTTCAACCAGCCGACCTGCCACCATGCGCCGGAGGTCTATGGCGGCTTGCGCGAGAGCGAGGCCGCGGCGCTCCTGCGCGACTTCTTTCGCGACCGGCGGTCCTGAACCCCTCGAATTCAGCCTTCTCAAATCAATATAGCAATGGCTATATGAGCCGGGCCCGAGCGGGGCCGGGACGAGGAGCACGGGCGGATGCGGGACGGACGAGCGTGGCGCGCCGGTGACGGGGTGGCGGAGCCGAGCCTCGGGGCGATGAACGCGAGCGTGCCGGTGCTCGCCACCGGCTCCTGGTTCCGGCGCCTCCTCGCCTTCCTGGGGCCCGGCTACATGGTCTCGGTCGGCTACATGGATCCGGGCAACTGGGCCACCGACATCGCGGGAGGCTCGCAGTTCGGCTACACCCTGCTCGCCGTCATCCTGCTGTCGAACCTGATGGCGGTGGTGCTCCAGGCGCTGGCGGCCCGGCTCGGCATCGCCACCGGGCGCGACCTGGCGCAGGCTTGCCGCGACGCCTATTCGCGCCCGGTCGGCATCGCGCTCTGGCTCGCCTGCGAGGCGGCGATCATCGCCTGCGACCTCGCCGAGGTGATCGGCACCGCCATCGCCCTCAAGCTCCTGTTCGGCCTGCCGCTGCTCGCCGGTGCGCTGCTGACCGGCCTCGACGTGCTGCTGATCCTGCTCCTGATGCGCCGGGGCTTCCGGGCGCTCGAAGCCTTCGTGATCGCGCTCCTGACGATCATCTTCGCCTGCTTCGCGGTGCAGATCGCCATGGCGGCGCCGCCGATCCGCGACGTACTCGGCGGGTTCGTGCCCTCGGCGACGATCGTCACCGATCCGGCGGCGCTCTACCTCGCCATCGGCATCATCGGCGCCACCGTGATGCCCCACAATCTCTACCTCCACTCCTCGATCGTGCAGACCCGGGCCTATCCGCGCGACGAGGCCGGCCGGCGCAGCGCGATCCGCTTCGCGACCATCGACTCGACCATCGCGCTCACGCTGGCGCTCTTCGTCAACGCCGCGATCCTGATCATGGCGGCCAAGGTCTTCCACGGCGCCGGGCAGACCGGCGTGCAGGAGATCGAGGAGGCGCACGCCCTGCTCTCGCCGCTTCTCGGCATCGGCCTCGCCTCGACCCTGTTCGCGCTGGCCCTCCTCGCCTCCGGCCTCAACTCGACGGTCACCGCCACGCTGGCCGGCCAGATCGTCATGGAGGGTTTTTTAAGGCTGCGCCTGCCCGACTGGGCGCGCCGCCTCGTCACCCGCGGCATCGCCATCGTGCCGGTCGTGGTGGTGACGGGCCTCTACGGCGAGGCCGGCACCGCCCGGCTCCTGGTGCTGAGCCAGGTCGTGCTGTCGATGCAGCTGCCCTTCGCGGTGATCCCCCTGGTCCGCTTCGTCTCGGATCGCTCCAAGATGGGCGTGTTCGTCATCCCGTCTTGGCTGACGATCCTGTCCTGGCTCATCGCCGCGGTGATCGTCGGCCTCAATCTGAAGCTCCTGATCGACACGATCCTGGGCACCTGACGCGGATGTCGGGAAGCAGACGCAGGGGCCGGAGGTGTGGCGCCTGCACAACATTTGGGCGCAACCGGTGGTTCGGGTCGGGCCAAAACTCGGAACAACCGGGCCCGTACCGACTTTAAGCTCCACGTTTTTCGACTGACGTGGACGCCACGATGAAGATCCGCACCGGCTACTCGATCGCCTTCGACACGCCCGGCCCGACCCCGATGGTCCTGATGCTCACCGTGCATCCCGACCGGGCCGGCGACCTGATCACGCCCGACACCATGACCATCGACCCGCCGGTCCCCGCCCACACCTTCGTGGATTCGTTCGGCAACGTCTGCACCCGCCTCACCGCGCCGGGCGGCCGCATCACGGTCTCGGCGGATTGCCTCGTGCAGGATAGCGGCCTCGTCGACGACTACGCGCCCGACGCCGTGCAGCACCCGGTCCAGGACCTGCCCGACGACGTGCTGCCGTTCCTGCTCGCCAGCCGCTACTGCGACACCGACAAGCTGTCGAACACCGCCTGGCAGCTCTTTGGCCAGACCCCGGAAGGCTGGGCCCGGGTGCAAGCGATCGTCGACTACGTCCACAACCACATCCGGTTCGACTACCAGCGTGCCGATTCGACCCGCTCCGCGCTGGACGGGTACAACCAGCGCGAGGGCGTGTGCCGCGACTTCGCGCACCTCGCCGTCACCTTCTGCCGCTGCATGAACATTCCGGCGCGCTACTGCACCGGCTATCTCGGCGATATCGGCGTGCCGGCGGTGCCCGATCCGATGGATTTCTCGGCATGGTTCGAGGTCTATCTCGGCGGCCGCTGGTACACGTTCGACGCCCGCCACAACCGCCCGCGGATCGGCCGGATCGTGATCGCCCGCGGCCGCGACGCCACCGACGTGGCGATCTCGACGAGCTTCGGCCCGGCCCGCCTCGCCAAGTTCGAGGTCCATACCGACGAGGTGATGGAGGCGACGCCGCAGGCGGAGTGGCTGCAGGCCGCCGAGTAGAGCGCAGGACACAGGCGGCACCGCCTCGTCGAGCGACGCGCCGAAGTACGGGCCCTCGTTCTCCACCGGAGGGGGGGCCCGTGCGACGATCGCCCGTTTCGCGATTCGTCCGCGAGGCGGCGTCGCGCGTCCTACCCTTTACCCGCGCTGTCAAGCCTGGATGATCGCACGGTCTCCGGCTATGGCGGCGCGATGCTGCTTCGTCCCTACCAGCGCGCGAGCCTCGACGCGCTCCAGGCCGACTGGGCGCGCGGCGGCCGCAACGGGCTCATCGTGCTGCCGACCGGGGCCGGGAAGAGTCTCGTCATCGCCACCCTGGTGCGGGAGACGATGGCCCGCGACCCCGCCGCCCGCATTGCCGTCGTCACCCATACGCGCGAGCTGATCGCCCAGAACCACGCCGAGCTCCTGGGGTTGTGGCCCGAGGCGCCGGCCGGCATCGTCTCGGCCGGGCTCGGCCGGCGCGAGGAGACGAAGCCGATCCTCTTCTGCGGCATCCAGTCGGTGTGGAACCGGGTCGAGGCGACGGGCGGCTTCGACCTCGTGGTGGTGGACGAAGCCCACCTGATCCCCCGCGACGCCGAGACCCGCTACGGCCGCTTCCTCGAAGCGGTGCGGGCGCGCTCGCCCGACATGCGCCTCGTCGGGCTCACCGCCACCCCCTACCGCCTCGACAGCGGCCGCCTCGACGAGGGCCAGGGCCGGGTCTTCGACCGCATCGTCTACGAGGCCCAGGTCGGCGACCTGATCCGCGAGGGCTACCTCGCGCTCCTCGTCTCGAAGGCGACCGCGACGATCCTCGACGTCAGCGGCGTGCCGCTGCGGGCCGGCGACTACGTGCCGGGTGCCCTGGAGGCCGCGGTGAACCGCGACGTCATCACCAAGGCGGCGGTGGCCGAGATGGCGACCTACGGCGCCGACCGGAAGGCCTGGCTCGCCTTCTGCGCCGGGGTGAAGCACGCCGACGCGGTGCGCGACGCGATACGGGCGGAGGGTTTTTCCTGCGAATCGATCTCGGGCGAGACCGGCAAGCGCGAGCGCGACCGCATCGTGCGCGAGTTCCGGGCCGGGCGCATCCGCTGCCTCACCTCGGTGGGCGTGCTGGCGACGGGTTTCAACGTGCCGGAGGTCGACCTCATCGCGCTACTGCGCCCGACCCAGAGCACCGGCCTCTACGTGCAGCAGGTCGGCCGGGGCCTGCGCCGCGCGACGGGCAAGACCGACGCCCTCGTCCTCGACTATGCCGGCCTCGTGCGCCGGCACGGGCCGATCGACGTGCTGACGGCGAATGCCGTGGCGCGGGCCCGCCTCCTCGGCG
Organism: Methylobacterium indicum; assembly: GCF_001043895.1. Lineage (GTDB taxonomy): Bacteria > Pseudomonadota > Alphaproteobacteria > Rhizobiales > Beijerinckiaceae > Methylobacterium > Methylobacterium indicum. Next base: position 15,377 of record NZ_JTHF01000052.1, read on the forward strand.
AGACCGGCGCGCCCCGGGCCAAGCCCTGCCCCGGCTGCGGCGCCCTCATCGCGCTCAACGCCAGCACCTGCGAGGCCTGCTGGGTCGAGCCCGAGGCGGAGGACGAGGCCGATCTGCCGCACGAGGCGGTGGCCGACGACGAGACCGCGGTCCTCTCCGCCGGCACCGTCGCGGTGGTGCGCGAGGCCCATGCCCGCTGGTGGCCGGTCGCCGGCTGGCGGTTCGGCCGCGAGGCGCGGATGCGCGGCCCCGACGTGCTGACCGTGGCGCTGGAGGGCGACGAGGACGCGATGACCGTGCGCCTCGATCTCGAGGCGACGGGCTTCGCCCGCGAGAAGGCGGTGCAGTGGTGGCGGCGCCTCGGCGGCGAGATGCCCCCGCCCCTCGACATCGACGAGGCGCTGGACCGCTGCGACGAGCTCGCCCGCCCCGAGGCGGTGCGGGTGGTGCCGACCGGGCGGCTGTCCGAGAACGTGGATTACCGCCTGGCCGGCGGCGCGACCTGGACCGACACGCGCCGCGTCGCGTAACGCCTCACCCCGCCGCGATCAGCCGGGCGGTCTCGGCCTCGGCGACGGCCTTCTCGGCGGCGACTTGCCTCGCGAGATCCCGGATCTCTTCGAGGTCGCCGGCATGACACGCCGCTTCGAGGGCGGCGCAGAGGCGCGACAGCCGCACGAACCCGATCAGCCCCGAGGAGGCGATCACGCCGTGCGCGGCCGCGCCCAGGGCCACTGGGTCCCCCGTCACCGACCAGTCCCCGAGTTGCTGCCGGAAGCGCCCGAGCAGCACCGGCAGCGCGTCGTCGCCCACCGCCTGGCGCAGATCGGCATAGGTCGCGGCGTCGAGGGAGGGGGGCGTCGTCGTCATGGCGTCCGGCTCCGGTGCTGGTCGGCTTCGCGCCCATCCCGGGGGACGCCGCGAAGGCTCTCGGAGCACGATCGTAGAGGATATGGCGCGGTCGCGATGCTCGGCCATCAGGCCGATCCCATCATCCTCGGGGAAGCCTCGGGCGAGGCGCGAGATCAGGCGGTGCGCGCCACGGTGGTGCCGATCTCGGCCTTGCCGGCGGCCTCCACCTCCCGGGCGTAGGTCCGCGCCCGCAGGAACGCCTCGGACGGAAGCTGCTCGATGACCGCGCCGTCCCGGCCGACGATCTGGAAGACCATCTGCTGGGTGTCGAGATCGCGCCGGAAGCGGGCGGTGAGCGCGGTCGGTTCGGGTTCGGCGGACGCCGGGGCGTCCTTCGCTGCCACGCTGTCTTTCGCCGCCGTGCCGTCGTCCGGCGTCGCGGTCGTCGCGGTCGTCGAGGTCTTGGCCGCCGACGTCTTCGCGCCCGGGCTCAGATCGAGGGTCACCGGCGGGTCGAGGGGCGGATCGGCGGCGTCCCGGCGGGGACGCTCGGCATTGATCCGCATCGCCGGCTCGACGGCGGCCAGCGGAAACGTCGCGGAGAGGGTACTGGTCTCGATCACGGCGCCATCCTTTCAGCCGTCCTTTCCCGTCGAGGAAACGGCCGAGACCCCTACCTGGATGTTAACGCCGGACGGACAATGAAAGACTATCTTAAGGAGCGATTGACGCGCGTTAAGCAATTTTATCGATTTGGATGTGGCAAAGAACAGATTTTTCTTGCCGCAGGGGAATATATCATCTTCATTTGCGGCGCAATCCCGCCGGCGGGCGGACGGTCCGGCGATGACGGCCGCGGACGCTGCGCGAACCGGCGGAATCGTCGGATCGACGGCGCGATGGATCTTGCGATGTCCGGAAAATCCCTTGCGGACATCGTATCTCCGGCCCGCACGGCGCTCGCTCGACGCCGGTTCCCGCATCGCGAAGCGACCGATCGGAAACCGTGTCAGAGGGCGATGTCGATGCTCGCCGCGGTGCCGCGCTCGGCCTGGCCGTACTCGATGTGGGCGCGCAGGTTCGACGCCATGGCGCGCACGATGCGCGAGCCGAGACCGGTCCCCCGCGGCGTGCCGGCTCCCTGCCAGCCGACGCCGTCATCCGCCACCGTGAGGCGCAGGGTATCGCCGTCGCGGCGCGCCGTGATGCGGATCTCGCCGGTGACGCCCTCCGGATAGGCGTACTTGTAGGCGTTGGTCACGAGCTCGGTGACGATCACCCCGAGCGACACCGCCTTGTCGGTCGCGACCTCGACCGGGGCGGCGTCGAGCAGGATGCGGTGGCTTTGGCCGGTGGCGTTCATCGCCCCGTCGAGATCCTCGACCAGGGTCGCCAGATAGGCATCGACCGCCACCACCCGCACGTCGTCGGAGGTGTAGAGCCGCCGGTGGATGCCGGCGATCGCCGTGATGCGGGTCTGGGTCTCCTCGAGCGCGGCGCGCGCCGAGGCGTCGGTGACCGCGTTGGCCTGCATCCGCACGAGCGCCGCCACCAGGGCGAGGCTGTTCGCGACCCGGTGGTTGACCTCGCGCAGGAGCAGTTCGGCCCGGTCGCGCGCCTCGCGCACCTCGGCCTCGGCCCGCTCCTTCTCGCGCCGGGTGCGGTCCTGGAGCACGGCGGTCGCCACGGCCTCGGCGAGCAATTCGCGGAAGTGGCCCTGGAGGTCCTTCCAGACGTAGTCGACGGCCCCGGCCTTGAGCGCGGCGACGGCGACGCGGCTGTCCTCGGACCCGGTGACGTAGATGACCGGCGGGGCGTCGGCCAGCGCCCGGATGCGCGGCAGGATGTCGAGGCCGGTCTCCATCGGCATGTGGTGGTCGAGGGCGACGACGTCGAAGCGCTCCGCCGCGATGCGGGCGAGCCCCGTCTCCCCGTCGGCCGCGTGCTCCACCGTGCAGCCCCGGGCGCCGAGCGTGCGGCTCACCAGCCGCGCCAGTCCGGGATCGTCGTCGATGTAGAGCAGGCGGACCGGTTCGCTCACGGTCACGCGCTCTCCGGGACCTGCATCACCGAGAAGAACAGCCCGAGCTGGCGGATCGCGTTGGCGAAGCCCTCGTAGTTCACCGGCTTGGTGATGTAGACGTTGCAGCCGAGGTCGTAGCAGCGCTGGATCTCGCGCTGGTCGTCGGTGGTGGTCAGGATCACCACGGGCGAGCGCTTGAGATGCGGGTTCGACTTGACCTTCTGCAGGATGTCGATCCCGGTCATGTCCGGCAGGTTGAGGTCGAGCAGGATCAGGAGCGGCCGGCCGGCATTGATCTCGCCGCTGCCGTCCGGCCCGAACAGGGCGGCGAGCGCGGAGGTGCCGTCCCGGAACGACTCGATGACGTTGTTCACGCCGGCGCGGCGGATGTTCCGCTCGATCAGCCGGGCATGGCCCTCGTCGTCCTCGATCATCACGATGTGTACGGCCGGCACCTGACGTCTCCCCGCGGCATGGTCCCGGCCAGGCCGGCATTCTCTCGTCCGTTCCCGCCGATCGCGGACGGGGCGGGAGCCGGGCTCCCGCAAGTCTCTCTAGACTACATTCCGGCGCTTGCGCACGGGGCCGGCACCGAAAACATCGCGATCGCGTTAACGCCGCCCGGCCGCGCAACCCAGGGTCAGCTCTGCCGCAGCGGCAGCGTGACCGTGAAGGTTGTGCCCACCCCGACCTGCGAGGCGAGGTCGATCCGTCCGCCGAGCGCCCGCACCAGGGTGCGGACATGGGCGAGCCCGATCCCCTCCCCGGGCCGGTCCTGGGCGCCGGAGCGGCGGAAGAGCTCGAACACCCGGCCGTGGTCGCGGGCGTCGATGCCGCGGCCGTTGTCGGCGACCTGGAACACCGCGAGCCCGTCCGACACCGCACCCGTCACGGCGATCCGCCCGGGCCGGTTCCGGTCGAGGTACTTGATCGCGTTGTCGATCAGGTTGCCGAAGATCTGCTCCACGGCGACCCGGTCGGCGACGAGGCCGGGAAGGTCGCCGATCGTGATCGCGGCCCCCGCCGTCTCGGCCTGGTGGCGCTGCGCGTCGGCGAGCCCCTGGACCAGGGCGGTCATCGCCAGCGGCTCGGGCTGGAAGTTGCGCCGTCCCTCCCGCGACAGCTTCAGGATGGCGTTGATCAGGCCGTCCATCTTGGTGATCGCCGCCTTGATGAAGCTCACCGATTCGACGAGGTCGGCGTCGATCCGCGAGGCCTCCGGCCGGCCGGCCAGGGCGGCCCGGATGTCGTCCTGGCTCGCCTCGATCTCGCTCGTGAAGCCCATGATGTTCACGAGCGGCGCCCGGAGGTCGTGGCTGACGATGTAGGCGTAGCGCTGGATCTCCTCGTTCGATTCGCGCAAAGCCGCCTCCGCCGCGCGCTGCTCGGTGATGTCGGAATGCACCCCGACCCATTCGCGGATCGTCCCGTCGGGATCGAGCACCGGCACCGCCTGGATGGCGTAGGTGCGAAACACCCCGTCATGGCGCCGCACCCGGTGCTCGTGGGTGTAGCGCCGGCGCCCGGCGACGGCCTGGTTCCAGGTCTCGACGCTGGCGGCCCGGTCGTCGGGATGCACCGCCTCGGCCCAGCCGTAGCCGGCATACTCGTCCGGCGTCTGGCCGGTCAGCGCGGCCCAGGCCGGCTGGTCGTTGGTCATCCGGCCGTCGGGGCCGTTGGTCCACAGGACGCCCCGCACCGCCTGGACGGCGGCCTCGAAGCGGTCCTGCCCGCGGCGCACCGAGGCGAACAGGCGGGCATTGTCCATCGCCACCGCGGCCTGTCCGGCCAGGCCCTCGACCAGGGCCGCCTCGCGGGTGCCGAAGCGATGCGACTCGGGGTGGCCGAACAGCAGCGCGCCCAGGGTGGCGCCGGTGCCCGACACCACCGGCACCGCCAGGTAGCTGCGCACCGGCAGGTGTCCCTTCGGCATGCCGCCGTGGCTGCCGTAGCGCGGATCGGTGGTCACGTCCTCGCTCAGGACCACGCCGCCGGCCGCGAAGGTCTGGCTGAACAGGGTCGTCACCCGCGGCAGGCCGAAGCGGGTGAAGGCCTCGCGGGGGCCGCCGGTGAGGCTGAGGAGCTGCCAGTGCTCCGGCCCGTCCGGGCCCTCCGGCACCCGCTCGAACAGGGCGCCGTAGGCCGCGCCGGTCAGGTGGGTGGCGGCCTCCACCACCGCGTCGCCGAGGCGCTGCCGGTCGAGCTCGCTCGCCAGCGCCGTGCCGAGCCGGTTCAGCACTTCGAGGCGCTGCGTCTCGGAGCGGAGCGCCGCGGCGGCGCTCTCGCGCTCGCTCGCCCGCTCGCGCTGGCGCTGGGCCGCCTCGGCGATCTCGGCGCTCACCGCCGCCACTTCCGCCGGCACCCCGGCGAGCACCGGGGCCGGCCGGCCGCGGCCGAGCGCCACCGCCTGGTCGCGCAGGGCCTGGAGCGGCGCCGCGATGCCGCGGGCGAAGGCCAGCGCCAGGACGGCCGCGATGGCGGCCAGCATGATCCCGAGCCCGGCGAACCACACGAGCGAGGCCCGGACGGGTGCGGCCAGCGCCTCCTCGGGCACCCCGACGGCGATGCGCCAATCGGGCACGCCCGCCCGCGCATAGGCGATGAAGAACGGCTGGCCCTCCAGCGAGGTGCCGCGCCAGGTCCCTTCCGGGCCGGTGGCGAGGCGCAGGTCGTCGGGGGCCTTGGTGCCGGTGAAGCGCTCCGGCGCGCGGGTGCGGGTGAGCACCCGGTCGTCGCGGTCGACGACGCTCATCACCCAGTCCTTCGGCACCCCGCCGGAGGCGAGCACGTCGCGGATCCGGTCCGTCGGCAGGGAGAAGGACAAGAGGTAGAGAACCGCCTCACCGCCCCGGCGCATCACCGGCACCGTCACCCGGAAGCGCCCGTCGACCACGCCCGACACCGCCGGCCGTCCGGCCAGGGCCGCGGCATCGGCGGCATCGAGGCGCTCCGGCATCGGCTCGGCGCCGATGTCGATCAGCCGCCGGCCATCGGGATCGCGCAGGGTCGCCGAGAGGCCGCTGCGGCGGAAGAGTTCCTGCAACTGCTCGCGGAAGGCCGTCACGTCGCCGCGCTGGAGCGCGTTCGACAGGGTCAGGGCCTCCAGGGTGGCGGTCAGGCTCGCGACCTCGCGGTCGACCGCCGCCGCCTCCATCCGGGCCCGCCCCAGCGCCTCCGCCTCGAGGCGGGCGCGGGCAGCGCCCGCGAATTGCCACAGGACCACGCCGCCGAAGATCAGGATCGGCACCGCCAGGCCGAGGGCGAAGACGACGAGGCGGCGCACGATCGAGCCGGGGCGCGATCGCGCACGAGCCGGCCGGGCCGGGTCCGGCGGAGCCTTCGGGGCCTGCATCAGCATTCGTGACATCCTCGCGCGGCACGCCGGCGACCGGATCGGTTCCGCGCGCCCGACCGGTCGGGCGCGCGGAGGACGCGCTCATCCGGCGTCGACGTAGAGTCTCCCGCCCTCGCCCAGGAATTCCGCCGATTTTTGGGCCATGCCGGCCGCGCGGGCCGTTTCGTCGAGCGGTGTGGCCTCGCCGACCACGGCGCTCGCCGCCTCCATCGCCAGCACGTCGGCGCGCAGGTCCTGGGTGATCTTCATCGAGCAGAATTTCGGGCCGCACATCGAGCAGAAATGCGCGACCTTGTGGGCGTCCTTCGGCAGGGTCTCGTCGTGGTAGGCCCGGGCGGTATCGGGATCGAGCGAGAGGTTGAACTGGTCCTCCCAGCGGAAGTCGAACCGGGCCCGGGACAGGGCGTCGTCCCGCACCTGCGCCGCCGGGTGGCCCTTGGCGAGATCGGCGGCGTGCGCGGCGATCTTGTAGGTGATGACGCCGGTCTTCACGTCGTCGCGGTTCGGCAGGCCGAGATGCTCCTTCGGGGTCACGTAGCAGAGCATCGCGGTACCGAACCAGCCGATCATCGCCGCGCCGATGCCCGAGGTGATGTGGTCGTAGCCCGGCGCCACGTCGGTGGTGAGCGGGCCCAGCGTGTAGAACGGCGCCTCGCCGCACTCGGCGAGCTGCTTGTCCATATTGACCTTGATCTTGTGCATCGGCACGTGGCCGGGACCCTCGATCATCACCTGGCAGCCCTTGGCCTGTGCGATCTTGGTGAGTTCGCCGAGCGTCTCGAGTTCCGCGAACTGCGCGGCGTCGTTGGCGTCCGCGATCGATCCCGGCCGCAACCCGTCGCCCAGCGAGAACGACACGTCGTACTCGCGGCAGATGTCGCAGATCTCCTCGAAGCGCTCGTAGAGGAACGATTCCCGGTGCCCGGCGAGGCACCAGCGCGCCATGATCGAGCCGCCGCGCGAGACGATGCCGGTGACACGCCGGGCCGTCAGCGGGACGTGGGCGAGGCGCACGCCGGCATGGATGGTGAAGTAGTCCACCCCCTGCTCGGCCTGCTCGATGAGGGTGTCCTTGAACACCTCCCAGTCGAGCTTGAGCGGATCGCCGCCGACCTTCTCCAGCGCCTGGTAGATCGGCACGGTGCCGATCGGCACCGGGGCGTTGCGCAGGATCCAGCCGCGGATGTTGTGGATGTTGCGCCCCGTCGAGAGGTCCATCACCGTGTCGGCGCCCCAGCGGATCGCCCACACCATCTTCTCGACCTCCTCGGCGGCCGAGGAGGTCACGGCCGAGTTGCCGATATTGGCGTTGATCTTGACGAGGAAGTTGCGGCCGATCGCCATCGGCTCGAGTTCGGTGTGGTTGATGTTGGCCGGGATGATCGCCCGGCCCCGCGCCACCTCCTCGCGCACGAAGTCGGGGGTGATGAAGGGCGGGATCGCGGCCCCGAAACTCTCGCCATCGGCGAGTTTGCCCTCGGCCTGCGCCAGCATCGCCTCGCGGCACAGGTTCTCCCGATGGGCGACGTAGATCATCTCCTCGGTGACGATCCCGGCCCGGGCGAATTCGAGCTGCGTCACCCTCTGGCCGGCCTCTCCCCGCCGGACCGTGCGGGGAGCCGGGCACGGCGCCACCAGCCGATCCTCGGGCACGAAGCCGTTATCCTCCGGCTTTACCGCCCGGGGGGCGACGGCCCCGTAGCCGCGGGCGGCGAGCCAGCCGGCGCGGATCTCTGGCAGCCCGGCGGACAGGTCGATGCGCGCGTCCGTCTCGGTATAGGGGCCCGAGGGATCGTAGACCCGCACCGGGGCCTCGCCCGGATCCGTCAGGGCGATCTCGCGGTAGGGCACCCGCAGGTCGGGCCGGTCCTTGGGCGCGGCATAGGCCTTCACCGAGCCGGTGACCGGCCCCGTGGTGACGATCTTCGGACGATCTTTCGGGGGGAGGATGGGTGCGTTCATGGATCTCTCCGGGCGAGGAGATCCGGCCTCGGGGCGCGAGGACGCACGGGTCACGTCGGTCATGGCAGGTTCCCGTCCCTCCGCCGGTACGAACCGGATCAGGTTCAAGGGTCAGGACGCGCGCTCGTCCAATCTCAGCCCCTGCCGGCGGGGCTCCCCTCGGTAACCCCATCACTGTCCGGCGGCGGGGGAGGTTTGTCAATCGCGGCTCCGGGGGCGATCCCGAGTCACGCTGCGGCATCCGGGCCCCCGCGACATCGCCCGCACGGCCTTGAACCCCGGCCGCCCGGCGACCCAGATACGCAGGAGTTTTCCCCGCCCTTGCAGGAGCTGGCCTTGGGACGCCGAGAGCGGCGCTGGCGCGACGACGACCCCTCGACCCATGGCTCGGGGACCCGCCCGGCGGTGATCTGCCCGCTCTGCGAGCGGCCGATCCCGCCCGGCGCCCGCCAGAGCCGGCACCACCTGACGCCGAAGCTGAAGGGCGGCACCCACGGCGAGACCGTGCAGCTGCACCAGATCTGCCACTCGGCGATCCATGCCCGGCACAGCGAGGCGGAGCTGGCGCGGCGCCTCAACGACGTCGAGAGCCTGCGGGCCGAGCCCGAGATCGCCCGCTTCCTCACCTGGGTGCGGACCAAGCCCGACGATTTCCACGCCGCGACGCGGATGACCCGGATGCGGCGCGAGACGAAGCGGAGCGTCCGGTAGCCGGCAACCCTCGGGCGGTAAGGTGAATCGCCTCTTGCCCGGTTCGCTGCAATTTACGGGACCGGGCCCGATTCGATCTTTACGTCTCCCTGTCAGCCTCGCGGGCGATCCTCCGGAGACGCCCGATGTCCGCCCGTCCCAACACCGAACCCGCCCTCTCGGTCCGGCCGGACGATCCCGTTCGCCCGCGCGCGGGGACCGCCCCGGGGCGCCTCGCCTGGGTCGATGTCGCCAAGGGCATCTGCATCATCCTCGTGGTGATGATGCACTCGACCCTCGGCGTCGGCGAGGCGATGGGGGGCGAGGGCTTCATGCATCACGTCGTGGAGTTCGCCAAACCGTTCCGGATCCCGGATTTCTTCCTGCTCTCGGGCCTGTTCGTCGGCCGGGTCGTCGATCGCGACTGGCGGCTCTTCGCCGACCGGCGCATCGTCCACTTCGCGTATTTCTACCTGCTGTGGATGGTGCTCCAGTCGGCGGTGAAGTACGGCCAGATCACCGACGGCGCGGGGCCCGGCGCCTTCGCGGCCCATCTCGCCCACGGCCTGATCGAGCCCTACTCGACCCTGTGGTTCATCTACCTGCTGGCGGTCTTCTCGGTCGTCGTGAAGCTCCTGCGCCGGCTGCCCTGGCCGCTGCTGCTGATCGGCGCCGCCCTCCTCCAGCTCGCCCCGGTCCATACCGGCTCGACGCTGATCGACGAGTTCTGCGACCGGCTGGTCTACTTCGTCGCCGGCTACCTGTTCGCCGCCCGGATCTTCGCCCTGGCCGACTGGGTGCGGGCGCGAGCCGGCCTCGCGCTCCTCGGCCTCGCCGCCTGGGCGTCGATCGAGGCGTTCCTCGTCTTCACGCCGACCGGGCTGACCTCCCACCCGACGCTCGCCAGCCTGCCGGTGGTGAGCCTGATGCTCGGCGCCGCCGGCGCGCTTGCCATCGTGGCGACCGCCGCCCTCCTCACCCGGACCGGCGGCCCGGTGACCGCCGCCCTGCGGGCCTGCGGCGAGCGCTCGATCGTGATCTACCTCGCCTTCTTCCTGCCGATGGCGGCCCTGCGCACGGCCCTCGTGCGCAGCGGGGTGATCGAGGATATCGGCCTCGTCGCGCTCCTCGTGACGCTGACCGCCGTGGTGGTGCCGCTCGCCATCGAGCGGGTGATCCGCCACACCCCGGCCCGGTTCCTGTTCCGGCGTCCGGCCGCCTTCCACCTCGTCGGCGAGGACGAGGCCCGCCCGGCGCCGCGCCTCGCCGCCGCACCGACGGCCTGAGCTCGCCAGGCCCTTCCAAGTCCCGTCAAGGCCCGCCAAGCATTCCCAAGCGAAATCACGCCACACGACAGGACGGCGCCCCGCGGGGCGCCGTTTTCGTTGGTGCACGCGATCGTCGCGGACGGGAGCAGTTGCGCGCCAGCTAACCGTTACGCTGAAGGCGCACTGGACACCCTGCCCTTCAAGTCGAGGATCAGTCCCGCAAAATTCGGACATTGCGCTTTACCGACCGTAAGGCATTCCTCCCGCAAGGTCCCCGCCATTCACGCATGGGACGAGCCTCATGGCCGCGCGATCCCGCCTCCAGGATGGCACCGGTCTGCTGCTCCTGACCTTGGCCCCGTTCCTGGTCGTCGCTCTGCCGCGCTCGGACGCGGTGGCGGTGCTCGGCCGTCCGGGCGCCGGGATCGGCGAGGCGGCCGCGATCGTGGCCGCCGCTGGCGGCCGGCTCGTTCGCGCAGGCCCGGCCGGCCTGGTCGTCGCGCGCTCGGAGGCGCCCGGCTTCGTCCGGCGCCTCTACGGCGCCGGCGCCTGGCTGGTCCTCGATCCGCTCGTCGCCGGCGGCTGCGGCCCCTCCCCGCCCGCGACCTCCCGTCATTCTCCACCGTCACCGAGCACCGCCCGCTGATGACCGACGTCGACGACCTCCGCCGTTCCTTCGCCCGCATCCTGATCCCGCTGCTCTGGGCCCATGTGCCGGTCGCCGCCGGCCTGCCGCTGATCGCCGGTGACGGAGCCGCCCTGGTGCCGGGCACGGCCGCAACCCTGCTCGCGGGCATCGCCACCCTGTCGTGGTGGCGCGACCCGATCGGGCTGCGGACCCGGCTCGCCACCGCGTTCGCGCTCGTCGGCATGGCGGCGGTGCTGCTCTATGCCAGCGCCGGGCATCCCTGGCAGGTCGACCTGCACATGTATTTCTTCGCCTGCCTGGCGGTGCTCGCCGGCTGGTGCGACTGGCGGGTGATCCTGGCGGCCACCGGCGCCACGGCCGTGCACCACCTCGTGCTGAACCTCGTCCTGCCGGCCGCCGTCTTCCCGGCGGGCGGCGATCTCGGCCGGGTGCTCCTCCACGCCGTGATCCTGACGATCGAGGCGGCGGTGCTGGCCCGGATCTGCCACACCGTCGCCCGAACGCTGGCCGGGCTCGCCGCCTCCGAGCGGGAGGCCAAGGCCCAGATGGCGCGCCTGCGCGCCCTGGAGCAGGACGGCGAGGCGGCCCGTCGGGCTGCCGAGCACGAGCGGCGCGAGGGCGTGCTGCGGATGGCGGCGGCCTTCGAGGCGGCGGTCGGCGGCATCGTCGGCGAGGTCGCGGCCTCGGCGGGCGACCTGCAGGCGACCGCGAGGGCGATGTCGCGGACCGCCGGCACCGCCGCCGACCGCTCGGCCGAGGCCGATGCCGCCGCCGGTCGGGCGGCGGGGGATGTCGGCGCCGTCGCGGCGGCGACGCGGGAGCTCGGGGCGTCCGTGCGCGAGGTCGGCCAGCAGGTCGGCGAGACCGCCGGCCTCGCCCGCGCCGCCGTCGCCGAGGCGGACCGTTCGGCCGCCCTGGTGGGGGCTCTCAGCGAGGCGGCCGCGCGCATCGGCGACGTCGTCACGATGATCTCGGCGATCGCCGACCAGACCAACCTCCTGGCGTTGAACGCCACCATCGAGGCTGCCCGCGCGGGCGCGGCGGGGCGGGGCTTTGCGGTGGTGGCGGCGGAGGTGAAGGAACTCGCCGCCCAGACCGCCCGGGCGACCGGCGAGATCGGCGGCCAGATCGGCCGGATCCAGGACGCCACCGGCGACGCCGTCCGGGCGATTGAGGCGATCGGCGGGCGCATCCGCGGCATCGACGGGGTGGCGGCCGCGGTGGCGGCGGCCGTCGAGGAGCAGGAAGCGGCGACCCGGGAGATCCTGCGCGCCATGGAGCGGGCCACCGCCGGGACGGGCTCGCTCACCGCGACGATCGGTGCGGTGGCCGAGGCCGCCGGCACCACCGGCACCGTCGCCAGCCGGGTGCTGGCCTCCGCCGACGCGCTCACGCACCAGGCCGAGCATCTCGGTGCCGAGGTCGAGCGCTTCCTCGGCGGCGTCCGGGCGGCGTGAGCGGCTCCGGCTTCACGCCCTCTGCCGCGGCCGCACCAGCCGGTCGAGGAAGTTCGCGATCTCGCGCCGGCGCCGCTCCGGCACCAGCACCTCGGCGGTGACGCCGAGGCGCCAGGCGAGGTCGGCCCGGCCCTCCGGGTCGCGGTGCAGGTCGCGCAGGGCATCCGCGTAGGCGTGGAGCGCGGCCTCGTCCGGGCACAGGCCCGCCTCCACCACGCCCTCGGCGGACAGCCGCAGCATCGCCGCGACCTCGTCGAGGTCGAGCTCGGGATGGTACTGCGTGCCCCAGAACACGCCGCCGCCGAGGCGGATCTCGATCGCCTGCACGTCGAGGCGGTCGTTGCCGGCGAGCACCGTGCTGCGAGGGGGCGGCTCGATCACCGCGTCGTCGTGGATCGCCGGGGCGTCCCAGGAGGGCGGCCGGCCGGCCAGCAGCGGATGGTCCGCTCCAGCCTCGGTCCGGCTGATGGCGCGGGCGAGCCCGTATTCCGGGCCCCGCGGGTTGCGGGCGGCCCGTCCCCCGGCGATCGTCGCCGCCACCTGCACGCCCCAGCACGAGCCGAAGACCGGCACGCCCGCTTCCAGCGCCGCCCGCACGAGGTCGCATTGGCGCGTCACCGCGGGGCCGCCCTCCTCGACATGCAGGGTCGAGCCGGTGAGCACCAGGGCATTGCACGCGTCGAGCGCCCGCGGCAGCGTCGCTCCCGCATCCGCCGGGGCGACGAGGTGGCAGGTCGCGTCCGGGGCGAGCTTTTCCAGGATTCCCGCATAGGTCTCGGCCGAGGTCCGGCCGCACACCGCGACATGCCGCTCGCGGCCGTCCCGGTCGTTCCCATCCGCCACCAGCAGGTGCAGCATGTCGGCTCCTTGTTCGAGCCTGCGCAACGCCTCCCGCGATCCGCCGTTCCGGCGCAGCTTGCCGCATCCTCTGCAGTGCTTTGCTAAGCAGCGGGAATCGTTCGACAAAATTTCGGTTAACGGCCCTTAAACCCGCCTCAATTATTGTCTCTTGAGTGCCCCACGCGGGCCGGCTCGTCCGGGGGCGAAGGGGAACTCGACAGGATGGCGAAGGGACGCGAGCGGACGGGTCGGGTCGAGCCCCGCTTCGAGGCGGAGGGGCCTGGGGATCCGGCCTCCCTCGACCTGCGCCTCTCGCGGGGCGATCGGGCGGGAGGCGGCGTGGCCAAGGGGACATCCAAGGGATCGGCCAAGGGGTCGACCAAGGCCGCCCCGAAGCGGGCCGCCCGCGCGGCGGCTCCTGCCCCGCGGCGGCGTCGGCGCTCGTTCCTCGGCTCCCTCGTCTACGGCACGGTGATCCTCGGCCTCTGGGGCCTCGTGGCGGTCGCCGGCATCGTCGCCTACCACGCCTCGCAGCTGCCGCCGATCGACCAGCTGGCGGTGCCGAAGCGCCCGCCCAACATCGCGATTTTGGCCGCCGACGGCTCGCTGCTCGCCAATCGCGGCGAGACCGGCGGGCGCACGGTGAGCATCCGCGAGCTGCCGCCCTACCTGCCCCGCGCCTTCGTGGCGATCGAGGACCGGCGCTTCTACTCCCATCTCGGCATCGATCCGGTCGGCATCGCCCGCGCCATCGGCCAGAACCTGACCCGCCGCGGCGTCGCCCAGGGCGGCTCGACCCTGACCCAGCAGCTCGCCAAGAACCTCTTCCTGACCCAGGAGCGCACCGCCTCGCGCAAGATCCAGGAGGCGATCCTCGCGCTCTGGCTCGAGCACAAGTACACCAAGGACGAGATCCTCGAACTCTACCTCAACCGGGTCTATTTCGGTGCCGGCGCCTACGGCGTCGAGGCCGCGGCCCAGCGCTACTTCGCCAAGCCCGCCAAGGACGTGACCCTGGCGGAAGCCGCGATGCTGGGCGGCCTCGTCCAGGCGCCCTCGCGGCTCGCCCCCAACCGCAACCTGCCCGCCGCCCAGGCCCGGGCCGCGCAGGTGCTGGCGGCGATGCAGGAGCTGGGCTTCGCCAAGCCCGCGGACGTGAAAGTGGCGCTGGCCCAGCCGGCCAAGCCCGCCCGGGCCAAGGGCGGCGGCTCGGCCAACTACGTCGCCGATCTCGTGATGGACGTGCTCGACGACTACGTCGGCAAGATCGAGACCGACGTCTCGGTCCAGACCACCGTCGATCCGGGCCTGCAGGCGGTGGCCGAGCGGGCGCTGGTCGACGAGCTCAACCAGAAGGGCGCGCGCTACAATGTCGGCCAGGGCGCGGTCGTGTCGATGCGGCCCGACGGGGCGATCCGGGCGCTGATCGGCGGGCGCGACTATGCGCAGAGCCAGTTCAACCGCGCCACCACCGCCAAGCGCCAGCCCGGCTCGGCCTTCAAGCCCTTCGTCTACCTCGCGGCGATCGAGCGCGGCCTGACCCCCGACACGGTGCGGGAGGACGCGCCGATCAACATCAAGGGGTGGAACCCCGAGAACTACTCGCGCAACTACAGCGGCCCCGTGACCCTGCGGGACGCGCTCGCCCACTCGCTCAACACCGTGGCGGTGCGGCTCGGCATGGAGGTCGGCCCCAAGGCGGTGGTGCAGACGGCCCAGCGCCTCGGCATCACCTCGCCGCTCCAGGCCAATGCCTCGATCGCGCTCGGCACCTCCGAGGTGACGCCGCTCGAACTCGTCGGCGCCTATGCCACCTTCGCCAATGGCGGCATGGGGGTGATTCCCTACGTGATCGCCAGCGTGAAGACCGTCGACGGCCGCACCGTCTACAAGCGCGCCCCGAGCGGCCTCGGCCGGGTGATCGAGCCCCAGGCCGACGGCATGATGAACGCGATGATGCACGAGGTCTTCGTCAGCGGCACCGCCAAGAAGGGCGACATCCCGGGCTGGGAGCTCGCCGGCAAGACCGGCACCAGCCAGGATTTTCGCGATGCCTGGGTGGTCGGCTTCTCCGCCACGCTGGTGACCGGCGTCTGGCTCGGCAACGACGACGGCGAGCCGACGAAGCGGGTCTCGGGCGGCAACCTGCCGGTGGAGGTCTGGAACCGGGTGATGGTCGCGGGCCTGCGCGGCGACAAGCCGGCGCCGCTTCCCGGCGCGGCCCGCTGGCGCCGCACCAGCAACGCCGTCGCATCGGCCAATCCCGCCGAGCCGCCGACGATCGGCGGCATGATCGACGACCTCCTCGGCGGCCAGCAGCCCGCCGCCCGCCCGCAGCCGGCACCCCAGCGCGGCGGACCGACCCGGGAGGACAAGAACTTCCTCGAACGGCTGTTCGGGATCGGGGAGTGATACCGACGGTCGTTGAATACGACCTTTGGTTCCGTTCTCGAATTGTCGCCGAGCCTTTGACCGGGCATCGACAGTTCGAGATGGTTCGTCGGTCCCGTCGATCTCGGGCAAGCCCGAGATCGACTTGATGCGCTAGGATCGTGGGCCGGTGGGATGAGGCGAGCGCCGCCCGTTCAGTCCGCGAATTCCTCGATCGCATCCACCTTGCCCGGGTAGAAGGCGAGGTGATCCTTGATCGCCGCCACCGCCGGAAACGGGTCCTCGTAGCTCCAGACCGCGTTCGCCCGCTCCAGCCCGCCGGCGGTGAGGGAGAAGTAGCTGGCATCGCCCTTGTGCGGGCAATGCGTGCGGTGCGCGGTGCGCGCGAAGAGATCCAGTTCCGCATCCTCGCGCGGGATGTAGAGCACCGGCGGCATGGCGCCCTCGCGCAGGGTCAGCGCCCGGGTCGTCTCGGCGACGATCGTGCCGCCGAGCATCACGCGGATCCGGTGCGGGTTCGGCGTGATCGTGATGGACCTGTCCGTCATGACGGCTCCTTGCGTTCGACGGTGCCGAGGGCGTCGGCCAGCCGCGCCTGGGCGCTGCCCGGCCGCAACGGCTTCTGCTGGCTCTCGTGCGGCACCCAGCCCGAGAGCCAGATCATCTCGAACGTCGCCCGGATGCGCCCGTCCGGATCGGCGAAGCGTTCGGCGTACAGGGTGGCGGCCCGCATCAGGGTCTCCCGGCGCAGGGCGCCGCGGCGCTCCCGCAGGGCGTTGGTGAGCCCCATGGCGCGCAGGTCGCGCATCAGCCCGAACGGATCGCCGTAGCGCACCGTCACGGTCTCGACATCGGTGACCGGCAGGGCGAAGCCGGCGCGCTGGAGCAGGCCGCCGATGTCGCGCACCTCCGCGAAGGGCGCCACCCGGGGGCTGGCCCCGCCCTCGATCTCGCTCTCGGCCTGGGTGAGCACCTGGCGCAGCTCGGTCAGCGTGCGGCCGCCGAGAAGGCAGCCGACGAACAGCCCGTCGGCCCGCAAGGCCCGGCGGACCTGCACCAGGGCGCCCGGCAGGTCGTTGGCGTGCTGGAGCGCCAGCAGCGACACGGCGAGGTCGAAGCTTCCGTCGCCGAACGGCAGGGTTTCGGGGTCGCCCACCGCGACCGCAAGGCCCGGGTCGCCCGCCTCCGCCACGGGAGCGAGGCGGGTGACGGAGCCCGCCCGCCCGCTTGCCCGGAGCCAGGACGCGGCGGCCGGGACCGGGGTGGCGAGGTCGAGGGCGCGGGGAAATTCCCGCAGCACCGCGCCGAGGCGGTCGGTCAGGTCGTCGACCGCCCGCGCGACCAGGAAGTCGGCGAAGCCGGCGCGGCGGGCGCGGGCGAGCCGCTTGCGGATCAGGGGGGTGTCGAACAGGAGCGGCGAAGACATCGCCCGCTAGATGGCGCGGGACCGGGCGCTGCGCCAGGGCCGGCATGCCCGCGGGATCGGAAAGCCGGTCCGGGACGGATCTGCGACCCCCTGCCCTTGCCGAATTGGTCACCGAATCGAGATATGAGGGCCTGGTGACCCGCCCCCCTCTCCTCCTCGCGGCCTGGCTCCTCGCGGCCTGCGCCCTTCCGGTCGTCGCGGCCGCCGCGCCGGCGCGGCCGGCGCCTGCGTCGGAGAGCAAGGAATCAGGAACCAAGGAATCGGGGGGCCGGGAATCGGGCGGCAAGGAGGAGACGGTCGAGCAGGCCCTGTGCCGCCTGATCGAGGGCGCGGCGCAATCGAAGGGGCTGCCGGTCGCCTTCCTGACCCGGCTGATCTGGCGCGAGAGCAGCTTCCGGCCCGGCGTGGTGAGCCCCGCGGGCGCGCAAGGGGTGGCGCAGTTCATGCCCGGCACGGCGCAGGAGCGCGGCCTCACCGACCCGTTCGACCCCGAACAGGCGATTCCCGCCGCGGCCCGCTTCCTCCTCGACCTGCGCGCCCGCTTCGGCAATCTCGGCCTCGCCGCGGCGGCCTACAATGGCGGGCCCGGCCGCGTCTCGGCCTGGCTCGCCGGGACCGGCGGCCTGCCGGCGGAGACCCGCGCCTATGTCGCGGCGATCACCGGGCGCAGCGCCGAGGACTGGGCGGCCGCCGCCAAGGAGGCGCCGAAGGGCGACCTGACCGAGCCGGAGGGCACCCGCTGCCTGCAGGTGACGGCGGCCCTGCGCATCCGCGGCCGCACCGAGACCTTCTTCGCGGGCGCTGCCGCCACCCTGGCGCCCTGGGGCGTCCAGCTCGCCGGCAATTTCTCGAAGTCGATCGCGCTGGCAAGCTTCGGCCGGGCCCGCGACCGCTACGCGACGATCCTCGGCGACGTGCGCCCGATGGTCATCGGCACCCGGCTGCGCCACCGCGGTACCCGGGCGTTCTATCGCATCCGCGTGCCCTCCGAGACCCGCGCCAGCGCCGAGACCCTGTGCAACCGCATCCGCGGCGTCGGCGGCGCCTGCATCGTCCTGAAAACCTGAGGTTCATGCCGTGTCACCCAAATGGGTGATGACACGCAAGCTGCCCCCCTGTTTCGTTCGAGAGCCGACAGAATGTCGCGCGGCGGGCGAGCAAGGGAGGAGTCCCATGAAGTTCGGCGATGGCGTGCCCCGATGGGCCCGGAGGCGGGTCGAACGGCACATGATGCGCCACGGCGACGGCCGGATCGTGCGCTGGATGGCGTTCGGTGCCGGGTCGCGGCGCGGCGGCGTCGGCGAGGGGGCGGCCGGGGCGGCATCGGCCGAGTGGTCCGGGAACGTGGTTCCCTTCATCCGCCGGCCGGTCTCCGGCCCGGGCGAGACCGCCCCGCCGCTCGACGCGACGGGGTCGTGATCGACAAAAACCGGTCGATCGACATCTGACGTTCGATCGGAACCGGCGCCGGGGCGGCGCCGGTTCCCGTCAACCGTGAGGCTGGCCGATCTCGTCCAGCATCCCGGTGAACCAGGGCGCGCTCGGATCGAACGCCTTGCCGCCGCGGATGCGCGGGAACTCGATCGCCCGCAGGCGACCCCCGTGCTCCTCGTCGTGGCCGATCACGCCGGAGACGCCGGCGAGGCCGCACTCCACCGCGTAGTCGACCATGCCCTGGATCAGCCGCAGGTCGTCCGCGTTCGGCGCCGCCGAGCGGCCGAAATGGCCGGATTTCAGCACGAGCGACTTCTCCGCCCCGATCATCGGCGCGAAGCGGTCGGCAAACCACTTGCCGACATTGACCGTGTCGATCTTGACGTGGCCGAAGGGATCGCGGCCCAGCACCTCGCCGCGCCCCTCGATCTCGGCGACGATCTCGTCGAGGCCGGCCCCTTCGCTCAAGAAGATCGTCACGCAATCCTTGGCGTCGAGCCGGGCCTTCAGCCGCGCCGCCTCCCGGGCGATGTCGAGGGGCATCTCGGGCAGGTAGACCGCGTCCACCTCCTTGTGCGCCCGGTCGAGCCCGAATTCCGGCACGAACGCGGTGCGGTCGAGCCGGTCGCGATAGGCTCGGGCCGTCGCGGCGGTGAGCCAGCCGCATTTGCGGCCCATGATCTCGTGGACGATCAGCATGCGCGGGTTGGCGCTCTGCTCGTTGACGATGTTCTCGGCGAAGAGCGCGCCCTGCTCGGCCGCCGTCCAGGCCCCGAGCGTCTGGCGGATCGGCACCACGTCGTTGTCGATGGTCTTGGGCAGACCGACGACGGTCAGGTGGTAGCCGTTGGCCTCGAGATAGGCCGCGAGATCGGCCGCCGTGGTGTTGGTGTCGTCGCCGCCGATCGTGTGCAGCACGCTCACCCGGTCGCGGGCGAGCTGGTCGGCCGCCACCTTGAGCGGATCCTGCCCCTCCTTGACCAGACCGCGCTTCACGCAATCCTTGACGTTGGTGAGCTTGATCCGGCTGTTGCCGAGCGGCGAGCCGCCGTGGCGCAGCAGGAGATGGGCCTTCGCCCGCACCTCCGGGGTGACCGGGATGCGGTCGCCGAGGAGCAGGCCCTTGTAGCCGCTGCGATAGCCGATGATCTCGGCCTCCGGCGCCAGGTCGGTGTAGCGGGCGATCAGCCCGCCGACCGCCGCCGACAGGCACGGGGCGAGGCCGCCCGCGGTGAGCATGGCGATCTTCAGGGTAGGCATCATGGGCTCCGCATGTCCGACGCGAAGCCCATAGTGGGCCGAATGGCCCTCCGGTCCAGCCCCCGGGCTCAGTCCTTGTCGAGGCTGAGGTCCGGCGCCTCGGGATTCTTCATGCCGACGACGTGGTAGCCGGCATCGACGTGCAGGATCTCGCCGGTCATGCCGCGGGACATGTCGGAGATCAGGTAGGCGGCGGTCTCGCCGACCTCGTCGATCGTCACGGTGCGCCGCAGGGGGGCGTTGTACTCGTTCCACTTCAGGATGTAGCGGAAATCGCCGATGCCGGAGGCGGCGAGCGTCTTGATCGGGCCGGCCGAGATCGCGTTGACGCGGATCTTCTGCGGGCCGAGATCGGCCGCGAGGTAGCGCACCGAGGCCTCGAGCGCGGCCTTGGCGACGCCCATCACGTTGTAGTGCGGCATCCACTTCTCGGCGCCGTAATAGGTCAGCGTGAGGAGCGAGCCGCCGTTGCGCATCAGCTTCTCGGCCCGCTGGGCCACGGCCGTGAACGAGTAGCAGGAGATCAGCAGCGACTTCGAGAAGTTCGCCTCGCTGGTCTCGATGTAGCGGCCGGTCAGCTCGTCCTTGTCCGAGAAGGCGATGCAGTGGATGACGAAGTCGATCCCCTCGGGGAAGTGCCGGCCGGTGGCCTCGAAGGCCGCGTCGATCGAGGCCGGATCGGTCACGTCGCAATGGCCGACCACCGCCGCGTCGAGCTCGCGGGCGAGCGGCTCGACGCGCTTCTTCAGCGCCTCGCCCTGGTAGGTGAAGGCCAGCTCGGCGCCATGCTGGTGGGCGCTCTTGGCGATGCCCCAGGCGATCGAGCGGTTGTTGGCGACGCCGAGCACGAGGCCGCGCTTGCCGGCGAGGAGCCCGGTGCGGGGCTGCCCGTCATCCTGTACCTGTGCCCGGTTGGAGTCAGCCATGAGTCACCCAAAGAACAGCCGCCACGCGGAGCACGCGGCGGCAGGTCGGACCCGGCCGTGCATGGCTCCCCAGCGGCTTCCTTAACCGACGCCCGCGGGCGACGGAAGTGCGCCGGCTCCGGTAATGCCGCGCGCAACCCGCGGTTCAGCTCGCCGCGGCCGCCGCCCGGCGCTTGCGGGCGAACTCGGTCAGGGCCTCGTCGGCGGTCGCCGGCAGGGTGACGGCGATGGTGGCCAGAAGGTCGCCGCGGGTGCCGTCCTTCTTCGGCAGGCCCTTGCCGCGCAGGCGGAAGACCCGGCCGGAGCTGGTCATGGGCGGGATCTTCATCTCGACCGCGCCGGTCAGGGTCTGGATCCGGATCGGCCCGCCGAGCACCGCATCCTCGAGCGGCACCTCGGCGGAGGTGCGCAGGTCCGCGCCCTCGATCTGGAAGCGCGAATCGGGCGCGAAGCGGATGGTGAGGAGCGCGTCGCCCGGCTCGGCGCCGTGGGCACCCGGATAACCGAGGCCGCGCAGGCGGATGACCTGCCCGTCGACCACGCCCTTGGGCACCACCACGTCGACCTCGCGGCCGCTCGGCAGGTTGAGGCGGAGCTTGGCCTCCCCCACCACCTGATCGAGGCCGACCGTCAGCTCGGCGGCCACGTCCTCGCCCTTCTGGGGCGCGCCGCGGCCGGCCCCGCCGGAGCGGAACGCCTCGCCGAACAGGTGCGAGAAGATTTCTTCGCCGAAGCCGCCGGCGGCCCCGCCGCCCGCGCCGCCCCGGCCGCGCGCCATCGATTCGAAGTCGAACCCGCCGGCCCCGCCGCCGCGCCCGGCGCCGCCGCCGAAGCCCTCGAAGCCGGTGAAGCGGGGCTTGCCGTCGCCGTCGATGGCGCCGCGGTCGAACTGCTCGCGCTTCTTGGCGTCGCCCAGGATCTCGTAGGCTTGGTTGACCTCCGAGAAGCGGTCCTGCGCCTTGGCGTCGTTCTTGTTGCGGTCGGGGTGGTAGGCCTTGGCGAGCTTGCGGAAGGCCTTCTTGATCTCCGCCTCGTCGGCCGAACGGCTCACGCCGAGTACGTCGTATGGGTTGCGCATGGCGATCCGATGGCGATTCGAGCGGCTCCGATCCGGCGCGTCACGGGCGGGAGCGGGGCCGCGGCTTGAAAGAGATGAGCCCTATCTGGCGACCCTGTTGCCGGATTGCAACGCAGGCGGAGCGGGACGCCGCGAGGTTACGTCACTTCCCGCGCGAGCGCCAACGATCCGGCTCAGCCCGGCTTCGTCGAGGCCTTGAGGCTCTTGAGCTCCCAGGCGCCGCCGGACGGACGGCAACCGGTGCCGCGCACGAAGCGGTTGCTGCCCGGCCCGATCACCGAGGCGAGGAAGCCGCGGCAGATCTCGTCGTTCTTCACGAAGGGCAGCCCGGTCGGGTTGATCATGCCGCGCATGCCCGAATCCGGGTTGTCCCACTTCACCGGCTGGCCGTTGCCCTGCGGGTCGAGGGCGACGGAGAGGGCCGCCTTGGCCCGGCGCCAATCCTCGCCCGAGAGGTCGGAGCCGAAACTCTTCGGCGCCGCCGGCTCGATGCTGCCGGTGCTCTCGGGCTCCGGCGGGGCCGCGTCCACCTGCGGGGTGAACATGATGAGCGGCTGGCTGCAGCCGCCGAGCGCCAGGACGCCGCCGAGCACGCCCGCCGCGCAGGCGAGCCCGAGCGTCACCGAACCGACTTTACACGCACCGCGACGCATTACACCTAATCTCAAGACCGGACGGCCCGCCGCGACGCATCACCTTGCGACGCCGACCCGCCCCCGGTTCGGTTGTCACAGCGGCACTCGAACGGAGTGCCAATTGGGTAAGGACGATGCCGTGGACGGGTTAACGAAGGGTGATTTCACGCAGAACCCGGATCCGTGGGGCCTGTTCCGGCAATGGTTTGCCGACGCGCAGGCCTCCGAGCCGGAGGATCCCAACGCCATGGCGCTCGCGACCAGCGGCGCCGACAGGCTGCCGGACGTGCGCATCGTCCTCCTGAAGGACGCCGACGAGCGCGGATTCGTGTTCTACACCAACACCCTGTCGATGAAGGGGCAGGAGCTCGCCGACAACCCGCAGGCCGCCCTGGTGCTGCACTGGAAGAGCCTGCGCCGCCAAGTCCGGGCCCGCGGGCCGGTGACGAAGGTCTCGGACGCCGAAGCCGACGCCTATTACGCCTCGCGCCCCCGCGACAGCCGTCTCGGCGCCTGGGCGAGCCGCCAGTCGCAGCCGCTGGAGAGCCGCGACGCCCTGATCCGGGCGGTGGACGAGGTGCGCGCCCGCTTTCCCGACGAGGCGGTGCCGCGCCCGCCGCACTGGACCGGCTACCGCATCGCCCCGGTGACCATGGAGTTCTGGCAGGACGGCGCCTACCGCCTGCACGACCGGGTGCGCTTCACCCGGGAGGGCGAGGGCTGGGCCGGCAATCGGCTCTACCCCTGAGCCCCGGCACCTCCGAGGCCGACGCGTCCCTGACGCGCAACCTTTGCTGCGGCGCGGCGAGCCCTGGATTTCCGGGTCGCCGGGCCCTACCCTGAGGCTCTTCGCGCCCCATACGACCGGCGGCGCTCGCACCGGACATCCCGAGGAACGGCCGTGGCCCAACCGTCGAACGAACGCCGCCGCGTGATGCTGCTCACCGGCGCGAGCCGGGGCATCGGCCATGCCACCGTCAAGCGCTTCTCGGCGGCGGGCTGGCGCGTCATCACCTGCTCGCGCCACCCCTTCCCGGAGAACTGCCCCTGGGAGATGGGACCCGAGGATCACCTGCAGGTCGACCTCGCCGATCCCTCGGACACCGTGCGCGCCGTCGAGGAGGTGGCCGGGCGGCTCGAAGCCGAGGGCGGGCTGCTCCACGCGCTCGTCAACAATGCCGGCATCTCGCCGAAGGGAGCGGGCGGCGCGCGGCTGGGCGCCATCGATACCCCGTTCTCCGACTGGCAGCGGGTTTTTCAGGTCAACTTCTTCGCCCCCATCCTGCTCGCCCGCGGCCTGTGCGGCGAGCTGACCCGGGCCCGCGGCTCGATCGTCAACGTGACGTCGATCGCGGGCTCGCGCGTCCATCCCTTCGCGGGGGCGGCCTACGCCACCTCCAAGGCGGCGCTCGCCGGCCTCACCCGCGAGATGGCGGCCGATTTCGGCCCGCTCGGCGTGCGGGTGAACGCGATCTCGCCGGGCGAGATCGACACCTCGATCCTGTCGCCCGGCACCGACAAGCTGGTGGCGCAGATCCCGCAGCGCCGCCTCGGCACCCCCGACGAGGTCGCCAAGGCGATCTACTTCCTGTGCACCGAGGCCTCGTCCTACGTGAACGGCGCCGAGCTGCACATCAACGGCGGCCAGCATGTCTGAGCGGGCGGCGTTCGCCCTCGCGCTCCTGCTTCTCGCCTCCCCCGCCGCCGCCGAGCCGCGGGTCGCGCTCCTCGACCTGCCGTTCCGGGTGACGCAGCTGCGCGACGCCGGCAGCGAGGCGGCGCTCGCCGTATCCACCGCCGGCCTGCCGCAGCTGCCCCGCAAGCCCGGGCCGCTGGCGGTCGCCTGGGGCGAGACCGGCGCGGCGGTCGTCACCCTGACGGGCGACCGAGTGACGGTGATCCCCCTGCCCCTCGACGCGATCGAGGGCCTGACCGCCGGCGAGACGCCGAAGGGCGCGGTGCCGGGTTCGCGTCGGGTGCTGGCGGGTCCCTTGAGCGCCTACCTGTCGGGCCCGGGAACCGGGCCGGACGGGCGCAAGGGCGCGGCGAGCCTCACCCTGCGCGAGCGCCAGCCGGTGGCGATGAGCGCCGACCCGAAGCCGGTGCCGGTCGCGACCAGCACCGTGTCGCCGGGCCCCGGCGCGGTCTTCTCCGCGGACGCCCTGCGGCCGGTCGAGATCGACGGCGCGACGAACCTGCTCGCGGTGAGCGAGCGGCCGGAGGGCGCGAGCCTCGCGCTGATCGGGCGCCGGGACGGCGCCTGGCAGGTGCGGGGCGCCACCCCGCCCGAACCGGGTCCCGCGACCCTCGCGGCCGCCCGCCCGGGCCCGAAGCCCGCCGCCCTGCTGGTGCGCGGCGACGGCCGGCCCGAGAGCTGGGCCTTGGCCGGCGGTACGCCCGTGCGGCAGGCGCGCGGCGGCGCGGGCTTCTCCGCTCCCGGCGCCGCCCTCGGCGAGGGCGAGTGGGTGCTGACGACGGGCGACCACAAGGCGCTCGCCTACCTGTCGGCCGATACGCTGGACGAGCGGGCCCGTGCGGCCCTGCCGGCGCCGGTCGGGGCCGGCCTCGCGGTGCTGGGCGCTGGGCGCGGTGCCGCCGTGGTGGTGGCGCTGGCCGACGGGCGTCTGGCGAGCGTGCAGGACGGGGATGCGCGGCCGTGAATGCCGAGTCCGACGACGCGGCCTGGCGCCGGCGCTACCCTCTACGCCCCTTCGTCGCCGCCTCGGTGGCCGTGGTGCGCGATGGTCGCGTGCTGCTCGCCGCCCGGGGCCAGGCGCCGATGCGCGGGGTCTACACCCTGCCGGGCGGCCAGGTGGAGGCCGGCGAGACCCTGGCCGAGGCGGCCTTGCGCGAATTGCACGAGGAGGTCGGGGTGGTGGCCGAGATCGTCGCCGGCCTGCCTCCCCTCGAGGTGATCGGCCGCGACGCCGAGGGCGCGGTGCTGCACCATTTCGTGATCCATCCCCACGCCGCCCGCTGGCGCTCCGGCGAGCCGACGACCGGGCCGGAGGCCCTGGCCCTGCGCTGGGTGACGCCCGAGGAAGCCCATGACTTGCCGACCACCGAGGGGCTGCACGGCGTGATCGCCCTGGCCCTCGCCACCGTGGGGAACGGCGCATGAGGCGGTCCCCGTCGCTCGGTGCGCGCGCCGCGGTGCTCGCCGCCTGCCTGCTCGCGGCCTCGCCCGCCCTCGCCCAGACCCGGCCGAAACCGGGCGCCAAGCCACCGGAGGCGACCAAGCCGCCCGAGAAGGAAGCTCCCGCCCCAGCTCCGCCACCCGATGCGCCCGCTCCCTACGACCGCGACCTGCTGCGTTTGTCGGAGATTATCGGCGCGCTGAGCTTCCTGCGCGAGTTGTGTGGCCATCCCGACGCCGCGGAATGGCCCGCCCGCATGAAGGCGCTGCTCGATTCCGAGGGGACCAGCCAGGGCCGGCGCGACCGCCTGGCCGGGGCCTACAACCGCGGCTACGGCGGCTACGCGGTCACCTACCGGGTCTGCACTCCCTCGGCGGTCGAGGCGGCGACCCGCTTCATCGGCGAGGGCGAGCGGCTGTCGGTCGCCCTCGCCGGCCGGTTCGGCGGCTGACGCCGATCCTGTTGCCAGGCCGCCACAGCTGTGGCGGCGGTGTCGAAGAGAGAGGCATTCTCGCGGCGCCGTTAACCTCTTCGCAATTCCTTGCTGGCTCGCGCCCGGCAGAGATCCTATGAATCGGGTCATCACCTGAGGCCGCTGCGGATTCGAGACCGCCGTTCTCCTCCAGAGACCCGATCTCAAGGCTGTCGATGACCGATTTCGAAACCTACGAGCCCGAGCTCCACTCCGATCAGGACGCGAAGCGCGCCGCCCTGAGCTACGTCTCGGAAGCCTTCGCGGAAGGCTGCCTGGACGGGCTCGACGGCGACTGCATGGCCCAGGCCGCCCTGTTCGCGGCCTTCCAGGAACTCGTGCAGACCTACGGCGAGGAAGCCACCGCTCGCTACGCGGAAGGATTTCCCGAGCGCATCCGCGGCGGCACCTACACGGTGCGGCCCGAGGCCCGGCATTAGGAACCGCCGTTCACGACCGCGACCCGCCCGTCAGCGAACGGGCGGGACCTTCGGGCCGGCTCCGCGCGTTCGTGGAGCATGAGCGTCCACGATCCCGCCTCCCTCCGCGCGGCCCGCCTCTGGCGCCCGCGACGGGTCGTCGTCACGGCGGCGGCGCGGGAGCACGCCCACGGCCGGGCGATCCTGGCCCGGGCCGAGGCGCTGGGCCTGCCCGTCGAGGCCCTGCCCGGCAACCGCCTCACCGGCCTGCGCCATCCCGATCCGCGCCGGGCCTATATCGAGGCCAAGAATACGCTGGCGGTGGTGGTGGCCCCGCCCGCCAAGCTGAAGCTGCAACCGATCCCGCCGAGCGCCGACTGGCGGGTCGATCTCGCCGAGGGCTGCCCGGCCCATTGCCAGTACTGCTACCTCGCCGGCTCGCTCGCGGGCCCGCCGGTGACCCGGGTCTACGCCAACCTGCCGGAGATCCTGTCGAACCTCGCGGCCTATGTCGGGCACGGCGGCGTCACCTCGGCGAGCGCGGAGCGGGCGCAGGAGGGCACGAGCTTCGAGGCCTCGTGCTACACCGATCCCCTCGGCATCGAGCACCTGACCGGCTCGCTCTCGGCGGCGATCCGGCATTTCGGCGCCTGGGACGCCCCGGTGAGCCTGCGCGCGACCACCAAGTTCGCCGCGGTCGAGCCGCTGCTCGGCCTCGACCACCGGCGCCGCACGCGGCTGCGCTTCTCGGTCAACCCCGCGGCGGCCAGCCGCTTCGAGGGCGGCACCGCCCCCCTGCGCGAACGGCTCTCGGCCCTCGGCGCCGTCGCCCGGGCGGGCTACCCGGTCGGCCTCACGGTCGCGCCGATCCTGCCCCTGCCGGATTGGCGCACGGCCTACGACGACCTGTTCGCCCAGGCCGCCGGGGCGCTCGAAGGCGTGCCCGACCTCGACCTCACCGCGGAACTGATCACCCACCGCTTCACCCCCGGCTCGAAGACGGTGCTGGAGGGCTGGTATCCGGGCTCCGACCTGCCGATGCGCGAGGCCGAGCGCAGCCGCAAGTTCACCAAGTTCGGCTCGGTGAAATACGTGTATCCCGCCGAGCTGATGCGGGAGATGCGCGGGGCACTGACCCGGGCGCTCGCGGAGCGGCTGCCGATGGCGCGGGTGCTGTACTGGACCTGAGGCGGCTCTCTCTCACCCGCCCCCCGCGAACTCCGCTTCCAGGGCGGGAATCACCTCCTCCAAGAAATCCTCGGCGGCGGCCGGCAGCGTGCGGCCGGCCTTGGCGATCAGGCAGACTGGGCGGGAAAAGCTCGCCTCGGAGATCGGGCGTGAGAGGAGGCCGGGCTCGGCCCGGATCTCGCGGGCCGAGCCCGGCAGGATGGTGAGGCCGAGCCCGGCCCGCACCATCCCGACCGCCGTCATCATGTAGGTCGCCTCGCAGGCGGTGACGGGCCGGCGGCCCGCGGCCACGAAGGCGGCGTCGACCACGCCGCGCACGCTGGTCGCGGCGTCCATCAGCACCAGCGGGTGCTCGGCCAGGGCCTCCAGCGTCACGGCCGCGACCTCCCCGATCGGGTGGCCCGCCGGGTAGACGACGTGCAGCCGATCCGCCGCGCGGGCGAGCACCGTCACGTCGGAATCGCGGACCTCGCCGCCGGTGACGCCGAGATCGACCTCCTCCTGGCGCACCAGGGCGAGCACCCGCTCGGCGATCACGTCCTTGACGACGAAGCCCATTCGCGGATGCGCGGCGCGAAACCCCGCGATCGCGTCCGGCAGGAGGCCCGCCGCCACCGAGGGCAGCGCCGCGATCCTGACGATGCCGTGGCGGCGCGCGGCAAGGTCGCGGGTATCGACCACCACGCTGTCGAGCTCGCGCAGCACGCGCTGGAAGACCGGCAGCAATTCGCGTCCGGCCCGGGTCGGCGCGACGCTGCGGCTGGTGCGGTCGAGGAGGCGCACCGCCAGCGCCTCCTCCAGGCGGCGGATCTGCACCGTGAGCGCCGGCTGCGACAGGTTCAGGAGCGCGGCCGCCCGGGTGAAGCTGCGCAGATGCGCCACCGACACGAAGGCCCGGACGTGGCGCAGGTTGAGATCCATAACGAAACGCTATCCGGACGATCCGATCTTTTCAATTGTTAGATCGTCACCCTTGAGGTGTGATCCCGCGGTTCTCAACGGCGCCACGTCCCGAGCGCCGAACCCTGGGAGGAAGCGATGCTGGCCCTGCTCGGCCTGTGCACCATCGCGTTGTTGCTCGCGGCCATTCTCACCAAGCGCCTGTCGCCCCTCGTGGCGCTGATCGTGATCCCGGTCGCCGCCGCCCTCGTCGGCGGCTTCGGGCTCGGGACCGGCAAGTTCGTGCTCACCGGCATCCAGAACCTGGCGCCGGTCGTCGGCATGTTCGTGTTCGCGATCCTGTTCTTCGGGATCGTCAGCGATGCCGGCCTGCTCGACCCGATCATCGACCGGATCCTCGCGACCGTCGGTACGCGGCCGAGCCGGATCGTGCCGGGCACGACGCTGCTCGCGCTGCTGATCCATCTCGACGGCTCGGGCGCGGTGACGTTCCTCATCACGATTCCCGCCATGCTGCCGCTCTACGACCGGGTCGGGATCGACCGGCGCATCCTCGCCTGCGCGGCCTCGCTCGCGGCGGGCGTCAACTTCCTGCCCTGGACCGGGCCGATGATCCGCGCCTCGGCGGCGCTGAAGCTGCCGATTCCCGACATCTTCACGCCGCTGGTGCCGGTGCAGGCGGTGGGTCTCGTCTTCATCTTCGCCGTCTCGTACTGGCTCGGCCTGCGCGAGGAGCGCCGGCTCACGCTGGCGCGTGCCGGCGCCGTCGAGGCCGTGGCCGCCGGGACGCGGGTCTTGAGCGATGCCGAGCGGGCCCTGCGGCGCCCGGACCGGTTCTGGCTGAACCTCGTCCTCACCCTCGCGGTGCTCGGCACGATGGTGCTGATGGCGGAGAAGATCCCGCCGGCCCTGATGTTCATGCTCGGCACGGCGCTCGCGCTGATCATCAACTACCCGAGCGTGGACGCCCAGCGCCAGCGCATCGACGCGCACGCCAAGGCGGCGATCCTGATGGCGTCGATCCTGCTGGCCGCCGGCGTGTTCACCGGCATCATGCAGGGCACCGGCATGCTGAAGGCGATGGCGCAGGGGGCGGTAGCCTTCGTGCCCCCCGGCCTCGCGCCGCACATCCCCTTCGCGCTCGGCCTCGTCTCGATGCCGCTCAGCATGCTGTTCGACCCCGACTCGTTCTATTTCGGCGTGCTGCCGGTGGTGGCCGAGGTCGCCCATCAGCTCGGTGTGCCGCCGCTCCAGGTCGCGCAGGGCGCGCTGCTCGGCCAGATGACCACCGGATTCCCGGTGAGCCCGCTGACTCCCGCGACCTTCCTGGTCTGCGGGTTGTGCGGGATCGACCTCGCCGACCACCAGAAGTTCACGTTTCCGTTCCTGCTCGCGGCCTCCGTGGTGATGACCTTCGCGGCCGTCGCCTTCGGGGTCTTCCCATTATGAGTCCGCGGCACCCGCAGGGCGCCGTGCAGGCCCGAACGGGCGTCGGCGCCGATGCGCCGGACGTCCTCGCCGGGGGCAACCGAGGAAGAGAGTCGATGAAGTCCATCCGCCTGGGGGCCGGGGCCGGCTATGCCGGCGACCGGATCGAGCCCGCGGTCGAGCTCGCCGAGCACGGCGCCCTCGACTACCTCGTCTTCGAGTGCCTGGCCGAGCGCACCATCGCGCTCGCCCAGCAGGCCCGCCTGCGCGATCCCGCCGCCGGCTACGATCCCCTGCTGGAGGCCCGCATGCGGGCGGTGCTGGCGCCGTGCCGCCGGAACGGCACCCGCATCGTCACCAACATGGGGGCGGCCAACCCGCTCGCCGCCGCCGAGAAGACCCGGGCGATCGCCCGCGACCTCGGCCTCGTCGGTCTGAAGATCGCGGCGGTGATCGGCGACGACGTGCTGGAGGCGGTGGGCGCCGGCGACTACGAGGTCCTCGAGACCGGCGGCCGGGTGCGCGACCTCGGCAACCGGGTGATCTCGGCCAACGCCTATCTCGGCGCCGGCCCCATCGTCGAGGCGCTGGCCCGGGGCGCCGACGTCGTCGTCACCGGCCGGGTCGGCGATCCGGCGCTCTTCCTCGCGCCGCTCATCCACGCCTTCGGCTGGGCAGACGACGACTGGGACCGCCTCGGCCGCGGCACGCTCGCCGGCCATCTCCTCGAATGCGCCGGCCAGATCACCGGCGGCTACTTCGCCGATCCGGGGGTGAAGGACGTGGCGGGCCTCTCCCGCCTCGGCTTCCCCATCGGCATCGTGACGCAGGACGGCGACATCGAGATCACCAAGGTCGCGGGCTCTGGCGGGCAGGTGACGCTCGCCACCTGCAAGGAGCAGCTCCTCTACGAGGTCCACGACCCCGCCCGCTATCTCCAGCCCGACGTGGTGGCGGACTTTTCGCACGTGACCATGGAGGCGGTCGGTCCCGATCGGGTGCGGGTGACCGGCGGGCGCGGCACGCCGGCGACCGGATTGCTCAAGGTCTCGGTCGGGCTGATCGACTCCTATATCGGCGAGGGCCAGATCTCCTATGCGGGGCCGGGTGCCGCCGCGCGGGGCCGCCTCGCCCTCGACATCGTCCGCGAGCGCCTGGACCTGACCGGCGTGACGGCGAGCGAGCTGCGCTTCGACCTGATCGGCGTCGATTCCCTGCACGGGCCGGGCCGCGCCGCCGGGGCGCCGGAGCCCTACGAGGTCCGCATCCGGGTCGCCGGGCGCTGCGGCAGCCTCGGCGAGGCGGCGCGGATCGGCAACGAGGTCGAGACCCTCTACACCAACGGGCCGGCCGGTGGCGGCGGGGCCTGGAAATCGGCCCGCGAGGTCGTCGGCGTCGTCTCGGTGCTGGTGCCGGCCGAGCTCGCCCGGCCGAGCGTGCGGATGATCGAGGCGTGAGGAGACACCCGATGAAGCTGCGCACGCTCGCCCATTCTCGCACCGGCGACAAGGGCAACACCGCCAACGTCTCGCTGATCGCCATCGACCCGGCCGACTACCCGCGCCTGGAGCGCCACGTCACGCCCGAGCGGGTGCGGGCCCACTTCGCCGGCATCGTCCACGGCGAGGTCGTCCGCTACGCCCTGCCGACTCTCGGCGCCCTCAACTTCGTGATGGCGCAGGCGCTCGGCGGCGGCGTCACCCGCTCGCTGGCGCTCGACGCCCACGGCAAGGGCCTGAGCGCGGCGCTCCTCGACATGGAGATTCCCGACGAGGCGTGACGACCGGCCGGGACGATGGCCGGCCGCATTCCGGCTCGGTCATCGCATAATTGTTGACAATCCTACGATAAGAATGATGATGGCTTAAGCCGAGGCCGATGCCCTGGCGTCGTCCATCCGTACCGGGTCGTCACCGATGAAGCTCGCATCCTACTGGCTCGAGACCGCGCCGCCCTTCACGGCCGGCAGCCCCGGCCCGTCGGAGGGACGCTACGACGTCGCGGTGGTGGGGGCGGGCTTCACCGGGCTCTCGGCGGCGCTCGCGCTGTCGAAGCGCGGCGCCCGGGTGGCGGTGCTGGAGGCCGAGGGCGTCGGCGGCGCGGCGTCCGGCCGCAACGGCGGCCAGTGCAACAACGGCTTCGCGTCGGATTACCGCGCCATCGCGGCCCGGTTCGGTGAGGAGCGGGCCGCGGCGCTCTACCACGCCTACGACGCGGCGGTGGACAGCGTCGAGCGGCTGGTCCGCGAAGAGGGGATCGACTGCGATTTCCGCCGCACCGGCAAGATCAAGCTGGCGGCCAAGCCCGAGCATTTCGACAAGCTCCAGCGCACCTACGAGGCGCTGTCGCCGAAGGCCGACCCGGACACCCACCTCGTCCCGGCTTCCGCCATCCGCGGCGAGGTCGGATCGGACGCCTTCTACGGCGGCCTCGTCTACGCCAAGAGCGGCGGCATGCATGTCGGCAAGTTCGCCCGCGGGCTCGCCCGTGCGGCGGCGGGCCATGGCGCGGCGGTGTTCGAGAACGCCCCCGTCACCCGCCTGCGCCGGCTCTCCGGCACCGCCCACGAGGTCACGACCCCGCGCGGCACCCTGACGGCGAACCAGGTGCTGATGGCCACCGGCGCCTCGACGGTCGGCCCGCTCGGCTGGTTCCGCCGTCGCATCGTGCCGGTCGGCTCCTTCGTGATCGTCACCGAGCCGCTGCCGCGCGACGTGCTCGACCGCCTGATGCCGACCCGCCGCATGGCGACCAACACCAAGAACGTCGGCACCTACTTCCGGGTCACCCCGGACGACCGGCTGCTGTTCGGCGGCCGGGCCCGGTTCGCGGTCTCGAACCCGCTCTCGGACGAGAAGAGCGGCCGCGTGCTGCGCCGCGCCCTCGATCAGGTGTTTCCGGAACTCGCCCGCGCCCGGATCGACTATTGCTGGGGCGGCGTCGTCGACATGACCGCCGACCGCCTGCCCCGGGCGGGCGTCCGCGACGGGCTGTACTACTCGATGGGCTATAGCGGCCACGGCACCCAGATGGCGACCCATATGGGGCAGGTCATGGCCGAGGTGCTGGAGGGGCGCGCCGAGCGCAACCCCTTCGCGGGCTGGGACTGGAAGGCCATCCCCGGGCATTTCGGCCCGCCCTGGTTCCTTCCCTTCGTGGGCGCGTATTATCGTCTGCAGGACGTCCTGCACTAGGACGACGGTCTTCTGATCCGACCAGCGGGGCGCGGAGCGGCATGGCGAGCCAGAGTGACAGGGAGAAGGCGGCGGTCGGGACGCCGGCCACCAAGCGCCTGCCTCGCACGACCCTGTCGGGCCAGATCGCCGGCCAGATCCGCGCCTCGATCCTCGACGGCAGCTACCCGCTCGGCGCCCAGCTCAACGAGATGGAGCTGGCCTCGGCCTTCGGCGTCAGCCGCGGCCCGGTGCGCGAGGCGATGCAGCGCCTGATCCAGGAAGGCCTCTTGCGCAGCGAGCCGCATCGCGGCGTGTTCGTGCCCGAACTCGCGCCCTCCGACCTCATCGACATCTACTTCGTGCGCCGCTCCCTCGAACTCGTCGCCATGCGGCGCATCCTCGAGACCCCCGACCGCGGCGGCGTGGTGCGCGACCTCGCGGGCATCGTGCGCCAGATGAAGGCGGCGGTGCGCCGCAAGGACTGGGCCCAGGTCGCCGACCTCGACATGCAGTTCCACCGTCGCATCGTCGACGAGGCCGGCAGCGAGCGCCTGACCCGCAGCTTCGCGACGCTCCAGGCCGAGACCCGGCTCTGCCTCCAGATGCTGATGGGCGGCTACAGCGAGAACGCCGCCCTGATCGACGAGCACCAGCTCCTCGTCGACCTGATCGAGCGCGGCGCCATCGAGCCGGCGCTCGCCGAGATGGAGCGCCATTTCGGCGATCCCGTCCGCACGCTGCACAAGGCCAACGCCTCCCGCAAGGAGAAGCTCGGCGCCGAGGCGGCGTGAGGTTTCGCGCTGCAACACACGCTCAAGCTTAATCCGGAGTGAGCCGGATTCGCCGCTTTCGCCGTGATCCTCCCGGTTTTCGCTGACCAGCCGAGCAGAGCCTGGGGGTTGGACTTGGCTCAGCTTCATTTTCGAGTGGAACCACCGTAATCCGCGTGGTACCCGACCAATACGGACCGATTCGGTCCCTCTCCCCCCTGTCGGGATCTGCCATGCTCCTCCGGTTCAGCTTCGGCCGGCTGGCCTGCCTGTCGGCGGCCGTCTTCGCCGGTCACCTCGTCGCGGCCCGTCCGGCCTCGGCTTGCCCGGCCCCCCTGCCGGCGGCGGCGGAGCGGATGAGCCTCGCGCTGACCGAGGCGCACGTGACCCGGCGCGAGCCGGTGCGCGTCCTGGCGATCGGCTCCTCCTCGACGGAGGGGATCGGCGCCTCGGGCCCGGATCGGACCTACCCGCACCTCCTGGAGCAGTCCCTGCGGGGCGCCTGGCGCGGCACGCCGGTCGAGGTGACCAATGCCGGCATCGGCGGCGAGACCGCCGACCAGACCCTCGCCCGCCTCGCCGAGGCCCTGGGCCGCCCGGTGAAGCCCGACCTGGTGATCTGGCAGGTCGGCACCAACGACGCGATCACCGGCGGCGACGAGGCGGCGTTCCGCCGCCGGCTCGAGCAGGGCGTCGCCCTGGTGCGCGCTGCCGGCAGCGACCTGATCGTCCTCGACCAGCAATACTATCCGGCGATCCCCGACCACGCCCGCTACGAGCGCTTCGTCGGCCTCGTCGCCTCGGTGGCCCAGGAGGCCGAGGTACCGGTCTTCTCCCGCTACGCCCTGATGAAGGACTGGAACCGCCAGGATCCGGCGCTCCTCGCCGGCATGCTGTCGTCGGACCGGTTCCACATGGGCGACCAGGGCTATGCCTGCCTCGCCCAGGCCCTCGGCCGCGACATCCTCGACGCGGTGACCCCGCGCCCCGAGCCGCTCCAGGCGGTGGCGCGCGCCAAGCGCCAGAAGCTGCCGGATTCGGCGTCGCTGCGGCGGGGCTGACCTCGCATCTCACGGTCGGCTCCCGGATGGATGGCGTTCGGAGTTTGTTTGTCGGGTGGTCGGCGGGTATCGAACCCCGCCTGCGTGACTTTTAGACAGGCCGTCGGGCTTGCTTTCTGCCTTCGGTTTTCAGGCGGGATTTGAGCGTGCCGACATAGCCGGCCATTCTGGAGCATGGCGTCTCAGAATGAGAGTGCTTTTCGTCACCCATCCCGAGGTCACCATCGATCCGGCCGTCCCGGTGCCTGACTGGGGCCTATCGCCACGAGGCCGCGAGCGCATGGCGGCTTTCTGCGCACGACCCGAAGCGACCAGAATCGGCCATGTCTTCGTCAGCGACGAGCGTAAGGCGCGAGACGGAGCCGACATGCTGCACGAGCGATACGGGTGTCCCGTCACGATCGAAGCGCGTCTGGGCGAGAATGACCGCTCGGCTACCGGCTACGTCGCGCCGCCTCGATTCTGGGAGATCGTGGAGCGCTTCTTCGCCGAGCCGGAGAAGAGCGTTCTGGGTTGGGAGCGGGCGGTCGATGCGCAGGCACGCATCAAGGCCGCTGTGCAAGACTGCATCGCTGCCCAAGGCGATAAACCCGGCGACCTCTGCGTCGTTTCGCATGGAGGGGTTGGCACTCTGCTCCTGTGCGACCTCCTCGGCGATCGCATCTCGCGCAACCATGGCCAGCCAGTCGCAGGGGGCGGCTGCTTCTTCGTTTTCGAAGGCGCGACCTGGACACTGGAACATGGTTGGCGCGACATCGTGCCGTGATCGAGAGGCTGCCAAGGGGAGCGGAACGTCCGCCGCCCGCGGTGAAAGGGACGCGAACAGTCGCTCGCTCGGGCAAGGCAAGCCGGCCGTGTTTCAACCCTCGCCTTGCGGAGCGCACAGGCGACTCCCGGGTCGCTCGTTCATCGATGCGTCGGAAACCCAATGTTTGGTCGCCGAACCGAAATTTCTTCTCGCCGGTTCCAGTCGGCCCTCTTCAGCTCAGATCGATAGCATCGTCCCGCTCACGACGCTCGGGGTCTTGGAGACTGTTCGACGCACGCAATAGGTCAACGGACGATCTTGCCTCCATCACGCAACCTCATCCTGAGGTGTCAGTCGATTGAAAAATCGACTGACCTCGAAGGAAACCTCCAGCGGGCGCAGTGATCTCTGAAGCCCTCCTTCGGGGTCAGGCCATTTTCAATGGACCGACACCTCAGGATGAGGTCTAAAGTGGGTTAAAATCTCCTGCTCACGTCAAACAGGCTTTTACAATTCCGGCGCCCGCCTATGCCACTCCGTCGCCGCCTGGAAGGCCTGGCCGATTCGCAGCGCCATCGCTTCCTCGTAGCCGCGGCAGACGATCTGGAGCGAGAGCGGCAGGCCCGCCGCCGTAGCGCCGTTCGGCAGGGCCAGGGCGCAGAGTTCGAGCAGGTTGCCGAAGCGGGTGAAGCGCGAGGGCGCCACCGCCTGGTCGACCGCGTCGAGGGGGATGGCCGCGCTCTCGGTGGTCGGGGTGAGGAGCGCGTCGATCCCGTCCATCGCCCGGGCGAAGGCGGCATTCATCTCGCGCTGCATCCGCCGCGTGCGCAGATATTCCTGCGCCGTGATCCCCGCGCCCGCCAGGATGCGCCCGCGGACGTCCTCGTCGAGGAGCGCGGCCCGGTCCTCGGCGACCGCGCCGTTGACCGCGTAGGCCTCCGCCTCGACGATCGCCGAGGTCGTCAAGAGGTCGGTGAAGCGGAACGGCAGCGCCACCTCGACGATCTCGGCCCCGCCCCGGGCCAGGGTGTCGAGGGCGGCATCGTAGGCGTCGAGCATCTCGGACGAAACGCCCACCCGTTCCGCCGCCGGCATCCTGGCGAGCCGCAGGCCCCTCACCCCGCGATGCAGTCCCGGCATCGGGTCTTCCGGCACCACGCCCCGGGTGTTCGGGTCGAGCGGGTCGGGCCCGGAGAGGAGGGTGTAGAGGAGCGCGACGTCTTCGACCGAGCGCGCCATCGGCCCCGGCGTGTCGAGGGTGGCGCTGAGCGGGACGATCCCGGCGGTGCTGATCCGCCCGATCGTGGCCTTCAGGCCGGTGAGCCCGCAATACGAGGCCGGCAGCCGCACCGAGCCGCCGGTATCGGTGCCGATGCCCCAGGGCGCCATCCGGGCCGCCACGGCGACGCCGGTCCCGCTGCTCGATCCGCCGGGGGTGCGGGCGACCGCGAGATCCCAGGGGTTGCGGGGCGTGCCCATCCGCCGGTTGGTGCCCCAGCCGCCGAAGGCGAACTCGACCGTATGGGTCTTGCCGAGCACGATCATGCCCTGCGCCAGCATCCGCCGGGCGATGGTGGCGGTCCCGGCCGCGCGCCGCGCGGCGAAATGCGCCGAGCCCCCGGTGGTGATCCGGCCCTCGAGGTCGATCAGGTCCTTGAGCACCACCGGCACGCCGTGCAGCGGGCCGACGGCGTGGCCGGCGCGGATCATCCGGTCGGCGCCCTCGGCGGCGAGCCGCGCGTCGTCGGCGAAGACCTCGACGAAGGCCCGAAGCGTCGGCTCGAGCCGCGCGATGCGGTCGAGATGGGCCTCCACCGCCGCGACCGGCGAGAGCGTGCGGGCGGCGATGGCCCGGGCGAGCGCGTGGGCGGGCAGCGCGGCGGGATCGGTCACGGCAAGCCTCATGGAACGCTGATCCGGGTCAGGTCGACGAACCAGGATTCGGGCGAGACGTAGCCCTTCACCCGCGGCGACATCGCCCTGGGGTTGAGATCATGAACAACGTACAGCCATGGCGGGTCATCGACCAGCCGCTCGTGGCCGGCCCGCATCGCCGCGTCCATGGCCTCGGAATCGGGCGCGCGGGCGGCATCCGCCATCGCGGTGTCGAAGCCGGCATCCGTCCACTGGGCGAAGTTGAAGCCCTTCGGGGCGATGTTGGCCGACCCGAAGTAGCGCGCCATCACGGCGACGTCGGAGGTCGTCGAGGAGATGTTCAGCACGGTGGCGCCGCGCAGGGCCGGCGCGTCCGGCGTCGCCCGCATCGCGTTGAGCAGGACCTGCCATTCGACCACGTCGATGGCGACGTCGACGTCGCATGTCTGCTTCAGGTTCTCTTGCAGGAACTCGTTCATCGGCAGCGGCTGCATCTGGCCCGAGCCCGAGGCCGAGACCATCAGCCTGAGCGTGAGCGGCTTGCCCGCGCCGAACCCGGCCTCCGCGAGGAGCGCGCGCCCCTTGGCCGGATCGAGGCGGTAGCGGTTCTGCGGCGAGCCGAAATTCGGGTCGCTCCGCTTGAGCCAGCCGAAGGCCGGCTCGGCGGTGCCGTTGAGCAGGGTGACCAGCGCGTCGCGGTCGATGCAGTAGTTCAGCGCCTGGCGCACCCGCACGTCCTTGAGCGGGCTTCCGGTGGCGCCGATGTTGTAGAGCCACGGCCAGATATGCGGGTAGGAGCCGGTGGTGACGGTGAAGCCGGCCTGGCGCAGCGACGGGATCGCGTCGGGTGCGGGCGCCTCGATCCAGTCGACCTGGCCGGCCCGCAGGGCGGCGATGCGGGCATTGGCCTCCGGGATCGGCATCAGCCGCACCTTCTCGACCTGCGCCCGGTGCGCCTCGTCCCAGTATTCCCCGTTGCGGGCGAGCTCGACCATCTCCCGCGGCTGCACCCGGGCGATGCGGAACGGCCCGGTCCCGGCCGCCGGCAGCGTCGCGACCCGGGCCCAGTCCCGCCCGGCCGCCTCGAACGACGCCGGCGAGGTGAACAGCAGGTAGACGACCATGTAGGGGAAGTAGGCGACCGGCTCGCGACTGGTGATGGCGACGGTGCGGGGGTCGATCTTGCGGTAACTCGCGAGGAGCGGCGCCCGGGCCCGGCTGATTCCGGCGGCCGGTGGCTCGTATTGCGGGCTGTCGGGCCTGAAGAAGCGGTCGAGGTTCCAGATCACCGCGTCGGCGTCGAAGGCGGTGCCGTCGTGGAAGCGCACGCCCTGGCGCAGGTGGAAGATCCAGG
Organism: Methylobacterium indicum; assembly: GCF_001043895.1. Classification (GTDB taxonomy): domain Bacteria; phylum Pseudomonadota; class Alphaproteobacteria; order Rhizobiales; family Beijerinckiaceae; genus Methylobacterium; species Methylobacterium indicum. Next base: position 54,151 of record NZ_JTHF01000052.1, read on the forward strand.
TCTTCGCGTCGTCCGGCGCCTGCTCCCACCGCTCGGCGAGACCCGGCCGCAGGGCCGAGGCGCGGTCGGTGCGCGCGATGTCCCACAGCACCAGTCCCTCGAAGACCGGGTAGCCGAGGAAGCGCATTCCCTCGAAGCCGTTATTCGGCAGGCCGGTCGTCGTCGGGATGTCGGCCGCCGTCATGGCGATGCGGAGCACCGGCTCGGCAGCGGCCGGTGCCGTGGCGGAGAGGAGGGCCGAGAGGGCGATGGACGAGAGTCGCGGGCGGGTCATCATGAGGGCTGTTGGCACTGACGGGCTTGCTTGCGGGCGTTCTTGCAGGCGTTCTTGCCTGAGCAAGCTCTAAGCCATCCGGGCTCAGCACTCGTGTGACCATCCGATCGAATTCTCAGCTTTTCAGCCTGTATCCCGTCTTGAAGATGCGGGCGACGGCCGCGAGGCAGACGACGAGAAAGACCACCGCCATGCCGAGGCTCACCGCCGGGTTGACGTCGGAATGGCCGTAGAAGCTCCAGCGAAAGCCGCTGATCAGGTAGACCACCGGGTTGATGAGGCTGACCGTGCGCCAGACCGGCGGCAGCATGTCGATCGAGTAGAAGCTGCCGCCCAGGAAGGTCAGCGGCGTGACGATGAGGAGCGGCACGAGCTGCAGCTTCTCGAACCCGTCCGCCCACAGGCCGATGACGAAGCCGAACAGGCTGAAGGTGACGGCGGTGAGCACCAGGAAGAGCACCATCACGAAGGGGTGCTCGATGCGCAGGGGCACGAACAGCGCGGAGGTCGCCAGGATGATCAGCCCGAGCATGATCGACTTGGTGGCCGCCGCCCCGACATAACCGGCGACGATCTCGACCGCGGAGATCGGTGCCGACAGGATCTCGTAGATCGTGCCGGAGAAGCGCGGGAAGTAGATGCCGAACGAGGCGTTGGCGATGCTCTGGGTCAGGAGCGTCAGCATGATGAGCCCCGGCACGATGAAGGCGCCGTACGGCACCCCGTCGACCGACGTCATCCGGCCGCCGATGGCGGCGCCGAAGACCACGAAATAGAGCGAGGTCGAGATCACCGGCGCGACGATGCTCTGGAGCAGCGTGCGGAAGGCGCGGTGCATCTCGAAGCCGTAGATGGCGCGGATGGCGGGCCAGTTCATGCGCGGTCCTTCACGAGATCGACGAAGATGTCCTCGAGCGAACTCTGCCGGGTCTGGAGGTCGCGGAAGCGGATGCCGGAGGCGGCGAGGTCGGTGAGCAGACCCGTGATCCCGGTGCGCTCCGCCTTGGCGTCGTAGGTGTAGGTGAGCACCGTCCCGTCCTGCGACAGGGCGAGGGGATGGCCGGCCAGTGCCGGCGGCAGGGCGGGGAGCGGGTCGTGGAGGAGGAGCGTCAGCTCCTTGCGGCCGAGCTTGCGCATCAGCTCGGCCTTCTCCTCGACCAGCACGATCTCGCCCTTGGCGATCACCCCCACCCGGTCGGCCATCTCCTCGGCCTCCTCGATGTAGTGGGTGGTGAGGATCACCGTGACCCCCTGCTCGCGCAGGCGGCGCACCAGGCGCCACATGTCCTGGCGGAGCGCCACGTCGACGCCGGCCGTCGGCTCGTCGAGGAAGAGGATGCGCGGCTCGTGCGAGAGCGCCTTGGCGATCAGCACGCGCCGCTTCATGCCCCCCGACAGGGTCATGATCTTGGCGTCCCGCTTCTCCCACAGCGAGAGGTCGCGCAGGATCCGCTCGATATGCGCCGGATCGGCTTTCAGCCCGAACAGGCCGCGGCTGAAGCTCACCGTCGCCCACACGGTCTCGAAGGCGTCGGCCGTCAGCTCTTGCGGCACGAGGCCGATCAGCCGCCTCGCGGCGCGGGGGGCGGCCAGGATGTCGTGGCCGCCGACCGTCACCGTGCCGGCGCTCGGCGTGACGATGCCGCAGATGATGCTGATGAGGGTGGTCTTGCCGGCGCCGTTGGGCCCCAGCAGGGCGAAGATCTCGCCCTCTCGGACGTCGAGGTCGACGCGCTTGAGCGCGGCGTGACCGGAGGCGTAGGTCTTCGACAGGTTGGCGATCGTGATGATGGGCGTCATCCGGTCCCGGGGCGTGTCAGGGGCTGACGGGAATGGCCGATCACCTAGGCCAGCCGGGGACGGATCGCCACCGCCCTCCCCCGAAACCCGACATGCCCGAGGCCTCTGCGGGTCGAAAAGCCGCGCTTGTTGCCCGGATGCGCGCCGGGCGCCGTCGCCCGGCGAACGGGCGACGGCGCGTGTTTACGGGTCTACCGGTCGCGGGGCGGCGCGTCGTCCGCCGCATCGTCCTCGACCTCGCCGTCATAGAGGTCGTCGTCGTCCTCCGAGCCGTCGTCGTGCGCGGACTCGTCCTGAACCTGGACCTCGTCGTCGCGGGTGCGCGGCTTGGTGTAGAAGTTGCCGACGAGCAGCGCCTCGCCGGCGCCGACCATGCCGCTGAGATAGGCGTTGATGGTCGCCGGTGCGGCGTCGGGCAGGGCGCGCAGGATCTGCGGCTGCGACAGGCCCTGCGGCCCGGCCCCGTCGATCAGCGCCTTCAGCCGCCCCTTGGTCGAGTTCGCCCGCGGTCCCCGAGGGCCGCGCCGCCCGCCGGTGCGCGCCTCGGCGCCCACGCCGCCGGCACTGCCGCCCGCGAACCCACTCGCCGGGCCGGCCGCCGGCCGCGGGAGGCCGAGATCCTCGATCGGCGTATCCTCGACGATCGCCCTGAGCGCGTTCTCGGCAAGCCGGAGCTTGGCGAGTTCCGCCCCGATCCGCTCGTACTCGGCCTCGAGCGCCGCACGCCGTTCGCTCACATCAGCCAAGGCCTTCATGAGCGCATCATTCTCCGACATTGCCCCTCCGGTGAAACTGGGCACCGGCTCATTGCCCGAGGCGGTGTGGAGCGTCAACGACGATGCGGACGTCCGGCGAAACGTCTCCCCGAGATGTCCCCATGTCTCGACGCGAGACGGCCCCCGCAACGGCGTTCGACGTCAGGTCGATCCGGAGCCAAGACTGCAGAGATCCGCGACACTCGACGATCGAAGTCGTGCCCGACCGTCGTTCGACGACGTTGCCGGGTGATCGATGGGGTATTGCTGGATATCCGAGAAAAGATGGTGAGCGCGCTGGGACTCGAACCCAGGACCTACAGATTAAAAGTCCGTTGCTCTACCAGCTGAGCTACGCGCCCGTGCTCCCGGGATGACGACGCGGCGCTGGTGGGCCGGTCCTGGTCCTGTTCGGAGCATGGGCGGACATAGGGGGTTGACGCGGCCGGGTCAACCGGGAGACCACGGCCGCCCACAGAAGCCCCGCCGCGATGGTCCCTGCCCCCGCCCCGCCCGCCGATTCCGCGACCGCACCCGCCGCGACCTGGCGACGTTTCGCCGGCCTCCTCGTCGGGGCCGCAGGCGCGATGGGGCTCCTCGTGCTCGGCTTCGTGACGCTCCTCGATCCCTATGGACTGCGCGCCGCGCCCGGGCGGGCGCCGGGGCCGATCATGGATCTCAACCAGCGCTTCATGTACCCGCAGGTGGTGCGGGGCGGCGCCTACGACGCGGCGGTGTTCGGCACCTCGACGGCGCGGCTCCTCGACCCGCACGCTCTCGACCGGGCCTTCGGCGGGCACTTCGCCAACCTCGCGATGAATGCCGCGACGCCCTGGGAGCAGACGCAGCTCGCCCGGCTGTTCCTCGCCCGGACCGACGCGAAGGCGGTGCTGTTCGGCCTCGACGCGCCGTGGTGCGAGGCGGATGCGGATGCGAGGCGCCTGACCTTCCGGGCCTTCCCGCCCTGGCTCTACCGCGAGCCGCTCGCCTGGACCGCCCTCTTCCATCAGTGGAACCAGCAGAGCGTGGAGATCGCCGGGCGCGCCCTGATGCACCGCCTCGGGCGCATGCCGGCGCGCATCCGCGGCGACGGCTACGAGGTCTTCACCCCGCCGGAATCCCAGTACGACGCGGCCCGGGCCGCGGCCCATATCCACGGCGACGCGCCCGCGGCCGACGCCGCGCCCGGGGCCGATCCCGCGACCCCGGCCCTGCCCTGGCTCGACGCGCTGCTGGGCCTCGTGCCGGCGGATGCCCTCAAGCTCGTCGCCTTCATGCCGGTCAACGTGGCGGCGCAACCCCGCCCGGGCAGCGCCGGGGCGGCGCGGGAGGCGGTCTGCAAGGCGCGGGTGGCGGAGATCGCCCGCCGGCACGGCGCGACGCTGGTCGATTTCCGCATCCCGTCATCCGTGACGCGGGACGACACCCAGTACTGGGACGCCCTCCATTACCGTCTGCCGGTCGCCGGGCGCATCGTCGATGCCCTGCGCCGGGCGGTGGACGCGAAGGCCGACGATCCGGACGGGTTCTACCGGGTGCTCGCCGCGCCGCGCACGACGGGGCCGTGATCAGGCGGCCCGGTCGCGCTCCGCCTTCTGCCAGCCCTCGCGGGTCTCGCCGATGAAGTCCTGGAGCCTCCCCTCCGCGATGGCCTTGCGCAGGCCGGCCATCAGGTCCTGGTAGTAGGACAGGTTGTTCCAGGTCAGCAGCATCATCCCCAGGATCTCGCCGGCGCGGACGAGGTGGTGCAGGTAGGCCTTGCTGTAGAGGTTGGCCGCCGGGCAGGTCGATTCCGGGTCGAGGGGGGTGTTGTCCTCGGCAAACCGCGCGTTGCGCAGGTTGAGGCGGCCGTGGCGGGTATAGACCATGCCGTGGCGGCCGGCCCGGGTCGGCATCACGCAATCGAACATGTCGATGCCGCGGCTCACCGCCTGCACGATGTCGTCCGGCGTGCCGACCCCCATCAGGTAGCGGGGCTTCGCCGTCGGCAGATGCGGCTCGACGGTCTCGATCATGGCGAGCATCGTCGCCTGCGGCTCGCCGACCGCCAGCCCGCCGACGGCGTAGCCCTTGAGGTCGAGATCGACCAGGGCCTTGGCGCTCTCGACGCGCAAAGCCGGGATGTCGCCGCCCTGGACGATGCCGAACATCGCCTTGCCGGGCTGGTCGCCGAAGGCGATGCGGCAGCGCTCGGCCCAGCGTAAGGACAGCCGCATCGCGCTCTCGATCGCCGATTCGGGCGCGGGCAGGCGCACGCATTCGTCGAGCTGCATCTGGATGTCGGAGCCGAGCAGGCCCTGGATCTCGATCGAGCGCTCGGGGCTGAGCAGGTGCGTCGAGCCGTCGAGATGCGACTGGAAGCGCACTCCCGTCTCGTCGAGCTTGCGCAAGCCCGCGAGCGACATGACCTGGAAGCCGCCGGAATCGGTCAGGATCGGATAGGGCCACTGCATCATGGCGTGCAGGCCGCCGAGACGCGCCACCCGCTCGGCGCCCGGGCGCAGCATCAGGTGGTAGGTGTTGCCGAGCACCACGTCGGCGCCGAGCGCCTTCACCTGCTCGGGATACATCGCCTTGACGGTGCCGGCGGTGCCGACAGGCATGAAGGCCGGGGTGCGGATGACGCCCCGCGGCATGCGGATCTCGCCGGTGCGGGCCGGGCCGTCGGTCGCCGCGACGGTGAAGGTGAAGTGGTCGGTCATCGCGTCTCCGCCCGGAAGAGCAGGCTGCTATCGCCGTAGGAATAGAAGCGGTAGCCGCGTTCGATCGCGGCCGCATAGGCCGCTCGCATCGGCTCGAGCCCGGCAAAGGCCGAGACGAGCATGAACAGGGTCGAGCGCGGCAGATGGAAGTTGGTCATCAGCACGTCCACCGCGCGGAAGCGGTAGCCGGGCGTGATGAAGATGTCGGTGGCGCCGGTCCAGGGCCGGATCGTGCCGTCGGACTCGGCAGCGCTCTCCAGGAGCCGGAGCGCCGTGGTGCCCACCGCCACGATGCGCCCGCCCGTTGCCCGCGCCCGGTTCAGGGCCTCGGCGGCGTCGGGCGTGATCTCGCCGATCTCGGCATGCATCCGGTGCGCGTCGGTGTCGTCGGCCTTGACCGGCAGGAAGGTGCCGGCGCCGACATGCAGCGTCACCCGCACCTGCCCCAGGCCGGCGGCATTGCAGGCCGCCAGCAAGTCGGGGGTGAAGTGCAGGCCGGCGGTGGGGGCGGCCACCGCACCGGGCTCGCGGGCGTAGACCGTCTGGTAGTCGGCGGTGTCCTGCGCGTCGGTCGGGCGCTTGGCGGCGATGTAGGGGGGCAGCGGCAATTCGCCGAGCGCCGCCACCGCCTCGTCGAGGGCCGGGCCTGAGAGGTCGAAGGCGAAGGTGGTCTCGCCCCCCTCCCCGCGCTCGACGATGGTGGCGTCGAGGCGGGTGAGCGCGCAGGCCTCGCCCTCCCCGGCCGCCCCGAAGCTGACCCGGTCGCCGACCTTCAGGCGCTTGGCCGGCCGGGCGAAGGCGCGCCAGCGATTCGGGGCCTCCCGCAGATGGAGCATCGCCTCAAGCCGCACCGTGGTGCCGTCCCGGTGGCGCAGGCCGCGCAGGCGGGCCGGGATCACCCGGGTGTCGTTGAAGACCAGCACGTCGCCGGGCCGCAGCAGGCCGGGGAGATCGCGCACGATGCGGTCCTCCGGGAGGCTGCCGGGATGCAGCAGCATCAGGCGGGCGCCGTCCCGCGGCACCGCGGGCCGGAGGGCGATGCTGTCCTCCGGCAGGTCGAAATCGAACAGGTCCACGCGCATCGCGCCCTTCAGCCAGGATTCCGCCGCCGGATCAATGGGGCTCGCGTACCCGCGGGCGGGAGCATGGCGTATTGGTCCGTCGCGCCCCATCTGAGATCGCGTCGTCCCAGTTCGCCCCGGAGTCCCGTCATGCCCAGCCATCCGACCCTCGATGCCGAGCTCGTCGTCTGGTGGGAGTGCGAGGCCGAGCGGCTGGAGAGCCTCGCATCCTCCGCCCGCTTCGGCTTCACGCGCCGGCACTACGCCCGCAAGGCCGCCGCCGCCCGGGCGCGGGCCCAGGTGTCGCGCCTGCGCGAGCAGGCCCGGGAGCCGTCGGCCCGCCCCGCCATCGGCTGACCGGTCCGGACCTGACCCAGAGGAATAGCCGACGTCCGAGGTTTTAGCCGGGGCTAAGACCTGTGCCGTGGCCTTCCGGGAGGCGGCGCCGTATGGGAGCGGCGCCGCGCCGCGGCGGCGCCCTCCGCGCCGCGGCCACGCCCTCGTGTCTCGGAACATCGTCATGGAACGTGCGCAAGCCGCCGCCCTCGCCAGCGCCGGGGTCGGCCTCCTGGTGCTCGGCCTCAAGTTCTTCGCCTGGTGGATCACCGGGAGCCTCGCGCTCTACTCGGACGCGCTGGAGAGCATCATCAACGTGGTCGCGGCGATGACGGCCTTCGTGGCCCTGCGCGTCGCCGCCCAGCCCGCCGACCAGAACCACCCCTACGGCCACCACAAGGCCGAGTACTTCTCGGCGGTGATCGAGGGCGCGCTGATCATCGTCGCGGCGATCGTCATCCTGCGCGACGCCTACGACGCGCTGCAGGCGCCCAAGACCCTCGACGCGCCGCTGATCGGCGTCGCGGTGAACGGGGTGGCCACCGCGATCAACCTCGTCTGGGGCGTGATGCTGGTGCGGCGCGGCCGCGCCTGGCGCTCGCCCGCCCTGGTGGCGGACGGCAAGCACGTGCTGGCCGACGTGTTCACCTCCGGCGGCGTGCTGATCGGCCTCGGGCTCGCCACCGCGACCGGCTGGGCGATCCTCGATCCGGTCATCGCGGTCGTGGTGGCGCTCAACATCCTGTGGTCGGGCGGCGCCATGGTGCGGGATTCGGTGAGCGGCCTGATGGACCAGGCCGCCCCCGCCGAGATGGTGACGCAGATCCGCCGGCTGATCTCGGAGCACGGCGAGGGCGCGCTGGAGGCGCACGACGTGCGCACCCGCCATGCCGGCCAGGTCACCTTCATCGATTTCCACCTCGTGGTGCCGGGCGAGATGACGGTGGCGGAATCGCACGCCATCTGCGACCGGCTCGAAGCCGCGATCGAGGGCGCGGTCGAGGGCGCCGTGGTGACGATCCATGTCGAGCCCGGCGAGGAAGCCAAGCAGCGCGGCCTACCGGTTATCTGAGGACCGGCCCCTTGCGGGGGGCCGACCCCACCGGCGACAACGCCCCCGCAACGGAGGACCGACGAGCGTGACGGGTGCGGACGACGACTACGTGTACGACGAGGCGACGGGCGAGTGGCGCCCGGCGAGCGAGATGCAGGCCGCTCCGACCCGCGAGGTGCGCGACGCCGCCGGCAACGTGCTCACCAACGGCGATTCGGTCACCCTGATCAAGGACCTGAAGGTCAAGGGCGCCAACCAGACCCTCAAGCAGGGCACGGTGATCCGCTCGATCCGGCTGACCGACGATCCCGACGAGATCGATTGCCGGCACGACACCATCAAGGGCCTGGTGCTGCGCACGGAGTTCGTGCGCAAGCGGTGAGCTTTCTCCCAGCTCGTTCGATGGGCCTGGCCAGCGTTGCGGGTGTCTTTTTTAATCCCACCCTCGACCTCGGGATGAGATCGAGGGCGGGACGAAATCGTCATCCATCGACCCGAACGGGCTCTCACCGCTTCCCGAGCACCGGCACCATCCGGCGCATCGCCTCGGTGAGGTCCGCCGCCGAGCGGGCGAAGCACAGCCGCAAAAACCCTTCTCCGCCGGGCCCGAAAGCCGAGCCCGGAGCGAGCCCGACATTCGCCTGATCGACGATGCGCTTGGCCAGGCGGACGTCGTCCGGCTCGGCCGGCACCCGCGGAAAGGCGTAGAAGGCGCCCGGCGGCGCCGGCAGCTCGACGCCGGGCACGGCGCTCAAGGCTTCGGAGACGATGGCGCGCCCGGCGCGGGCCTGGGCGATCTGCTCGGCCACCAGTGCCTCGCCCTCGCGGATCGCCGTGATCGCGGCGTGCTGCAGGAAGGTGGCGACGCCCGACGTGCCGTAGAGGACGAGCCCGTCGACGATCCGGCCGATCGAGGCCGGTCCCTCGAGCCAGCCGACGCGCCAGCCGGTCATCGCCCAGTTCTTGGAAAACGTCTGGACGAACAGCACCCGGTCGCGGTCCTCCGGCTGCCAGACGTCGCGGATCGAGGGCGCCCGGCCGAGGGTTTCGTGGGCCGGGTCGAAGCAGAAGCGGCCGTAGATCTCGTCGGCGACGATCCAGAGGTCGTGGCGGCGGGCGATCGCCAGCACCGCCTCCAGATCGGCCCGGGTCGCGACCCAGCCGGTCGGGTTCGCCGGGGTGTTGAGCACGATGGCGCGGGTGCGGGGCGTGATCGCGGCGGCGATCCGGGCGATGTCGAGGCTCCAGCCGTTGCCCGCGTCGAACTGCATGGGCACCGGGACGGGCTTGGCCCCCTGCATCGCGACGGCGCCGAAGAAGTTCGACCAGGTCGGCGTCGGCAGCACCACCTCGTCGTTGGGCTCGGCGGCAATGCGGATCGCGGTGTGGAAGGCGTGCATGCCGCCCACCGTCACGAAGAACCGCTCGGGACCGACCGGATCGCCGTAGAGCCGCGAGACGTACTCGGCCAGGGCCTCGCGGAGCGGCGGGATGCCGAGCATGCGGGTGTAGAAGGTGGCGCCGTCCCGCAGCGCCCGCTGGGCCGCCTCGGCGATGAAGGCCGGGGTCGGCCGGTCGCCCTCCCCGACCCAGAGCGGGATCAGGCCCGGCCGCTCGACGCCGTAGGCCACGAGCTCGCCGATGCCGCTCGGCCACACCCCGGCCGCCTCGCGGCTCACCGGCGGCATCGTGTCGGGCAGGGGCGTGAGGGTCATGCTGGGACTCACCGATGGTACGGGGAGACCCAGGCATCGCAAGCGGCACGTTCCGGCGCAAGCCGGGGCGTGTGGGGGTCAGATCCGCGTGGCGATGAAGAACCAGCGCGTCCCTTCGAGGGAGCCGGTCTCGCTCAAGGGAACGAACGGCCCCTCGTCCGAGCGGCAGAAGTGACGCTCGAACCGGTCGGCGGGAAAGTAGCCGAGCAGCCGGTCGACCGAGCCGCCGAACTTTTCGAGGCCCGCGCCGCCATGGACCTCGATGAACCAGTTCGGGATCCGGTCGAGGGAGGTGCCTGCGCCGTCCAGCACCGCGCATTCGAAGCCCTCGACATCGACGTAGACGATGTCGGGGGTGCCGAACTCGGCCGCGAGGCTGTCGATCGACCGGCTCTTCACCTGGACCTTGCCGTGGGTGCCGGCGCCGCCGTCGACCTGGCCGTTCAGGCTCTCGTTGAACTCCAGCACCCCGTCCTCGCTCGCCGCGGCGGCGTGCAGGATGGTGAGGTTGCGGGCGCCGTTCTGGGCGACGTTCTCGTTGGCGACCCGGGCGTTGTGCGGGTTGGCCTCCAGGGCCACCACGCGGCCGGTGGGGCCGACATGATGGGCGAGCTGCAGCGCCACCACGGCCTGATGGGCGCCGAGGTCGAAGACCGTCGCGCCGTCCTTCAGCGCACCGCTTTCCTTGAAGAACGCGATCTCGGCGAGCATCCCGGAATCATGGTCGTACCATTCGGCGCCGACCGGGTCGCACAGACTGACGGTGAGGTCGATCCCGCCGAAGCGGTGCGTCACGACGCGTCGCTCGAAGGTCTTCAGCGAGCGCTCCAGCTTGGCCCGCCGCGCCATGGACTGCATCCATGGCGGCATCAACTGCTTGGACAACGCCGTCAACATGGAAGGAGTATCCCTCATCCCGATCGCTGCGTCGTTCATAGCAGGTCGGGGGCGGGGGTCCGAAGCGGCTTCCGGTTTCTCGGTTAAGCGTCCCGGTGGTGAAATGCCGAGATCCCACGACCGCTCGTCAAGAGTCGGGTGAGGGATCGCGGTATTCCGGACGGGTCGTGCCCATGCGCGGGACCCCTCGGGAGAGAGGTCCCGCGCGATGGCTCAGACAGGCCTTTTACCTCCTCATCCCTTGCGCACCAGGATGATCGTCCCGAGCGGCGGCAGGGACAGGGTCAACGAGTGGTCCTGGCCGTGCGAGGCCTCCGCCACGGCGTCGACTCCACCGTAATTGCCGACATTGCTGCCGCCATACCCTTCGGCATCCGAGTTGAACGCCTCGCGGTAATGGCCGGCCATCGGCACGCCGATGCGGTAGCCGTGGCGTACGACGGGGGTGAAGTTCGACACCACGATCGCGATCTCGCCGGGCGCGCGGCCCTTGCGGGCCCAGGCGATGACGTTGTTCTCGGCATCGTCCGAGACCAGCCACTGGAAGCCGGCGGCCTCCGTGTCGCGCTCGTAGAGCGCCGGGGTCGCGGCGTAGAGATGGTTGAGGTCGCGCACCAGATCCTTCAGGCCGGCATGGAAGGGGTCTTCCAAGAGGTGCCAGTCGAGGCTCTGGTTGTGGTTCCACTCCCGCTCCTGGCCGAACTCGCCGCCCATGAACAGGAGCTTCTTGCCGGGATGCCCCCACATGAAGCCGAAATAGGCGCGCAAATTCGCGAATTTCTGCCAGCGGTCGCCCGGCATCTTGCCGAGCAGCGAGCCCTTCCCGTGCACCACCTCGTCGTGGGACAGGGGCAGGATGAAGTTCTCCGAGAAGGCGTAGAGCAGCCCGAAGGTCAGGTCGTGGTGGTGGTAGCGGCGATGCACCGGCTCTTTTGATATGAACCGCAGGGTGTCGTGCATCCACCCCATGTTCCACTTGAAGCCGAAGCCGAGGCCGCCGGTATAGGTCGGGTGCGAGACGCCGGGCCAGGAGGTCGATTCCTCCGCCACCGTCATCGTGCCCGGCGCGTGGCTGTAGGTCGCCTCGTTGGTCTTGCGCAGGAAGTCGATGGCTTCCAGGTTCTCGTTGCCGCCGTACTGGTTCGGGATCCACTCCCCGGCCCGGCGCGAGTAGTCGAGATAGAGCATCGAGGCCACCGCATCGACCCGCAGGCCGTCGAGGTGGTAGTGCTCGAGCCAGAACCGGGCGTTGCAGGCCAGGAACGCCGAGACCTCGGTGCGCCCGAAATTGTAGATGTAGGTGCCCCAGTCCTGGTGGAAGCCCTGGCGCGGGTCGGCGTGCTCGTAGAGGTGGGTGCCGTCGAACTGGCCGAGGCCGTGGGCGTCGAGGGGGAAGTGGCCCGGCACCCAGTCGAGCAGGATGCCGATGCCGGCCTCGTGCGCCGCGTTGACGAATTCGGAAAAGTCGTCGGGCGAGCCGAAGCGGCTGGTCGGCGCGTAGAGCGAGACCGGCTGGTAGCCCCAGGACCCGTCGAACGGGTGCTCGGTGATCGGCAGGAGCTCGATATGGGTGAAGCCCATCTCCTTGGCGTAGGGGATCAGGCGCGCGGCGAGCTCGCGATAGGTGAGGTAGCGGTTGCCCTCCTCCGGCACCCGCGCCCACGAGCCGAGATGGACCTCGTAGATCGAGATCGGGCTGTGGCGGTGATCGATCGCGTTGCGGCTCTCCATCCAGGCGCCGTCGCGCCAGGCGAGCTTCGGCAGGCCTTCGAGCCGGGACGCGGTCTCGGGCGGCTGCTGGGCCGCGAAGGCGACCGGGTCGGCCTTGAGCGGCAGGAGCGCGCCGTCGGGGCCGCGCATCTCGAACTTGTAGTGCCCGCCCCGCTTCAATTCGGGAACGAACAGCTCCCAGACGCCGCCATCCTGCCACAGCCGCATCGGGTGGCGCCGGCCGTCCCAGTCGTTGAAATCGCCGACGACCGAGACGCGCCGCGCATTCGGGGCCCAGACCGCGAAGCGGAAGCCCGGCGTGCCGCCGATCTCGACCTCCTGCGCGCCCAGCACCCGGTGCACCGCGTCGTTGCCGACGTCGCGCAGGAGGCCGATCTCCCCCTGGTCGAGGGTGGCGCCGTACTCGTAGGGGTCGCGCCGCAGGCGCTCGGTGTTGTCCCAGCCCTCGACCGCGATGCGGTAATCGGGCCGCTGCGGGTGCGGGAGGCTGGCGATGAAGAAGCCGGCCGGGTGGCGCCGCTCCATCGGCACGCGGGTATCGCCGACGACGACCGTGGCGGCGCGGGCCTCCGGCAGCACCGCGCGGATCTCCCACTGGCCCTCGGCCGTCTCGTGGGGGCCCAATACCGAGAAGGGATCGCCGTGCTCGGCCCGCATCATCGCCTCGACGGCGTCCGGGTGGACCGCGTAGGCGCGGCCCGCCACCGGGGGACGGACGGGCCGGGTCGGCGCCGGGCCCGAGACGCGGGGCGAGGACGCCGCCTGCATGGCGGCGACGCGCAGCGACACCGGCTGGCCGGAGGTGGGGCCGCGGCTCGTCGTCTTGCCGATCGGGGAGGCCTTGCCGGTCGGGGAGGCCTTGTCGGTCGGGGGAGCCTTCGCGGCGGCATCCGTCGGTGCCGCGGTGGTCGTCACGGTCTCGGTCACGCGCGGCTCAGGCGGGCGGGCGGTCGGGCGCCGGCGAGCGGCCGGCTTCCGGGCGCTGGTCTCGTCGTCCATGGGTCTCGCACCTCTCCAAGCGGGTTTTCGTCGATGTGGTCGCGGGTCTCGCACCAACCCGCGACCCCTGAAATCGATACGGGCGACGCCGCGATGCGCCGCCGCCCGTGGGGTTTCAGTCGGCCAGGATGGCCAGGACGCCGCGGGCCGGAATCTCGATCCAGTCCGGACGGTTGTTGGCCTCGTAGTCGATCTCGTAGAGCGCCTTCTGCAGCAGGCAGAGGCGCAGCAGGCGCTCCTGCGTCGCCGCATCGGTGACGGCGGCACGGCTGCCCTGCACGGTGGCCGCATAGGCCTCCAGGAACGCGCCGCTCACCATCCCGCGCCAGGCGGACACGGCGGTCTTGGCCCGGTCGCCGGCCTCCGCGAAGCGGGAGGCGACCTCGCGGCTCACGGTCTCGCCGCCATAGGCGAGCGAGCGCAGGATGCCGGCAACGTCGCGCAACGGCGTCGACTTCGCCCGGCGCTCGTCCACCGGCCGCGACGGCTCGCCCTCGAAGTCGACGATGATGAGGTCGTCCTGCGAGGCCAGAACCTGGCCGAGATGGTAGTCGCCGTGGATGCGGGTCCGGTGGGCGCCGGCCGGCGCCTCGCGGCTCAGGGTCTCGATCAGCGCCTCGATCCTCGTCTTGGCGTCGAGCACCGCGGCGGCCGCCTCGCGGGCGCCCTCCGAGGCCGCAGCGCCCAGCGCGTTGCAGGCGCGCAGGGCCTTCTCGGCCTGGCGGCGCGTGTCGGCGGCGAGCGCCGCGAGATCGTCGCCGGTGAACGGCTCGGCGGCAAAGGCCGGGTCGTCGGTCTCGGTGGCGAGCGCCCGGTGCATCTCGGCGGTGCGCTGGCCCAGAAGCGCAGCCCAGCGCAGATGCGTGGCGAAGGCGTCCTCGGGGGCTGGCGCCTCGCTCTCGGGCACCAGCACGAACGTGTCGAGGTCGCGCCGGAGGTATTCGAGCATCAGGGTCCAGGCGTCGCCCTGGTTGCGCACGAAGGCCTGGAGCAGGCCGAGCGCCGTGGCGGTGCCGTCGGGCCCGACATGCTCGACCACGCCGAGGAGCGCCGGGGTGTTCTTGAAGCCCGCCTCCTCGGTGAGGAAGCGGCCGACCTCGACCTCCGGGTGGTCGCCGGGCTGGAGCCGGCGCAGGAGCTTCAGCATCAGCCGCGAGCCGAACGCGATCGAGGTGTTGCTCTGCTCCGCCGACAGGCGGCGGATGTCGGCCGGGTCGAGCTCCATCTCGGGGTCGAAGGCCGAGGTCGCCCGGAAGCGCAGGCTGCCCTTCTCCGAGGCGATGTCGCGGTTGTTACGGATCGCGTCGACCATTGCGAGGGCGAAGTCGGTCGAGGAGGCGGCGCCGTAGAGGAGGCCCATCCGCGGGCCGCGGCGCACCCGGGCGACCGCGTGGTCCATCAGCGACTCGTCCTCGCGGTTCTCGTCGACCGCGAGCGGCACGAAGTAGTCCTGCGTGTCGCCGTTGCCGAGCGAGACGGCGATGCGCGGCAGCAGGAAGCCGCCGGTGCCGCTCGCGGAGGGCAGGATCGCGCTGTCGGTGACCTCGACCGAGCGGATGCGCGAGCCCTTGGCGCCGAACCAGCGCCGCGAGCCGATGAAGCGCGGCGCGACCGTGCGCTCGAAGGCCTGGCGCTCGCGGCCCCGCATCAGGGTCTCGACGCCGCCGGTGAGCACCAGGGTGAACAGTTCCGGCGCCTCGGGGCTCGGGCCCATCGTGCCGGCATTCGCGGTCGAGAGCGAGAACCAGTAGAAGCCGTAGGCCGGCATGGTCAGCAGGTAGGGCAGGTCCCCGATCGGCGGGAACGAGGTGCCGCCGGTCAGCTCCACCGGTACGGCGGTGCGCAGGTCGGAGAGGTCGAGCTGCACCGCCTGCGGCGCCCGCGACAGGTTGGCGACGCAGAGCACCCGCTCGTTGTCGTGCTCGCGAATCCAGGCCAGCACCTTGCGGTTGTCCGGGTACAGGAAGCGCAAGGCCCCGCGCCCGAGCGAGACGTGGTTGTTGCGGATCGCGATCATCCGCCGGGTCCAGTTGAGCAGGCTGGTTTGGGCGCGGGCCTGCGCCTCGACGTTGACCGCGTCGAAGCCGTAGATCGGGTCCTGGATCGTCGGGAGAAAGAGTCGGGCCGGGTCGGAGCGCGAGAAGCCGCCGTTGCGGTCCGGCGACCATTGCATCGGTGTGCGCACGCCGTCGCGGTCGCCGAGATAGATGTTGTCGCCCATGCCGATCTCGTCGCCATAGTACAGCACGGGCGTGCCGGGCATCGAGAGGACCAGGAACTTCATCAACTCGATCTTGCGCCGGTCGTTCTCGAGCAAAGGCGCGAGGCGGCGGCGGATGCCGAGATTGATGCGGGCGCGCCGGTCGGCGGCGTAGAAGCTCCAGAGGTAGTCGCGCTCCTTGTCGGTCACCATCTCGAGCGTCAGCTCGTCATGGTTGCGCAGGAAGATCGCCCATTGGCAGCCATCGGGGATCTCCGGCGTCTGCCGCATGATGTCGGTGATCGGGTGCCGGTCCTCCTGCGCGATCGCCATGTACATCCGCGGCATCAGCGGGAAGTGGAACGCCATGTGGCATTCGTCGCCGTCGCCGAAATACTGTGCGGTCTCCTCCGGCCACTGGTTGGCCTCGGCGAGCAACATCCGGTCGGGATAGGATTCGTCCAGCGCGGCGCGGATCTTCTTGATGACCGTGTGGGTCTCGGGCAGATTCTCGCAATTGGTGCCGTCGCGCTCGATCAGGTAGGGGATCGCGTCGAGGCGCAACCCGTCCACCCCCATGTCGAGCCAGTAGCGCATCACCTCGATCACCGCGTCCAGAACCTTCGGATTGTCGAAGTTCAGGTCGGGCTGGTGCGAGTAGAAGCGGTGCCAGTAATACGCCTTGGCGACCGGATCCCAGGTCCAGTTCGAGGCCTCGGTGTCGAGGAAGATGATGCGGGTGTCGGTATACTTCTCGTCGGTGTCCGACCAGACGTAGAAGTCGCGCCACTCCGAACCTTTGGGGGCGTTGCGGGCCTGCTGGAACCAGGGATGCTGGTCCGAGGTGTGGTTGATGACGAGCTCGGTGATGACCCTGAGGCCGCGGGCATGGGCCTCGTCCACGAAGGTGCGGAACTGGTCCATCGTCCCGTAGGACTGGTTGATGTCGCGGTAATCGGCGATGTCGTAGCCGTCGTCGCGCAGCGGCGAGGGGTAGAACGGCATCACCCAGATCGCCGTGACGCCGAGGTCGCGGATGTAGTCGAGCTTCGCGGTCAGGCCGTCGAAGTCGCCGATGCCGTCGTTGTTCGCGTCGAAGAAGGACTTGACGTGCACCTGGTAGATGATGGCGTCACGGTACCATTGCGGATCGGTACGATCGATCATCGCGTCAGAGCCTCATTCGATCGGGTCGTGGCGCCGGGCTGACGGCTTTCGTGGCTGTCGCCATACTTCAAGCTCAACGCGGGGCGCCGGGGAGAGTTCGGAATGCCTGGCGGCGCGGACGGTCGCCCGCCCGCGCCTGATACGCACTTCGGCTAGGCCGAGCCGTGCTGCCACGCGTCGCCCGCCGCCGCAAGCCGCGTCGGGCGGCGAAGCCGCCAGATCACCACCGAACGCTCGGCGGGATCGAGGGCGATGCGGTGGGTCTTGCCGCGCAGCTCGAACTTGTAGCCGAGCAGCAGGTCCTCGACCTCGACGGCGCCGTCATCGGGCAGGCCGAGTTGCCAGAGCGGCACCTCGTAGGTGCATTCCTGACGGTTGCGCGGATCGAGGTTGACCATGCAGAACACCGCGTTGTCGCCGGACGGCGTCATCCGCAGGTAGGCCAGGATCTGGTCGTTCCAGGCCGGGGTGAAGACCACGTTGCGGAAATCCCAGAGCGCCGGGTTCTCGCGCCGGATGCGGTTCAGCGCGATGATGTGGTCGCGGATGTTGCCGGGCCGGTAATAGTCCCAGGCCTTCAGCTCGTATTTTTCCGAGTCGAGGTAATCCTCCTTGCCGGGGACCGGCGCGGATTCGCACAGCTCGAAGCCGTTATAGATGCCGTAGACGCTCGACAGCGTCGCGGCGAGCGTGCCCCGGATGACGAAGCCCGGCCGGCCGCTGGTCTGGAGGAAGACCGGGTTGATGTCCGGCGTGTTGGCGAAGAAGTTCGGGCGGTAATATTCGCCCATCTCGCCGGCCAGTTCGGTCGCGTAGGTCGCCAGCTCGTCCTTGGTGTTGCGCCAGGTGAAGTAGGTGTAGCTCTGCTGGAATCCGGCCTTGGCGAGCTTCTTCATCATCTTCGGCCGGGTGAAGGCCTCGGCGAGGAAGAGCACGTCCGGGTAGCGGTCGTTGACGTCGCGGATCATCCAGTCCCAGAACGGGATCGGCTTGGTGTGCGGGTTGTCGACCCGGAAGATCTTCACCCCCAGCTCGACCCAGCCGACGATGATGTCGCGCAGCTCGGTCCACAGCGACGGCAGGGCACCCTCGCGGTAGAAGTCGACGTTGACGATGTCCTCGTACTTCTTCGGCGGGTTCTCGGCGAATTTGATCGTGCCGTCGGGCCGCCAGTCGAACCATTCCGGGTGTTGCTTGATCCAGGGATGGTCCGGCGAGCACTGGATGGCGAAGTCGAGCGCCACTTCCATGCCATGGGCGTGGCTCGCCGCAACGAGGCGCCGGAAGTCGTCGAGCGTGCCGAGGTCCGGATGCACCGCCTCGTGGCCGCCCTCCTCCGCACCGACCGCATAGACCGAGCCGACATCGCCGTCCTTGGCCTTCAGGGAGTTGTTCTTGCCCTTGCGGTTGGTGCGGCCGATCGGATGGATCGGCGTGAAGTAGAGCACGTCGAAGCCGAGTTCGCGGATCTCAGGGAGACGCGCGATCACGTCGTCGAAGGTGCCGTGGCGGGTCGGATCGCCCGATTGCGAGCGCGGAAAGATCTCGTACCAGGCCGAGAACCGGGCGGCGAGCCGATCGGCGACCACCTCCAGCACCACCGGATAGCGCGAGAGGTTCACCCGCTCCGAGTTGCGGTGGATCAGCGCCGTCTGCTCCAGGAGCCGCATCAGCTGCGCGGCCGAGCCCGCCTCGTCGGCGTCGAGCGCCGCGACGAGGCCGGTCAGCGCGGCGGCGTCGCTCCCCTCGGCCAGCGCCGCCGCGCGCTTGACGAGGCCGACGCCCTCGATGGTCTCGAGCCGGACGTCGACCCCGGCCTGGCGCTTCTTCTCCAGGCCGCGCAGCCAGGAGGAGAAGTCGTCGCGCCACGCCTCGACCGTGTACTCGTAGCGGGCGTTGCGGGTGAGTGGGAAATGGCCGTGCCAGCGGTCGTTGTCGACGAACAGCATCGGGTCGCGGCGCCACTCGGTCTCGCCGGCCAGCCGCGAGAGCACCGCAGCGTTGATGACGTCGTGTCCGTCGGTGAAGATGTCGGCCTCGACATGGACCTGGTCGCCGACGACCCGCTTGATCGCCGAGCGGCCGCCGTCGATCTCCGGGCTCACCGCCTCGATGACGACGCGGCCACCCCCGTCCGGGATGGTGCGGCGGGGCCGGCGCAGGGCGCCGATGCGGCGGGCGGCGAGGATGCGCACCGCGCGGGGTTCGAGGCCGATCGACTGGTCGGCCCGGAAGACCAGCGGAGCGACTTCGGGCGTCAGGTCCTGGAACGGGCCGAACTCGCCGCCGGTGCCGGCGATGAGCGGCGCCGGATCGACGGCGACGGGCGCATCGGTCGGATTGTAGAGCACGATCACGGCGTTCTCGGCCGAGCCGGTATGGCCGGTATCGATCCGGATCAGCGCAACATACGGCGCGTCGGGGGTCGAAAGGCGCCATTGCGCGCCCTCGACATTGGCCGCGGGCAGATCGGCGCGCAGGCGGTTCACCGCCGCGACGAAGCCCGAGATGTCGATGCCGGTGTCGTGCTCGCGGCTCTCGGGCGTCGTCTCGACCACGTGGAGCGCCTTCGCGTAGCCCCACTCGTAGCCGATCGGCATCAGCACGCCGGCCGAGAAGAAGGCGGCGAGCGCGTAGCGGCTCTTGAGCTCCGCCGCCACCGCCTCGCGCCCGCCCGGGAGCGAGGCCGCGAGGCGCTGCATGTCGTGGTTTTCCGGGAAGGCGATCGAGGGCGCCAGGATGCGCAGGCGCTCGTACTGCTCCAGGGCCCAGGGTGCCTTCAGGTCCCACCAGGCGAAGGAATTGAACAGGTAGTCGAACCCGGCCTCCGCCGTGGCGCGGGCCTCCTCGAAGGTGCAGCCCAGGGTCTCGGCGGCGAAGAGCGCGGCGTGGTCGCGCTGCTTGGCGGCGCCGATCAGGCTGCGCCACACGTCCGGCGGCACCTTGTAGGCGGCATCGCACCGGAAGCCGGCGACGCCCAGGGCCTGGAGCCGGGCGATGTAGCCGTTCCACAAGTCCGTCAGCGCGGTGCGCGGGCCGGCCTCGACGTAGTCGAACTCGGCGAGGTCGCCCCAGACGGTGATCTTCGAGGGATCGTCGGGATCCACCGCGTGCGGGCTCACCGGCGCGCCGGAGGCGTCGCGCACGAAGAGATCGGGGCGCTCGTGGGCGAGCCTTCCATCGTTGGCGGCGTGGTTCACCACCAGATCGGTCATGATCTTCAGGCCGTGCCCGGCGGCCGCCGCGCAGAAGCGGCGGATCTGCTCGTCGTCCGGCGTCCCGTCGAGGTCGCGCAGGCGCTCGTCGAGACGGTCGATGTCGGCCACCGCGTAGAGCGAGCGCGAACCGCCGGCCTGATGGAACGGGTTGAGGTAGACCCAGTCGAAGCCGAGCTCGGCGATGCGGGGAAGTTCCGCGGTCCAGGCCGAGACGCGGCCGACCAGAAGGGGAAAGAGGTTGTAGATCCGCGGTCCGGCCGCCAGCGGCGCCAGGGTGGCCGGCAGCGGCGTCACCTCGCGGGTGCGCTTCGCCGGCTTCGTGCTGGTGCGGGGTACGTTCATCGGCCCGGTCCTGCCTGCTTCTCTCGAATCATCTCGGGCGGGTTCGCATGCCCCCTCGGGGCACGCGAACCCGTGGTCTCAAGTGGCGGAGCGACGCAGAACCGCCAGGGGGAGACGCGCGAAGAGTCGATCAACGGACACATGCCGCCCCTCGGCCCGAACCTCGTC
>NZ_JTHF01000053.1 GCF_001043895.1 Methylobacterium indicum
GCGGCCAGCAGGTGCCGATCCTGGTGCGGCCGCACCCGTCCGACCCGGACCGGTTCCAGGTCGCCTACGGCCGGCGGCGCATCCAGGCGGCGCGCCGCCTCGCCCGGCCGGTCCGCGCCGTGGTGCGCCCGCTCTCGGATGCCGAGCTGGTGGTGGCCCAGGGCAAGGAGAACCTGGAGCGCCAGGACCTCAGCTACATCGAGCGGGCCTTCTTCGCGCTCCGGCTCGAGGAACACGGCTTCCCGCGCGCCACGATCATCGCCGCGATGGGCGTCGGCAAGGGTGACCTCTCGACCCTGATCTCGGTGGCCCGCACGGTCCCGGCGGAGGTCGTCCGGGCGATCGGCCCGGCCCCCGCCGCCGGGCGCCCGCGCTGGATGCTGCTCGCCGAGCGGATCCGAACGGCGAGCCCGAAGCGGATCGCCGGGCTCGTCGCCGATCCGGCCCTCGCCGACAAGCCGACGAACGAGCGTTTCGCGGCGGTACTCTCCGCCCTGTCGCCGCCGGCGGCCCCGCGGCCGGCGCCGCAGGTCTGGAGCGACGAGGCCGGCCGCGGCATCGCCCGGATCGAGCGCGGCCCCGACCGGGTTGCGCTCTCCTTCGACGAGACGGCCGAGCCCGGCCTCGCCGATTACGTCCTCGACCGCCTGCCCGAGATCCTGGCCGCCTACCGGGCCGGTCGCGCCCGGCCCTGACACGGGATCCGGTGCGAGATCCGAAGGCGCGCGTCGCGATGCGCGTGAGCGGCGCCCGATCGCCTTGCAGCGGGGAGCCGCTCCAGATCGTTGATCTTGCCGCATGTTCTCTCGGCGAACCGGCGCCCGCTTCGTCGAAAAATGCTCCAGACCCGAAGGAATCCCGCGGGTTGGCGCGTCAGCCGGGCTCGAAGGCGGTGATGATCGGGCACGGCCCGCTCTCGGTCGCGCCGCAGGCCGTCGCGAGGCGCGCGAGCGCGTCGCGGGCCGCCGTCAGCTCGGCGATCCTGGCGTCGAGGGCGTCGATTCGGTGGCGGGCGAGCTCGCGCGCCCGGGTCCGGTCCTCGCCGGCATCGAGCGACAGGAGCTCGGCGATTTCCTCCAGGGTGAAGCCCGCACCCTGCGCCCCGCGGATGAAGCGCAGGCGCCGGATCTCCTCGGCGCCGTAGCGCCGGATGCCGCCGGCCCGCGCCGGCACCGGCAGGAGCCCGCGGCGCTGGTAGTAGCGGATCGTCTCGACTCCGACGCCGCCCGCCCGGGCCAAGCCGGCAATGGTCAGACCGGCAATGGTCAGGTCCGTGGTCATCGGGGGCGATCCGGCGGGGTGGCGGGCATGGCTTGACTCCGTAGCGTGGTACGGATGTTAGGCCATCGATCCTCCTTCGTGAAACCGACCCGCGTGAAACCGACGCGCGAGCCCGTTTTCCGCGAACCCGACGAGGATGCCCGATGACCACCCCCACCGGCCGCACGGCCACGCTCTACCGCATGGAGACGGACGCGCATGTCTGTCCCTACGGCCTCAAGGCCCGCCACCTGCTCCAGCAGGCCGGCTACGCGGTCGACGACCGCCCGCTCGCGACGCGCGAGGCCACCGATCGTTTCAAGGCCGAGCACGGGGTGAAGACCACCCCGCAGGTCTTCATCGCGGGCGAGCGCGTCGGGGGCTACGACGACCTGCGCCGCCGGCTCGGCCGGACGGTGCGCGATCCGAACGCGGTGAGCTACCGCCCGGTCGCCGCCGTATTCGGGATGACCGCCCTGATGGCGCTCGCCGCCAGCCAGGCCGCCTTCGGCACGCCGTTCACCCTGCGGGCGGGCGAGTGGTTCATCGCCTTCAGCATGTGCGTGCTGGCGATCCTCAAGCTCCAGAACGTCGAGACCTTCTCGACCATGTTCCTGGGCTACGACCTGCTGGCGCGGCGCTTCGTGCCGTACGCCTCGATCTATCCCTATGCCGAGGCGCTCGCCGGCCTGCTGATGGCCGCCGGGGTGCTGACCTGGCTCTCCGTTCCGGTGGCGCTCGTCATCGGCGGGATCGGCGCGGTCTCGGTGTTCAAGGCGGTCTATCTCGATCGGCGCGCGCTGAAATGCGCCTGCGTCGGCGGCGGCAGCAACGTGCCCCTCGGCTTCGTGTCGCTGACCGAGAACCTGATGATGGTGGCGATGGCGGTCTGGATGACCGCGACGGCGCTGTGAGCCGACGGGGCGGGAACCATCGGGAGAGTGCGGCGATGGACCGGGAGACCCGCCGCATCCCGAGGCTCCCCATGCGCTACGCTCTCCTGATCCTCGCGCTCCTCGCGCCCACCGCACTTCTCGCGCAGGCCGGGCCGGCGCCGGATCCCGCCGAGGGGCGCCAGGTCTGCGAGGCCAAGGCCGACCGGAGCGGCATCACCGGGGACAACCGGGCGACCTACCTGCGCGAGTGCGAGGCCGGCGAGCGTCTGGTGCGCGGGACCGCGCCCCGCTGAGGGCGAACGTCGGCAGGGGCGGCGCGTTGGTCTGGAGAGAGCATCCGCCGGAGGAGCCGATGACCGATTGGAGGCCCATCGACCGCGCACCCCAGGATGGCCGCTGGATCATCGCCATCCACCGGGGCGAGCCCGACCGGCGCGCGGTGATCCGCTGGGATCCCGGGCGTGTCGGCGACGGGCGGCCCTGGCATGTCGCCACCACGGAATACGGCTACGCGCCGGAGGCGTTCACCCACTGGATGCCGTTTCCCGACCCGCCGACGCAGGATCGAGAAACGGAGGGAGAGCAGGGGGCCTGATGCCGTCCGACGCCACGGCCTTCACCCTGTCGGAGATCATCTGGCGCCTCGGCGTCGCCACCCTGTGCGGCATGGTGCTGGGCCTGGAGCGCGAATGGCGCGGCAAGGATGCGGGGCTGCGCACCCACGCCCTCGTGGCGCTCAGTTCGGCGCTCATCACCGCCTCGGCGCTCAGCCTCTACGCGATGGTGCGCCGGCAGGGCGGGGATGCCGATCCGCTGCGGGTGATCCAGGGCCTGGCCCAGGCGATCGGCTTCATCGCCGCCGGCACGATCTTCGTCGCCCGCCGCAGCGTGAAGAACCTCACCACGGCGGCGAGCGTGTGGTTCTCGGCCTCGGCCGGCATCGTCGCCGGGGCGGCGCAGTTCTCGCTGCTCGCCGTCGCGATGGGGTTCGGCCTGACGATCCTGGTCGTGCTGAAGCTGCTCGACCGGTTCGGTCTGGCGCGCAGCGAGGAGGGGGAGTGACCCCTCGAACGAGAAGCACCGCCGCGATGGCGTCGCGGCGGTGCTTGCCCTTCGCGAGGGCCTTCCTCCCCAGACTGCGGACCGCTCTCGAGGGCGGCTTGTGTCGTGTCTGTGATCACAGTGGTACCCGCCGGGTCGCGCCCGCACAAGCACAATTGTGCGCCATCCGCGGGCAACCGGCACTTTGATGCGCAAGGCCGGGCGCCGAAACGGGCAGGGGAGGGGTGCGTGCACCCCTCCCGCCGCGATCAGATCGGGTGGGCCGAATGCCCGGTCGGCTCGCGCCGGTCCGCCTTCGGCCCGCCGGCCTCCGGCCGAATCCGCACCGGTACCGATTTCGCCGCTGGCGTGCCCGACTGCACGTCGTGGTGCGAGAGCGCCATCAGCGGGTTCATCTCGGGGTAGTAGGCCCCCAGGCACCCGTCCGGCAGGGAGAACGGCGTCACGGTGAGGCCGGTCACCTCGCGGGTGATGCCGTCGCCGGCATCGCTGACGAGCGACACGACCTGGCCCGCGGAAAGGCCCGCCCGGCGAATCTCGGCCGGGTTCATCAGGAGCACGTCACGGGTGCCCTCGATCCCGCGCAGGCGGTCGCTGTAGCCGTAGATCGTGGTGTTGAACTGGTCGTTCGACCGCATGGTGATCAGCCGGTAGCGGCCCTCCGCGTCCTCGAAGCCGGTGGCCGACATCACCTCGGGGGCCGTGAATTCGGCCTTGCCGCTCTCGGTCTTCCAGATCCGCTCGCGTGCCGAGTTGCCGCGGTAGAACCCGCCGGGGATCCAGAGCCGGTCGTTGAAATCGTGGAACTCCTCGACGTAGGTCTGGGCGATCTCGTCGCGGATCAGGCCGTAATCGCCGACCCAGGCGTCCCAGGTCACCTTCGGGTTCGGCGCGAGCGTCGCCTTGGCGAGGCCGGCCACGATCGCGACCTCGGATTTCAGGAAGTCGCTCGCCGGGGTGCGGCGCCCTTGCGAGCCGTAGATGCAGCTGAACGTGTCCTCGATGCTCACCGCCTGCGGCCCGCCGGCCTGCTTGTCCTCCTCCGTGCGGCCGAGGCAGGGCAGCAGGTAGGCGATCTCGCCGTTGACGAGGTGCGAGCGGTTGAGCTTCGTCGCGACCTGCACGGTGAGCCGCATCCCGGTCCAGGCCTTCTCCATCCGGTCCTGGTCGGGGATCGCCCGCACGAAGTTGCCCCCGAGCCCGATGAAGGCCTTGATCGTACCCGCGAGGATGCCCTCGCAGGCCTCCACCGTGTTGACGCCCTTCTCCCGCGGCGGCTCGAAGCCGAACTGCTGGCTCAACCGGTCGAGGGGCACCAGCTCGGGCTTCTCCGAGATGCCGACGGTGCGCTGCCCCTGGACGTTGGAGTGGCCCCGCACCGGCGACACGCCGGTGCCGTCGCGCCCGATATTGCCCCTGAGGAGCAGGAGGTTGACGACCATCGCGACGTTCTCGAAGCCGTGAACGTGCTGCGTCAGGCCCATGCCGTAGAAGGCGCAGACCCGCTCGGCCTCGACATAGACCTGGCCCGCCGCCTCGATGTCGGCGCGGCCGATCCCGGATTCGCGCTCGATCTCCTCCCACGAGGTCGCCCGGACCTTCGCCTCGAAGGCGTCGAGCCCGGTCGTGTGCTGGGCGATGAAGTCGACGTCGAGGACGCGGGTGCCGCGCGCCTTGGCGGCGTCGTCGGCGGCGAAGACGTGCTTGCACAGGCCGAGGATCACCGCGATGTCGCCGCCGGGCCGGACCTGGTGGTACTGCGCGCTGATCGGCGTCGCCTTGCGGGTCAGCATCTCGACCGGGCTCTGCGGGTTGGTGAAGCTCTCCAGGCCCCGCTCGCGCACGGGGTTGAAGGTGATGATCTTCACGCCGCGCTTCGAGGCCTCCTGCAGCGGGTGCAGGAACCGCGGCGAGTTGGTGCCGGTGTTCTGGCCGAAGAAGAACATCGCGTCGCACGTCGACAGGTCGTCGAACACCACGGTGCCGACGCTGGCGCCGATCACCTTCTTCAGGGCCACCGAGGTCGTCTCGTGGCACATGTTGGAGGAATCGGGCAGGTTGTTGTGGCCGTAGAGCCGCGCGAACAGGGCGTAGAGATACGAGGTCTCGAGGCTCGCCCGCCCCGACGAGTAGAACACCGCCGATTTCGGATCGAGCCGCTGCAGCTCCGCGCCGATCTCCCGGAAGGCCTCGTCCCAGCCGCACGCCACGTAGCGGTCGCTGGCGCGGTCGTAGCGTAAGGGGTGGGTCAGGCGGCCGGTCTGCTCCAGCTGGTAGTCGCTCCAGCCGCGCAATTCGGTCAGGGTGTGCTTGCCGAAGAACTCGGGGGTGCAGCGCCGCGTCGTCAGCTCCCACAGGGTCGCCTTGGCGCCGTTCTCGCAGAACTCGAAGGGATGGTAGTTCGCGGGCTTCGCCCACGAGCACGAGACGCACATGAAGCCTTTCGGCTTGTTCTGGCGAAACAGCGTCTCGGTGGCGAGCGGCGTCGCCCATTCCTTGCCGAACACCTCGGCGATGCCGCGCACCGAGCCCCAGCCGCCGGCCGGGCTGTCGTAGTGGACCGTCTTTTCCTCGACCGACATGCTGGCTCTCCCGTCCGGCAGGCGCGGGAACCGCGGCTGACGACAAGGAACCCGCAGGGGGTAGGGAAGTTCGCCCGCGCCCGGCTCAGCCGCCCTGGGCGTTGCGCCGCAGCCGCACCAGGGCCCGGTCGAGGGCGCCGAGGAAGGCCGAGCGGTCCTTCGCCGAGAAGGGTTTCGGGCCGCCGGTGACGGCGCCGGCCTCGCGCAGGGACTGCATCAGGTCGCGGGTGGCGAGCGCCATGCCGACGGACGAATCGGTGAAGGCCTTGCCGGTGGGCCCGAGCACGCTCGCCCCGGCCTTCACGCAGCGGCTCGCCAGCGGTACGTCGGCGGTGACCACGACCGCCTGCGGCCCGGCCCGCTCGGCGATCCAGTCGTCGGCGGCGTCGAACTTGTCCGACACGATCACCCGCTCGATCCACGGCTCGCGCGGGATGGCGATGAAGCTGTTGGCCACCACGACGACATGGGCGCCGTGCCGCCCGGCGACGCGGTAGACCTCCTCCTTCACCGGGCAGGCATCGGCGTCGACGTAGACGGTGATCGCGGTCATGCGCGTCAGGTACCGGGATTGAGGAAGAGGCTGTCGAATTCGGGCGGCGCGTAGTTCCGCCCGGTGATGTCGGTGATGACGACGTAATCGTGGCCCTCGGCCTCGAGTTCCTGCGCCTTCTCCAGGGCGTCCTCCGGGGAGGTGCGCTGGTGCGAGAGCGGGCCGTTGGCGGTGTGGGCGGTCACGACGAGCTGCATCTCTGTCCTTGTGCTGGCGGGGCGCGCCTCGGGCGCCGCCTCGACCCCCCGGCAGGGGAGGGGGGCCGTCCAGGGTCGGGGAAGAGGGTTAACGAGGTGTTGACGAGCCGGCCCCGCGGTCCTTCCCGGTGAGGACGGCCTCGTAGACCGCGACGTAGCGGGCGGCGACGCCCGACCAGCGGTAGGCCGACAGATCCTCCGCGGCGGGCAGGTTTGCGCCACCAGGATCGAGCCGGCTTTCGGCCAGGCTGTCGTAGGCGTCCCGGATCGCTCCGGCCACGGTTGCGGGATCGGCGAAATCGCACAGCGAAATCAAGGGGTGGCGCCGTTTAAGCCAAGCGAAGGCCTCGTTGGGATGAGCCACCGGAACGAGGCCGGCGCTCAGCGCCTCGATCAGCGCGAGGCCGAAGCCCTCGTATTCGGAGGCCGAGACGAACAGGCTCGACTGCCCGATCAGTGCGCGGATCGCCGGAACGTCGAGCCCGACATGCAGCGTGACCGTCTCCGTCAGGCCGAGCCGGTCGATCTCGGCGGTGAGCGCCTCGACCGTCACGTCCGACGGGACCCCGACGATCCGCAGGCGCCAGCCGGGGCCCAGCGCCCGCATCGCGGCGAGCAGCCGGTCGAGGCGCTTGTTGTGCGAGAAACGGCCGATGGTCAGGAGCGCGCGGCGCGGCTCGGCCGAGGCGGCGCCCGCGAACTTGTCGAGGTCGACCCCGTTCGGGATCACCGTGACGCCGCCCGGCGTGATCGGTGCGAACATCCGGGCGTCGCTCTCGCTGCAGGCGACGATGGCCGCGTAGGCCCGCACGCTCAGCCGGGTCGGTCCGGCGAACCACAGCGCCTTCAGGCGCGACTGGGCGTTGGTGTGGAAGAAGCCGCCATGCGTCGTCGCCACCATCGGCCGGCGGTGGAAGGGCCGCGCAAAGGCCAGCGCATCGAAGAAGAAGTCGACGGCGTGGACGTGGACGAGGTCGGCGTCGCCGAGGTGGCGGAAGACCGAGGGCGCCAGCGGGTAGCGGTGCGAGCCGGAGAAGGGGATCCGTTCGATGTCGATCCCCTCCAGGCGCTCGCGGGCCGGCAGCCTGACGTCGGGATTCGAAAAGAGCCGGTCGAGGGTCACGACGCGCACCCGATGGCCGAGACGCGCCTGCTCGCGGGCGAGGTTGGCGACCACGTCCTCGAGCCCGCCGCGGTTCGGCAGGAACTGGCGGACGACGTGCAGGATCGAGCGCGGCCGCGCCGGAAGCGTCGTGCGAGAATCCGTCATGCCGCTCACCGCTCGCAGGTCGGCTTGGCCTGGGCGGCGCCCTGGATCGCGGCCACCACGGGAGCGTTGGCGCCGGACGGGTCGAGCTTCAGGGGGTAGTCGGGCGCCCACAGGTCGCCGGCGGACCAGGCGGTCCAGCCGACCCATTGCTGCGGGTTGGCGTTGACGTGGTCGAGCACCGCCCGCAGGCGCTCCGGGCAGTTCCGGCGCGCCGAGGCGCCGATCTCGCCCAGGAAGGCGCGACGCCCGGTCTTCGCCAGCCAGCCGGTGAGGCGCTCCACCGCCTCCAGCGCGTCGGCGCCCCGGCTGCACTCGGCATGGGTGCCCGAGAAGTCGGCGTCGAGGTACTGGTGGACCTCGTAGGCGAAATTCCGGCCCGGATCGGCCACGCCCAGCATGATCGCGGCGTTGTTGCCGGTCGGCAGGTCGGCGGTCCAGCTATGGGCGCCGCTCCAGCCCGAGCCCGAGACCAGCACCAGCTGCCGCGCCCCCGTCTCGCGGATCGCCGCGATGGCGGCGTTGGCGGCGACGAGCCAGCGCGCCGCCGGGATGTCGTGCGGCTCGTTCATCAGCCCGAACGCCACCGAGGCGTCGCCGCGGAAGTGCTGCGCCAGGCGCCGCCAGACATCCGCGAAGGCCTCGGCCGTGACCATCTCCGAATCGATCCGCGCCTTGCCGTGATAGGCGTAGTTGTGCAGGTCGATCACCGTGCGCAGGCCGGCCTGCGTCGCGGCCGAGACCGTGGCTTCGAGGCGGGCGAGCTCGTCCGGGTCGAGGGGCTGGCGCAGGACCGGCTGCAGCCGTTCCCAGCGGATCGGCAGCCGCACCGCCGTGAGGCCGAGGGCGGCGAAGCGGCCGATCGTCTCGGCCGAGGGATAGAGGTAGTCGAAGCCGTAGCGCCCCGGCACGGTGCCGAACTCGGCCCCGCTGAGGTTGACCCCGCGCAGGCACAGCGGCTCGGCCGCCCGCGCCGGGTGGGTGAGAAGCGCGCCGGCCAGGGACAGGGCAACGGCGAGGCGGGCGAGACGGTGGCGCATGTCACTCTGCCGCTTGTCACTCTGCCGCCTGGGGAACCGCCGCGGGCGGAGCGGCCGGCGCCGGGGCCCAGGCCCGGCGGGTGAAGAACGCGGTCGCCCGGCTGTCAACGTCCCAGTGCGCCCGCACCCAGCGTGCCAGGACGAGGTTGATCACCACCGTCCAGACCACGTTCGCCACCGCGACGCCGAGGATGCCGAACGGCACCGCCACGAGGCAGAGCAGGACCGCGTAGACCGAGAACAGGGCCGCGTTGGCGACCAGGATGTAGCGCTCGCCGCCGCCGATCGTCAGGAGCGAGGCCCCCGGCCCGAAGAACGCGATGACGACCGAGGACAGGCTGAGCACCATCAGCACGTCGGTATGGGCGGCGAAATCGGGCTTGAACAGCGCGAGCGCGAAGGGCGCGCCGACCGCCATCACCACCGCGCCGGCCGCGGAGATCGCAAAGCTCGCGAGCGACAGCCGGCCGACGAGGCGCTGCGCGCCGACCCGGTCGCCGGCCTGGAAATGGGCGGCGATCATCGGCATGCTCACGGTGTCGATCGCCGCGCTCGGCAGGTTGACCAGCGTCGCGTAGCGCAGGGCCACGAAGTAGAACGCCGCCTGCTCCATCCCCAGCAGCGCACCGACGATCACGGTCTCGAGGAAGGCCGTCACCGCCACCATGGCGTTGTTGGCGGTGAACAGGAGGCTCTCGCCGCGCCAGGCCGTGCCCTTGGCGGGGTGGCGCAGGCCCCCGCGCCAGGAATCCCAGCCGTGATGCCGGGCGAGGTGCCAGAACTGGTAGAGCGTCATCGCGGCGAGCAGGCCGAGCAGGATCAGCATCGCCTCGGTGGCGCCGCCGAGGAGGCCGAGGAAGGCCGCGCCCGCGAACAGGGCCGAGCAGGCGCCGCGCCAGATCACCTCCCGCGGCAGCAGCGCGAGCCAGATGCGGCCGTGGATGCGGAAGTAGCTCTGCAGGTACTCGGCGAGCGCGAACACCGCCGCGAAGGCGCAGGCGAGGTGGAGCCGGTGATAGGGATCGGGCAGCGATTCCTCGGCGACGAACACCACCGCGCTCACCGCCGCCATCGCGGCGACGGCGCCGCCGAGCCAGCCGAGGTTGTAGCGCACCAGGGCGTCGTTGTGCGGAGCCACCCCGTCCTGCGCCCGGTAATGCTTGAGCACCAGGTTCTGCTGGCCGAGCGCCGCGATCAGCCCGAGCCCGCTGCCCAGCGTGAACAGGAAGACGTAGACGCCGTACTCGTAGGTGGTGAGGAGCCGGCTCGCGACGAGCAGCATCACGAAGCCCAGGACGGCGCTGGCGATCCGGGCGACGAAGGCCGAGGCGAATTGCTGCGAGCGCCCCGACCGGCGCAGTCGCGCGACGAGTGTCAGCATCGTGTCGGTCGCCTCTCGATCGGGCGAAGGGGCGGCAGCCGGCGCCGGCCCTCCTCGTCGTTCGACCTAGCAGGCATCTCCTATCGGGGCTTTAACGAGGTCGCGCGTGCCCGAGACGATCGCCGTAAAAGCTTCGTGGTCGTCGAACTATAACGACAAGCTTAGCCTTTCATCAAGGTTGCGAAACCCACGAGTCGAAATCACTCCAAGGTGCCGTTAACCTTGTGTTGAATTAAGGCTGCATCTGCGAAGAGGGGAGGTGCATTGACTTTGCGCGGGGTGGCGCCGGTCGGTACTTCTTCACCGATCCCGGCGATGATCTTGCCTCGACACGGATCATCCCAACCCCTCGGAAGCCTCCCATGCCTGACCGTGCCCTCGACGCGGCGCCCCGAGCAGCGAGCGCAGACCGGCTCGACCTCGAAGGCGTCAGCGTCGCCGACATCACCAGCGACGAACTCCTCGCGCAGCTGCACGAGGCCCTGGAGCGGCGAACGCAGCTCTGCCTCGGCTTCTGCAACGCCAACATGCTGCTGGCGGCCCTGCGTCTTCCGGCCTACGCGGCGGCGTTGCGCGGCTTCCTGCTCGTCAGCGACGGCCTCGGCATCGACCTGTGCTCGGCGCTGTTTCGCGGCCGCTTCTTCCGCGAGAATCTCAACGGCACCGATCTCGTCCCGGCCTTCCTCGCCGCCGAGACCACGCCGCGCACGCTCTATCTCCTGGGGGCGAAACCCGGCATCGCCGGAGCGGCGGCGCACAACCTCGCGCTCGCCTATCCGCAGCATCGGGTCGTCGGCGTCCGGCACGGCTATTTCCGGCCCGAGGAGGCCGGCGCGGTCCTGGCCGAGATCAACGCCGCCGCGCCCGACATCCTGCTCGTCGCCCTCGGCAATCCGGCCCAGGAGATGTTCATCGCCGAGCACGGGCCGCGGATCGACGCGCGCCTGCTGATGGGGGTCGGCGCGCTCATCGACTACACCGCCGGGGTGGCGACCCGCGCGCCCGAATCCGTCCGGGCGCTGCGGCTCGAATGGGTCTTCCGCCTGCTGCGCGAGCCGCGCCGCCTGGGGCGGCGCTACACCCTCGACGTCGTGGTGTTCCTGGCCACGATCCTGAAGCTCAGGCTCGCGCGCTGGCGGCGCGATCATCCCGTCCGGGTCGCCCGCCCGTGAGCCCGTCCTCGAATCCGAGACCGCCCGTGAGCCCGACCGCCCACACCCAGCCGCCCGGCTCCCACGGGTCCGAGGCCGTCGCGCCGATCCCGGTCGACATTCCTGTCGCCTTGGGCGACGCCTTCGCCTGGTACACGCCCGGTCAGCTCCCGCGCGGGGTGCTGCTCTGCGGCACCTTCGGCTTCGAGCAGGGCTGCGCCTACCGCTCCTGGCGCGAACTCGCCGCCCTGATTGCCGGGGCCGGCTGCCCGACCCTGCGCTTCGACTATCCGGGCCAGGGCGATGCCCGCGACCCCGACGGTCCCGAGATCCCGGCCGCCCTCGATGCGATCCGCGCCGGCATCGCCTTCCTGCGCGAGCGGGCGGGGGTGGACGAGATCGCGGTCGTGGGCCTGCGCCTCGGCGCCACCCTGGCGGCCCTGTCGCAGGAGGGAGATCCGGGGCCGGGGATCGACCGGCTGGTGATGCTGAGCCCGTTTGCCACCGGCAAGGCCTACCGGCGCGAGATGGCGATGCAGTCCCGCCTCCTCGACGTGATGCCCGACCGCACGCCGATGCCCCAGGAGCCCGACGCGCTGATGGTCGGCAGCTTCGTGCTCGGGCCGCAGACCCTCGCCGATCTCGGCCGCCTCGACCTGATGGCGCCGGCCCGGGCGCCCGCCCGGCGGATCCTGCTGCTCGGCCCGAAGGTCGATTCCCTGGCCGATCGCTACCGGGCGCTCGGCAGTGCCGTCGAGACCGGCCCGTTCCCCGACCTGACCCAGCTCGTCTCCGATCCGCTGTTCTCCCGCACCCCCGTGGAGACCTTCGCGGTGGTGCGCGACTTCGCGGTGGCGGGTGCGGACGGAGCCAGCGCGGCGGGGACGAGGGCCGCGGCGGGGGAGGTCGCCCCCGCGCCCGGCCGGCTGACGGACGCGGCGTGGTCCGAGGAGGTGTCGCGCTTCGGCCCCGGCCTCGTCGGCATCCTGTGCCGGCCGGCCGCGGCGTGGAGCGGCGATACCGTGCTGGTGGTCAATTCCGGCCGCAACCCGCGGGCCGGGCACGGCCGGCAGACGACGCGGCTGGCGCGACGGCTGGCGGCGGCGGGCATCGCCTCCTTCCGCTTCGATTTGCGCGGCATCGGCGATAGCCCCGACCGGCCGGACGGCTCGCTGCCGCTCTACGCGGCGGATTCGGTCGCCGAGGTCACGGCGGCGATCGACCATCTCGCGGCGCTCGGCCACACCCCCGGCGTGGTCCTGGGCAATTGCAGCGGCGCCTACCAGGCGTTCCAGGCATTGGCGCAGGATGCGCGCCTGCGCGCCGCGCTCCTCGTCAACCTCTACTGCTTCGACCTGAAGCCCGGCACCGACGTCGAGACGATGGTGCGGGACACGTTTCGCCACAGCCAGGGGTATCTCGCCCGCGCCCGCCAGGGGCGGTTCTGGCGCCGGATCCTCAGCGGGGAGATCGGGCTCACGCGCATCGCGGCCGCGCTCCTGCGCGACGGCCGCGCCCGCCTCGACCGCTGGACCACCCGGATGCCGTGGCGCACGCTCCAGCGCGCCAGCGTCGCCGGGCGGGTGGCGCGCATCCGCCGGCGCGGCGCGCGGATCTGCATGGTCTACAGCGCCGACGACCTCGGCATCCCGACGGTGCGGGCGCATTTCGGTGCCTCGGACGACCGGATCGGCCGCCGCCTCGGCTACCCGGTCACGATCCTGCCGGGCACCGACCACAATCTCAGCCGCCAGGCCGACCAGGACCGGATCTTCGCGCTGCTCGAACGGGTGGTGCGCGACGCGCGGCCCGCGGCCGGCGAGCCGGCCCCGGCGCGGCCGAGCCGCAGCCCGCGCGGCCTGGCGCTGCGCCTGTCGCGCAGCGGCTGACCGCCGATGCCCGGAGACCTCCCGAACCCGAGCCGCGCCATGCCCCCGCTCCTCTCGCTCCTCGTCTGCACCAAGGGCCGCTCGGCCCAGATCGAGCGGCTGTTCGACTCGCTGACCCGCCAGACCCGCCGCGACTTCGAGGTGGTGCTCGTCGACCAGAACGAGCCCGGCACCCTCGACCCCGTGGTGGCGCGCTACCGCGGCGCCCTCGCCATCGACCACATCCGCTCGGCTCCGGGCCTGTCGCGGGCCCGCAACGTCGGGCTCGCCCGCTGCCGCGGCGACCTGATCGCCTTCCCGGACGACGATTGCTGGTACCCGGACGCGCTCGTCGCCGAGGTGGTGGAGCTGTTCGCCGCGCACCCGGAGGCCGACGCGGTGACCGGGCGCACCCTCGACGCGACGGGCCGCGAATCCCTCGGTGCCTTCCTGGCGACCGACAGCACGGTCGACCGGCGCAACGTCTGGTCGGCGGGCAATTCCAACGGCCTGTTCGTGCGCCGGGAGGCGGCCCGGGCCGTCGGCGGGTTCGACGAGACCCTCGGGGTCGGGGCGGCGACCCCGTTCCGCTCCGGCGAGGAGACCGACTTCCTGCTCCGCCTCCTCGGGCAGGGGAGGGGGGTGGTCTTCCGCCACGGATTGATCGTCCACCACGATCAGGTGGCGAGCGCCGGCCGCCACCGGCGCGCCGCCGACTATGCCCGCGGGTTCGGCCGGGTGCTGCGGCTCCACCGCTACGGCCTGCCCTACCTCGTCTTCCGCCTCGCCCGCTTCACCGCGAGCGGCGGCCGCGCGCTGCTACGGCGGGATGCCGGGACGGCGTACGACAAGGCGCTGTGGGCGATCGGGACGGTGGCGGGCTACTGCGCCGGGCGGTCGAAGGCCGGGATGGCCGCGGGGGAATAGGCCACCCTCGTCCTCAGCCGGCGTGCGAGAGCTGCGCTGTCTCGCCCGCAGCCTCGTGCCGCGCGAGAAAGTCCGGGATTGCCTCGCCGAACACCGCGTCCGCCGCCGCCCGGTCGTCCGCCGCCACGGCCGCCGCGAGGCGGTCGAGCCAGGCCGACAGCTGGGCGCGGTCGGCGAAGATGGGCTTGGCCGCCATCACGCCGTCGATGCCGGCGAGGTTCACCATCGGCTCGTCGCGGGCGAACAGGATCTCGTTCAGGCGCTCGCCCGGGCGGGCGCCGGTGACCACCACGTCGATGTCCTCGCCGGGCTCGAAGCCGGCGAGGCGAATCATCCGCTCCGCGAGATCGCGGATGCGCACCGGCTGGCCCATCTTGAGCACGTAGACGGCGGCGCGCTGGTCGCCGGCCTGCGGATCGCGGGCCTCGCGGTCGGCGTGCGAGGCGGCGGTGAGCACCAGATCGGCGGCCTCCCGCACGGTCATGAAGTAGCGCACCATGTCGGGGTGGGTCAGCGTGACCGGACCGCCGCGGGCGATCTGCGCCTTGAACACCGGCACCACCGAGCCGACGGAGCCGAGCACGTTGCCGAAGCGCACCGCGACGAGGCGGGTCTCGTCGGGCGCGCGGCCCGCATCGAGGGCCTGGGCGTACATCTCGGCGAAGCGCTTCGTCACGCCGAGCTGCGAGACCGGCTCGATCGCCTTGTCGGTCGAGATCATCACCAGCGCCCGCGCACCCGCCGCCAGCGTCGCGTCGGCGACGTTGACCGAGCCGAAGACGTTGGTCTTGATCCCCTCGCTCCAGTCGCGCTCCAGGTAGGGCACCTGCTTGAGCGCGGCGGCGTGGAAGACGGCATCGGGCCGGAACTCCGCCAGCACCCGGAAGAGCCGGTCGCGGTCGCGGATGTCGGCGATGACGCCGCTCACCCGCGCGTCGCCGGAGAGGCCGGGGCGGCTCAGCACCCCGTGCAGGGCCGGCTCGGAACTCTCCAGCACCAGGACGGCGCTCGCCCCGAAGGCGAGCGCGCGGGCGCAGATCTCCGAGCCGATCGAGCCGCCGCCGCCGGTGACGACGACCCGCTGCCCGGTCAGAAAATGCTCCAGCCGCGGCCGGTCGATGGCGACCGTCGGGCGCAGGAGCAGGTCCTCGATCTCGATCGGGGCGAGCTCGGCCCCGCGGCCGGTATCGCCGAGGCTCGTCACCCGGGCGAGCGGCAGGCCGAGGCGGCGCGCCCGCGCGATCAGCGCCTCCGGCTCGGCCTCGGGGGCGAGCGCGCTCGGGGTCGCGACGAGGCGGCGGATCGGCACGCCGCGGGCGGCCATCCCGGCCACCACCTCGTCGAGGTCGGAGACCGCGCCGAGGACCGGCACGCCGCGCATGGTCTGGCCCTGCTCCTCGGCCCGGGGCGAGAGGATGCCCTTCGGATCGAGCTTGCGCACGGCGCCCGATTCGATCGCGCGGAGCACCACCTCGATGTCGTGGCCGCGCCCGATCAGCAGGGTCGGGGTGCTGGCGGCCCGGGCCGCGCTCTGGCGCGAGCGGCTGTATTTCAGGTACCGGAACGCCAGCCGCGGCCCGCCGAGCAGGAAGATCTGCAGGACGAAGTAGAGGCCGATGGCGATCTTGCCGAAGAAGTAGATCCCGAACAGGACCGGCGAGACCAGGACGTAGTCGAGGACGAGCAGCAGCAGCGTGAGCACCGCCACCGCCCGCACGATGTTGGCCAGATCCGGCAGCGAGGCGAAGCGCCACTTGGTCCGGTAGAGCCCGAAGGCACGGTAGACCAGGCCGGCGCAGGCCACGAAGGGCGGCAGCAGGAGCGGCAGGTGGGCGAGCCGTTCGGCCAGCAGCGGGCCGTCGAACCGGATCACGAAGGTGAGGAGCACGGCGAGGGCCGTCGCCACGAGGTCGTGGGCGATGATCGTCGCGGTCTTGAGGATCTGTCTGCGCATCGGGAGCCGGCCGCGGTATCGGCCGGGGCTCCCGCGGTGTCAACGCGGGGGGCGGGCGCAGGCGCCGCGCGAGCCATCTCCCGGTGCTATGTCCCCGGTGTCATGTCCCGATTGCCATGTCCCGGTGCCATGTCCCGATGCGGGATCGCCGCCGGGCGGCGCCCGGCCTATAACGACGGGAACGAACAGCCCGGGGGGGAGCATGGACGCGTTCGACTTCGTCATCGTCGGCGGGGGCACGGCGGGCTGCGTGCTGGCCGACCGCCTGAGCGAGGACGGCCGCCACCGCGTGCTGCTGCTGGAGGCCGGCGGCGCGGGGAGGGGGTTCTGGGTCGGCATCCCGGCGGGATTCCCGAAGCTCCTCACCGGCGCGGCCTTCAACTGGCGCTTCGCCACCGAGCCCGAGCCGAACACCCACGACCGGACCATCGTGGTGCCCCGCGGCAAGGGGCTCGGCGGCTCGACGCTGATCAACGGCATGATCTTCGTGCGCGGCCAGCCGCAGGACTTCGACACCTGGGCCCAGGGCGGCAACCGCGGCTGGAGCTGGTCCGACGTGCTGCCCTATTTCCGCAAGCTCGAGCATTTCGAGGGCGGCGACCCCGCCCTGCGCGGCCGCGGCGGTCCGCTCCACGTCACCCGGGTCGGGGTGAAAAACCCCCTCGCCGACGCCTTCATCCGGGCCGGCACCGAGGCCGGCTATCCCGAGAACCCGGACTACAACGGCGCCTCGCAGGAGGGCTTCGGCACCTACCAGGCCAACCAGCGCAACGGCCGGCGCTGGAGCGCCCGGGACGCCTACCTGACGCCCGCCCGCCGGCGCCCGAACCTGACGGTGCGCACGAACGCCCATGTCCTGCGCCTCGACCTCGACGGCACCCGCGCGACCGGCGTCACCTACCGGCGCGGGGGACGCGAGGAGCGGGTGGCGGCACGGGCCGAGGTGATCCTGGCGGCCGGCGCCGTGCAGTCGCCCCACCTCCTCGAACTCTCGGGCATCGGCCGGCCCGAGGTGCTGGCGGCGGCCGGCCTCCCGCTCCGCCACGCCCTGCCGGGGGTGGGCGAGAACTACCGCGACCACTACGCCACGCGGATGAACTGGCGGGTGAAGCTCCCGGTGACCCTGAACGAGGCGACCCGCGGCTGGCGCCTCGGCCTCGCGGTCGCGCAATACGCGCTCACCCGCCGCGGCATCCTCACGCTGGGCACCGGCCTCGCCCACGGCTTCGTGCGCACCCGGCCCGAGCTGGCGGGGCCCGACGTGCAGTACTTCTTCATGCATGCGAGCTACGCCAACGCCGCCGACCGCACCCTGGACCGCGAGCCCGGCATGACGATCGGCGTGACGCAGCTGCGCCCGGAATCCCGCGGCACCATCCACGCGGTCTCGAACGACCCGTTGCGCCCCCCGGCGATCCGCCCGAACTTCCTGAGCGTGCGCAGCGACCAGGAGGCCCTGATCGAGGGCATGCGCA
Source organism: Methylobacterium indicum (assembly GCF_001043895.1). Taxonomy (GTDB): domain Bacteria; phylum Pseudomonadota; class Alphaproteobacteria; order Rhizobiales; family Beijerinckiaceae; genus Methylobacterium; species Methylobacterium indicum. The sequence goes on from NZ_JTHF01000053.1 coordinate 17,614, forward strand.
TCGCCCGCCGGGTGATCGACCAGCCGGCCATGGATCCCTACCGCGCCCACGAGCTCGCTCCCGGCCCGGGCGTGCAGTCGGACGACGAGTGGCTCGATTTCGCCCGCCGCAACGGCCAGACCATCTACCACCCGGTTGGTACCTGCAGCATGGGCCAGGGGCCCGAGGCGGTGGTGGACGAGCGCCTGCGGGTGCGCGGGATCGAGGGCCTGCGGGTGATCGACGCCGCCGTGATGCCGACCGAGGTCTCGGCCAACACCCAGGCCGCCGTGATGATGATCGCCGAGAAGGGGGCCGACATGGTGCGCGAGGATCGCCGCTGAGCTACGGCACCCGGGACCAGAGATCCCCTCGAGGAGCCGACCCGATGCGCACCCTTCCGATCGCGCCGATCACCGCGGAGGCCTTCGCGCCCTACGGCACCCTGCTGGTCGGCCCCGCCGCCGGCCCGCGGCAGGACCGGGCGGCCGAGATCGAGAACGGCCGGCCGGGCGTGCCGCTCAACCTCGCGCTGATCCGGAGCGAGCCCTTCGCCGCGACGATGCCGCTGCGCCGGCTCGAGCGGCACCCGCGCTCGGCGCAAGCCTTCCTGCCGCTCGCGGTCGGCGACTACCTCGTGGTGGTGGCCCCGGATGCGGGGGACCGGCCGGACGAGGCGGGTCTCTGCGCCTTCCGGGTCCCGGCCGGCACCGGGATCGTCTATCGCAGCGGCGCCTGGCACGCCCACATGACCACGCTCGCCGCCCCCGGCACCTTCGCGATGCTGGTCCACGAGGATGGCGGGCCGGAGGATTGCGTGTTCGCGCCGATCGAGCCCGTCTCCGTGGACCTGCCGGAGGCGTGAGGCGTCAGTTCACCGACGGTTCGTCGAGGCGGAACGCGAAGGTCGCCGTGTAGACGTCCTCGTCGGCGAGCGTCGGGGTGGCGGACGGACTCACCGTCTGGCTCACCGTCAGCACCTGGCTGCCGGCCTTGCGGATCGGCACCGTGGCGATGCCGTCCTGGTCGGTGGCGTAGGCCGGCAGGCCGGCCCGCTCGGGCTCCATGCCGCTCTCGCCGTAATAGAGATCGGCCCCCGGCAGCGGCGCGCCGCGAAACAGCACCCTCACCCGGATCGCCCCGGCGGTCGGGCCCGGCACCTCCACCGGCACGATCTCGAGCGTGTGGCCCACCACCCGCAGCCAGGGCGCGCCGGGGCCGAAGGCGGCCTTGGCGTACTTCACCGACCAGCGGCTCTCGCGGGCCTCCGCCACCAGGCGCCGGCTGGCATTGACGTGGGTGCCGTCGCGCAACGTCGTCCAGTAGCCGGAATCGTAGGTCGCCGCGACGAGCGTCCGGCCGGGCTTCGTGCCGAGGGGCGCCAGCAGGGCGGGGCGAACGGCCT
>NZ_JTHF01000054.1 GCF_001043895.1 Methylobacterium indicum
TGGATGGCCGGAATAACGAACGCGCCTCGGAGCACTGCGCCTGTGATCCGCAAGGGGGGGGGAAGCGGACCCTCTATCGCCGGCGCTACGATCCTCACCCGAGAAGAGGCGGGCCATCTTACCGGATCCGGAACCAGCAGAGTTATCTACGGCGCCGGATCCGCCTGTTCGGGGAGGCGCGCTTACTGGATGAGGCCGAAGGTTTTTCGTACGTCGTCGATGAACGCGGCCGGGTTTTCCATCGCAGCGAAGTGGCCACCCCTGGTCGGTTCGTTGAAAAAGCGCAGGTCTGCAAATCGCCGCTCGGCCCAACGCCGTGACAGGCGCACCGCTTCGCCGGGAAACATGCTGATGCCAGCTGGTATCGGGATCGGCGCGCTAAACATTCCTTCCGCTCGGCCTTGAGCGTTCTCCCAATAGAACCTGGCAGCACTCGCACCGGCATTGGGAAGCCAATAAAGCATGATGTCATCGATTATGTGGTCGAGCGGGATTGCTTGTTCGGGCGCACCACCGCTGTCGGTCACGTCGCGAAACAGCGCATAGATCCAGGCAGCGAGGCCTACCGGCGAGTCCGCCAGCGCGAAAGCGATCGACTGCGGCCGCGTATTCTGCAGCTGCATATAGCCGGAATGCTCGCTCCAGTAGCGTCCTGCATCGGCGAGCATCGCCCGCTCTGCCGCTGTCGCCTCCGCGATTTCCTCGTCGGTGGGGCGGAACATGACCATGTTGAGGTGGATGCCTGCGAGTCCCGGGGGGCGCATGTGCGCGAGAGCCGTTACGACGGCCGCGCCCCAGTCGCCGCCCTGCGCCATCCAGCCCTCCCCGTAGCCGAGCCGCTGCATCAGTTCGCCCCAGGCCCGTGCGACGCGCGCGACGCCCCAGCCCGGAGCGTTCGGCTGGTCAGAGAAGCCGAAGCCCGGCATCGACGGGATCACGAGGTGGAAAGCGTGTCGCGGGTCACCGCCATGGGCTACGGGATCCGACAGGGGCCCAATGACGTCTCTGAATTCTAGGACCGACCCCGGCCAACCGTGCGCCAGGACCAGCGGCATCGCGTTGGGTTCTGGCGAGCGCACGTGGAGGAAGTGGATGCCAAGTCCGTCGACGGTGGTGAGGCTGCTGCCCCAGCCGTTGAGCAGCGCCTCAGCGGTGCGCCAGTCGTAGCCGCTGCGCCAACGGTCGACGAGCGTACGCACAGCGCCGAGTGGCGGACCCTGGCTCCCGTCCGTGACGGTACCCGCATCGGGCCAGCGGACTCGATCGAGCCGTTGGGCAAGGTCCGCGAGGGTTGCATCCTCAATTCGGATCGGGAACGGCGTGATGGCATCGGTCATGGCACAATCCTCGTCGACCCGCAGAGCCGGGGGTGAGGGCGGCGCCCCCGCGTCCTCGTTCATGACCCGTCCCCTGCGAATGGTCGGGGTGTTATGGCTGGCCCTCACTCCCATCGTCAGATGGGCGCACCGCGACAGGCTGTTGCCGAACTGGAACGACGATGCAGCTGGATGACCTGCGCGCTTTCGCCCGTATCGCCGACCTGCTGAGCGTGTCGGCTGCGGCGCGCGCGTTGTCCGTGCCGAAATCCAGCATCAGTCGCTCGCTCGCCCGGCTGGAGCGCGATGTGGGAGCCGCGCTGGTCGATCGCTCGACCCGGCACCTGCGCCTCACCGATGCGGGCGTGGCGCTGTACCCGCACGCGTTGCGCATCGCCGTCGACGTGGACGAGGCTGCGGCCGCGCTCGACGGCCTCGCGGGTGTGGCCCGGGGCACGTTGCGGGTCAGCCTGCCGTTCACCGTCGCGGTGGCGCTCGTATCGCCTATGCTGCCCGCGTTCCTGGCCGCCAACCCGGAGGTGCGGGTTGTGCTCGACGTCGAGAACCGCTTCATCGACATGCCCGTGGAGCCCGTCGACCTCGTGATCCGAGTCGGCGCGCTGCCCGACAGTGACCTGATCGCGCGCCGCCTCATGATTTCGGAAACCTGGACCTGCGCCAGCCCCGCCTACCTGGCCGCCAGGGGCACGCCCGCCAGCGTCGCCGACCTCGGAGATCATACGCTGATTGCCTATTCCGATCGTGCGACCACCTGGGGGCCCGGGCCGGCCGGCGACGGTGTGGAGCGCGTGGAGTTCCTGCCTGCGGTGGTCGTCTCGGACTCCGCGGCGCTGCTGCCGGTGGTTTTGGGAGGCGGCGGCATCGCCCGCCTGCCCGACTTTCTCGCGGCCGCCCCGGTCGCGGACGGCAGGCTCGTTCGCCTCTGGCCTAGGCACGGAGGCGATTTGATCGACATTCACGCCATCTACCCCAGCCGCCATAGCCTCTCGGCGAAGGTGCGGGTTTTTATCGATGCCTTGCTGGCCTGGCTTCCTGAAGTCGACCGGCGTTGAACCCGCGACGCATGGTTTGATCTTCCGTCCAGTGAACAGGCGTGGTCGTAGATGGTCGGGATCTCTCTACGTTGGCATCGCGCATGAACGGCAGTGCCGAAGCGAGTAGCGCTTGATGCTGCGGGACCGCTTTGGGTCGAAAGCTGCCCGAATCGACTCCCCGCATCTGTCCGGGTATGCCCCTGTGGACGGCCGGAACACCGAACGAACCTCGGAGCGCCGCGCCGCGCTGCAGTCCGCTCTGGTTGAAAGCCGCATTTCATGTCCTTCTTCAGCAAGGAAGACCAATTGATTGACAAAGGCGTCTTCAGCCGTGCTGAGATCGCACGGCGGCAACGTCGAGTTCCGTTTCTGTCAGCGCCAATCTATGCATTATCAGCCTTCATGGCACTGCGCCTGAAGGGACCTCACGGCAATGCCCTGGACTGCTACCTCGTGGACGCTGCAATCGCCCTGCTCGTAGGGGGCCTCGGCTACGTCCTGACGAGTCTCTGCAATGCCTGGGCGTTTTTTCTTGTGCGCCTGATCTGGCCGAGGAGGGACTGAAGGGGTGGAGATTGTGACGCATGACCGCTCGGGGTCGAAAGCTGACCGAACGATGCTCAAAATCCGCTAGGATATACATATGCGGACAGAAGCGGCCGCGCATAGCTCGCCTTGATGCGCGCTGGGCGACCGATGCGTCCGCCCGCTCTGCTAAAGACTCACTTGGTACGATACACTTAATCTATGCGAATTTCCGCAAGGCGATCGCCCCCTGCCATAATGACTGGTGAGTTCGCCCTTGGACGGCGGTTCGCCAGGCGGGCAGACCGGATTTCAGGTCTGGAACAGCGATCAAGGTGTTGCGCGGTTGCCGCCGAACATCCGTGATCCACGCAGATTTACACCAACTCCGCGGCCGAAACGGCCCGGCCGCCCTTCCTGCGATCGCAGAAGGCGGCCCCCTCACGCCGCCTCCGGCGCCGCCCCCACCAGTTGCCGCGCCTGCAGCACCGACATCGGCTCGCCGAAGGCGAAGCCTTGGGCGTAGTCGCAGCCGATCTCGGCGAGCGCGAGCGCGTCGGCCTCCGACTCGGCGCCCTCCGCCACGATCTCGAGGCCGAGTTCCTGGGCCATGCGGACGATCGAGCGCAGGATGCCGGAGCGGCCGTTCGCCATCTGGCGGACGAAGGACTGGTCGATCTTGATCGTGTCGAAGGGGAAGCGCTGCATGTAGGTCAGCGCCGAGTAGCCGGTGCCGAAATCGTCGAGGCAGAGCCCCGCGCCGAGCTCGTGGATGCGGGCGAGCATCTGCGCGGCATATTCCGGGTTCTCCATCACCAGGGCCTCGGTCAGCTCGAGCTTGAGCGAGCCGGGAACGACGCCGGTGCGGGCGAGCACGGTCTTCACGTCGTGCAGGAGGTCGTGGCGCAGCAGCTGGCGCGAGGACAGGTTGACGGAGGCGAAGATCGGCGGCTCGACCACCAGGGCCTGCTGCCAGGCGGCGAGTTCGGCGGCGGTGCGCTCGAGCGCGAAGACGCCGAGATTGACGATGAGGCCGGATTCTTCCGCGATCGGCAGGAAGACCTGGGGGGCGACGCGGCCGAGCCGCGGGTGGTCCCAGCGCAAGACGGTCTCGAAGCCCGCGACGGTACGGTCCTCCAGGCGCACGATCGGCTGGAAGAGCACCTTGATCTCGTTGCGCTCCAGCGCCCGGCGCAGGTCGCTCTCCAGCATCATCCGCTCGCCGCGGTCGGAGCGCATGGTCGGGCGATAGACCTCGATCCGGTCGCCGCCCTGGCGCTTGCCGTTGATCATGGCGAGCTCGGCGTTCTTCACCACGTCGTCCCGCTTCACCACCGCGCCGGCCTCGTGGAGCGCCACGCCGATCGACGGGGTCAGGAAGATCTCGCGGTCGGCATAGGTGATCGGCGTGGTGATCGCCCGGCGGATGCTGTCGGCGAACGCGATGATCCGGTCGGGGTCGCGCTCGGAGAGCAGGATCACGGCGAACTCGTCGCCGGCGATGCGGGCGAGCGTGTCCTGCGGCCGCAGGAGCCGGTTGAGGCGGCGCGACAAGGTCAGCAGTATCGAATCGCCCGCCGAGAGGCCGATCGCGTCGTTGACCTGCTTGAACCGGTCGATATCGACCACGAACAGGGTGGGTTTCAGGCGCGGGTCCTGGCTCGCCAGGGCGATCGCGGCGTCGAGCCGGTCGTTGAACAATTCGCGGTTGGGCAGGCCGGTCAGGTTGTCGTGCACCGCGTCGTGGAGCAGGCGCTCCTCGGCGATCTTCGACTCGGTCACGTCCGCGATGGTGCCGACGATGCGCACCACCTCGCCGTCGGTGCCGATCACCGGCCGCGCCTTGAGGCGGAACCAGTAATACGGCCCGGCGGCGGAGCGCAGGCGGAAATCCTGGGAGATCCGGCCGCGGCGCTCCTCGATCACGGTGTCGAGGGCCGCCGAGTAGCGCTCGACGTCGAAGGGGTGGAGGAGGGAGAGCCAGTTCGCCTGCGGACCCTCCAGCGCCCCGCGCTTGAGGCCGAGCTGTCCCTCGATCTCCGGGCCGGCGAAGACCCGGTCCCCCGGCACGTCCCAGTCGAACACCACGTCGCCGGCCCCCGTGAGCGCCAGCGCGCGGCGCTCGGTGTCGGAGACGAGGCTGTTGCCGATCCCGCCGCCCGCGAAGGCGTGCTGGAGCACCGTGAAGCCGATCAGCATCACGATCAGGACGAGGCCGCCGATCAGCGCCGGCTGGACGAGGTCGTTGTGGAGCTGGCCGGTGATGGCGAAGCCCGCCGCCACCACCCAGGCCAGCAGCAGCAGCCAGGTCGGGATCAGCAGGATCGCCCGGTCGTAGCCGTTGTGGATGGCGAGATAGACGATGAGGAGCAGGCCGACGCCCGCGACCGTCGCCACCGAGATCCGCGCCACGCCCGCCGCCACCGGCGGATCGATCACCGCGAGGCCGACGAGGCCGGCGAGGAACAGGAGCCAGATCAGCGCGACGTGGCTGTAGCGGACGTGCCAGCGGGCGAGGTTGAGATAGGCGAACAGGAACACCAGCAGGGTCGCGCCGAGCACGGCCTCCGCGGAGGCGCGATAGATCCGCTCGGCGGCTTCCGTGACCGGGAAGATTCTCTGGAAGAACCCGAAATCGATGCAGGCATAGGCCAGCACCGCCCAGGCGAGCGCGGCCGCCGCCGGGAAGATGATCGCGCCCTTGACCACGAACACGATGGTCAGGAACAGGGCCAGCAGCCCGGCGATGCCGATGATGATGCCCTTGTAGAGGGTCAGCCCGGTCGCCTTCTTGCGATAGGCATCCTGATCCCAGAGGTAGACCTGCGGCACGTTGGGCGTGCGCAGCTCGGCCACGAAGGTGACGGTGGTGCCGGGATCGAGCGTGATGACGAACTGGTCGGCATCGGGACTCTCGTCGCGCTCGGGCCGGATGCCCTGGCTCGCCGTGATGGCGGCGATGCGCGAGCCGCCGAGATCGGGCCAGACCACGCCGGAGCCGACGAGGCGGAAATGCGGGGCCACCAGCAGGCGGTCGATCTGCTCGTCGGTGTCGTTGGTGAGCGCAAAGACCATCCAGTCCGGGCGGGCGCCGGTCTCGCGCGCCTTCACGGCGATGCGGCGCACGATGCCGTCCTTGCCGGGCGCGGTCGAGATCTGGATCAGGTCGCCGTCCGAGCGGTAGCGCTCGATCGCCGGGGTGAGGTCGATGGCCTGCGAGTCGAGGGTGACGCGCACGGCCTCGACCGCGCGGGCCTCCGGCGCGGCGAGGACCAGCCCGGCGAGGGCGGCGAGGCAGGCGAGGACGAGTGAGAGCGTACGCAAGCTTCGGGGTCTTCCGACCGGACGGGGGCGATCGCGGCCACGGGGCGGCATGAGGAGAGGCCGGACCGTACTGACGCCCAAGCTTGCGGGCAAGGCGGAGGTCCCGGATCTCCCCGGCCGTCCGCGAGCGCGACCGTCGGCGGGCTTCGATCGCTCCGCTTTGCGGCCAAATCAAGTTGTGGCGGCGTTGCCGGGGCCTGCCTCGGCGAGGGTGACGACCTCCCAGCATTCGGGGTGGCGCATCAGCTCGGTCAGGAATGCGAAGGTCAGGGCGTGGGTCGGGCAGTTCGCCACGATGCGCCCGAGGATTGGCCGGCCGGCCAGCGCGAGATCGCCGACGAGGTCGAGGATCTTGTGCCGCACCGGTTCGTCGGGGAAGCGGGCGCCGCCCAGGACCCGGCCGCCGAGCAGGATCGCCACCCGCCCGGGGCGGGCCCCCCGCAGCAGCGGCTCGCGGTCGCGCGGGTGCATCCGCGCGTCGGTGTCCGGGCCGATCGGGCGGCTGTGCTCCGGCTGCGCCAGGGTCGGTTCGGGCCCGTCGCCGCGCACCGTCTGGGCGTCGAAGGAGCGGGCCCAGAGCCGGTCCCGGGTTCCGGCCGGTAGCAGCGTGCGGGCGAGCCGGGTCTTGAGCAGCGTGCGCCAGATCAGCGAGGCGTTGCCGAAGCTGCGGCTCGGGGCGATCTCAGTGCGGAACGAGGCCGGATCGATCGGGCCGGCCCAGCGCAGCACGCCGAAGCCCGGCAGCCGGTCGGTGCTGACGTCGACGGCGAACGCCTCGGCCGGCTCGGCCCGCAGGAAGCCGTGCATCCCGTCGACCTGGAAGGGAGCCCGGATCCGCAGGACCTCGCGCGGCCGCTCCTGCACCACCCGACCGGCCGAATCGATCAGCCCGCACCAGCGCGACGCCGAGCCGTCGAGGATCGGGATCTCGGTGCCCTCGACGGTGATCGCCGCGTTGTCGATGACGGAGGCCGAGAGCGCCGCCATCAGGTGCTCGATCGTGCGCAGCTTGCGCCCGTCGGCGAGGGCCAATGCCGTGCACATGCGGCTGGCGATCCAGGGCACGGTGGTGGCGGGCACCGCGGGTCCGGCGCCCGGTACCGCGAAGCGGATGCCGTGACCGGCCGGGGCGGGCGCGATCGTCACGCGGGCGACGCGGCCGGTATGCATCCCGGGCCCGCGCACCGACACGCTCCGGCCGAGCGTCGCCTCGCGCTGCATCGCGTCAGGCTCCCCGCAGCGCCTTGCCCACGGTGTCGAGGCTCTGCAGCGTCTTGATCGGGCCGATCGCCGCCAGGGTCGGCGCCCCGGCGATGAGCGCTCGGCCGGCGGCCCGCACGTCGTCGGTCGTCACGGCATCGACCTTGGCGATCACCTCGGCGGCGGGGATCACCCGGCCCCAGGCGAGGAGCTGGCGCGCCGTGCGCTCGATGCGCCCGCCGGGGGTCTCGAGCGCCGAGAGCAGGGCGACCTTGAGCTGCGCCTTCGCCCGGGCGAGTTCGGCCTCGTCCACGGTGTCGGCGGCGTCGCGCAGGCAGGCGAGCGTCACGTCGACGAGGCCCGGCAGGTCGGAGCCCGCGGTGCCGGCGCCGATGCCGAACAGGCCGCAATCGCTGAACGGCCAGTGGAAGGCGTGGATCTCGTAGGCGAGCCCCCGGGTCTCGCGCACCTCGTGCCAGAGCCGCGAGGTCAGACCGCCGCCGAGCACCTGGGCGAAGAGGTGGGTGGCGTAATACGTGTCGTCGCGGAACGACAGGCCGGGCAGGCCGAGCACCAGGTTGGCCTGTTCGAGCTTGCGCTTCATCCGGCGCTCGCCGCCGCGATACTGCCCGGGCACCGCTTCGGGCGCCTCGCTGGCCGGCATCGCGCCGAAATGCTTTTCCGCCGCCGCCACGATGGCGTCGTGCTCGACGGCACCGGCGGCGGCCAGCACCATCCGGCCCGGCGTGTATTCGCGGGCGAGATAGGCCTCGATCGCCGCGCGGTCGAAGCTCTGGATCGTCTCGGGCCGCCCGAGGATCGGCCGGCCGATCGGCTGGTCGGGGAAGGCGGCCTCCGTGAAGGCGTCGTAGACGACGTCGTCGGGGGTGTCCTCGACGGCGGCGTATTCCTGCAGGATCACGCCCTTCTCGCGGGCGAGCTCGCCGGCCTCGAAGACCGAGCGGGTCAGGATGTCGCCGAGCACGTCGAGGGCGACCTCGGCATCCTCGCCGAGCACCCGGGCGGTGTAGCTGGTCTGCTCGACGCTGGTGGCGGCGTTGATCTCGCCGCCGACATTCTCGATGTCCTCGGCGATCTGGCGGGCCGAGCGCGTCGCCGTGCCCTTGAACGCCATGTGCTCGATGAGGTGGCTGAGCCCGTGCTCCTCCGGCCGCTCGTTGCGCGAGCCCGCCCCGACCCAGACCCCGAGGGTCGCTGTGGCGACTCCCGGCATCGCCTCGGTGGCGACGGTGAGCCCGTTGGCGAGCCGCGTGATCTTGAGGTCCGGCGAGGCGCCGAGCGTCGCGAAATGCTGGTTCATGCGGCACTCCTCAGGATGCGGGCGCGCTCGCGGATCGCCCGCTCCACCGCCGCCTCGTCGTTCGGCAGCACGGTGAAGCGCTCGCGCCGCTCCAGGAGATCCGCCAGATGCGGCGGGAGGGCCGGGCGCACGCCGGTCGCGGCCTCGACCGCATCCGGGAACTTGGCGGCATGCGCGGTGGCGAGCGCCACCACGGGGGTCGCCGGATCCTCGGCGAGCGCTTTACGGGCGGCGCGCACGCCGATGGCGCTGTGGGGATCGATGATCTGGCCGGTGCCCTCGTAGACGTCGCGGATCTCGGCGACGACCTCGTCCTCGGGCACCGCCGCCGCGTCGAACTCGGCCCGGATGCGCGCCAGGGTCCGCTCGTCGAGCGTGAAGGCGCCCGATTGCTTCAGGCCGGCCATCAGCCGGTTGACGGACGCCGCGTCGCGGTCGAGCGCCTCGAACAGCAGGCGCTCGAAGTTCGACGAGACCTGGATGTCCATCGACGGCGAGGTGGTCGGCGCGACGCCCCGCACCTCGTAGGAGCCGGTCGCGAGCGTCCGGGTCAGGATGTCGTTGGCGTTCGTCGCGATCATCAGCCGGCCGACCGGCAGGCCCATGCGCTTGGCGGCCCAGCCGGCCAGGATGTCGCCGAAATTGCCCGTCGGCACCGAGAACGAGACCGGGCGGTGCGGGCTGCCCAACGCCACCGCGCTGGTGAAGTAGTAGACGGCCTGCGCGGCGACCCGGGCCCAGTTGATCGAGTTGACGCCCGAGAGCCGGACCTCGTCGGCGAAGCGCGGGTGCTGGAAGAGCGCCTTCACGATCGCCTGGCAATCGTCGAACGTGCCCTCGACGGCAAGCGCGTGGATGTTGCCGGCATCCACCGTGGTCATCTGCCGGCGCTGCACCTCGGACACCCGGCCATGGGGGTAGAGGATGAACACGTCGACGTTGTCGAGGCCGCGGAACGCCTCGACGGCGGCGCTGCCGGTATCGCCCGAGGTGGCACCCACGATGGTGGCGCGGCTGCCCTTGGCCTTCAGCGCGTGGTCCATCAGCCGGCCCAGCAGCTGCATCGCCACGTCCTTGAACGCGAGCGTCGGGCCGTGATGCAGCTCGAGCAGGAAGAGGTTGTCGCCGAGCTGGGTCAGCGGGCAGACCGCCGGGTGCCGGAAGGTCGCGTAGGCCTCGTCGATCATCCGGTCGAAATCGGCCTGCGCGATCTCGCCGTCGACCAGCGGCGACAGCACGGTCTTGGCCGCCTCCGCGTAGGGCCGCCCGGCGAGACCCGCGATGGTCTCGCGGGAGATCTGCGGCCAGCTCTGCGGGATGTAGAGGCCGCCGTCGCGGGCGAGCCCCGCCAGCAGCGCGTCGGTGAAGGTCAGCGGCGCGGCGGCGCCGCGGGTCGAAACATGGAGCACGGTGATCAGTCCTGAGGCCGACGGCAGGCCCTACACGAATCCGGACCGCGCGTCAGCCCGCGGCTCAGGCGCTGGTGCCGGGCGCCTTGCGCAGGCGGCAGCCGGTGATCCGCCACGCCCCGTCCGCGTCGCGCTCCAGGGTATAGAGCGCCTCCCAGTCGGTGCCGTCCTGGTCCTGGATCCGCACGCCCTGCGCGAGGCTTCCGTCCGGCAGTTCCTCGTCGGTGCCGAACTCGAAGCGGCGGTTGCGGTAGACCGCCGCGTAGGCCTGCCGGACCATGCCGATGAACAGTTCGGGCGTGCCAAAGATCGACCGGATGGCGGGCGCGGCCTGGGCGTAGGCCGTCGCCGCGTCGTCCTGCCGGAAGGCGTCCTGCTGGCGCCGGATCACCGCCCGGGCCGCCTCCCGGTCGCCGCTGCCGGCCGCGAGGGCGCCCTGGCCGACGGCGAGCAGGGTCATCAGGGCGACGAGGGTGCGCATGGCCGGGCCCTCCTGGGTGTGTCTTTATGGGCGGTGTCCGATCGGGATAACGCAGCGTAGCAGGCCGATGCCGCGCACACAACTTGTCCTCGTCCGAACATTTTGGGAATGGCGGACGGTCGCGGAGGGAAGGGGGCGGGTGCCTGATCATCAGCGTCCCGGTTCCCGTAGAGGCCGAATCTCCTACCCTCTCACCTCATCATGAAGTGTTAGTCGATCGAAGATCGACTGACCTCGAAGGAGGGCTCCAGAGAAACCTCCGAGATCTCTGGAGCCCTCCTTCGAGGCCTCCTGCGGTCGAATGCGATCGCCGATCGCCAGCACCTCAGGATGAGGTGGTGGATGGAGGAATTGATCGCGACGGTTTTGCGATCGTTTCGTTGGTTGTTGTGATTTCTGTCGAGTGACTGAGCTCGCCTATACCCCGCTCGCCTTCCGCCCCAACTCCACCACCCGCAGGTTGTTGGTCGTCCCCGCCCGGCCGAACGGGATGCCGGCCACCGCCACCACGAGGTCCGGGACCTGCGCGAACCCTTCCTGGGCGGCGACCTCCGCGGCGCGGTCGACCATCGCCTCGTAGGAGTCGATCTCCGGGCCGAGCACCGAATGCGCGCCCCAGTACAGGCTGAGGCGGCGCGACACCGCCGTGTCGGAGGTCGCCGCCAGGATCGGCACGTTGGGGCGCTTGCGGGCGATGCGGGCGGCGGTGGTGCCGCTCGACGTGAAGGCGACGATCGCCGCCGCCTCGATCGCGTCGGCGAGGGTCGCGGCCGCGGCGGCCACGGCGTGGGGCGGGCTGTCCTCGACCTCCGGCTCGCTCGCCCGGACGAGGGAGCGGTAGAGCCGGTGCTGCTCGGTGCGGCGGATGATCCGGTCCATGATCGAGACCGCCTCGATCGGGTAGCGCCCCGCCGCCGACTCGGCCGAGAGCATCACCGCATCGGCGCCGTCATAGACGGCGGTCGCGACGTCCGAGGCCTCGGCCCGGGTGGGGGAGGGCGCCGACACCATCGATTCGAGCATCTGGGTCGCCACGATCACCGGCTTCACCGCCCGGCGGCAGGCGCGCACCAGTTCCTTCTGGCGCCCCGGCACGTCCTCGGGCGGCAATTCCACGCCGAGATCGCCGCGGGCCACCATCACCCCGTCGGCGATGCGGATGATGTCCTCGATGTGGTCGAGCGCCGAGGGCTTTTCGATCTTGGCGATCAGCCCCGCCCGGCCGGCGATCAGCCCGCGCGCCTCCATCACGTCGGAGGGGGTCTGCACGAAGGACAGCGCGACCCAGTCGACCCCGAGATCGAGCCCGAAGGCGAGGTCGCGCCGGTCCTTCTCGGTCAGCGGCGAGAGGGCCAGCACCGTGCCCGGCAGGTTGACGCCCTTGCGGTTGGAGATCGGCCCGCCGACCACCACGTCCGCGTCGATCGCGTCGTCGTCGACGCCCGCGACCCGCACCCGGACCCGGCCGTCGTCGATCAGGAGTTCCTGGCCCGGGGCCACGGCGGCGAAGATCTCCGGGTGGGGCAGGGGGATCGCGTCCGGTCCGCCCTCCCGGCCGTCGCGCACGAAGCGGATGCGGTCGCCGGTGGCGAGGTCGAACTTGTCCCCCCGCAGGGTGCCGATGCGGATCTTCGGGCCCTGCAGGTCCTGCAGGATTCCGATCGGCCGGCCAGTCTCCTGCTCCAGCGCGCGGATCGCGGCGTGGACCTTGGCGTGGTCGTCGTGGGTGCCGTGCGAGAAGTTGAGCCGGAAGGTGTCGACCCCAGCAAGGAAGAGGGCCTTCAGCCGCTCCGGCGTGTTGCTGGCCGGGCCGACGGTGGCGACGATCTTGGCGTGGCGGTGGCGGCGCATCGGGCGCTCCTTGCTCTCGCGGGGATTTCGGAATCAGGGCTTGGTGCGACGGTAGACGTTCGTGAAGCTGACGTTCATGCCGCCGCAGGACGTGTTGTCCTCGGCAAGGAGGAAGGGCGGCAGCAGCCTGAGGCGAATCCGGCAATCGCCGGGCTCGCCGGCGGCGAAGGGCAGTGTGCCCCCGTCTCCCATCGTGAAGGCGAGGAACGCTCCGCTCGGGGCTGTCGTGCCCTCGACGCTGCCCATGTTCACGGCACCGCGGCGGACGCGGTCGGGGTCGAGGGCGCCGTAGGTCGCATCGCCCTTGACCGAGAGCGTGCCGGCGGCCCTGCCCGGCCGGATGACGAGGGTCTGCTCGGGGGCCGTCCAGGTGCCGGTCCAGTCCGTCGGGCCGGGCGCGGGCGGCTCCGGCGCGCGGTCGACCGATCCCGCGGGCAGCCAGCCGGAGCGCACCGCGCCCGCCTTGCCGACATAGGTGGCGCAGACGTAGCCCGGCATCGTGCCGCCGAGGATCACGGTGTTGCCCGGCACTACGAACGCCTTCTCGCGGCAGGCCGGATCGGGCCCGGGGCATCCCTTGCGGTCGGACGCGCCCTGCACGAAGGAAACGCGGGCCTCGCCGGCCTTGACCGTGCCGAGGCTCGGACCGGGACCGAGGGCGCCGTAATCGACGCAATCGCCCTCTCCCGCGAGGGCCGCTCCCGGTCCCGCGAGCAAGGCCACAACGAGCAACCCCGCGCCACGCCGCGTCCCACCCTCCATCGCCACCATCCTGTCGCGCGTTGCCCCGTCGCCGCGAAAGCTAGGGCACCTTGGACCAAAGGAGCACCCGTCGGGGCCGCAATCGCATCGTCCGCCGCGGCGCCACGCTCTTGACGCCGGTTATGCTGCAACGCACCCTGTCTCCAAGAAACGTTCCGGCGACGATACGTAGGGGGTATCGACGGTCATGCTGTTTCAGCCGCCCGTGTTCGAGACGATCTTCCGCACACCCGTCGAGCATCGTCTGGTGATCCGGGGGTCGCGTAGCCGCGGCGCCCCGCTCGACGGCGTGCGCTGGTACCACGACGAGTTCGACGCCGCCGGTGCCCTGGTGGCCCGCTACGAGACCTACGACGAGACCGACGCGGCGGGCCAGGCGCGCTGCGGCTGGCGCCGCTACGATGCGGCGGGGCGCCTCGCCGCCCGCCACGAGGTGGCGATGCGCTGGTCGGCCCTCGTCGCCCTCAAGCAGTCGCGTCGGGGCGCCGAGATCGCCCTGCAGCGGGCCGGTATCCCGAGCTCGTCGGCGCCGCTGTCCCGCCGGGTGCTGGCGGCCTGACGCCGTCTCACCGCTTGACCCCTGGGGGTCGATCACGGCCCCGATCCCGACCATGACTGTCCCTCTTCATGTCGCGTCGTCGCACCGAATTACCCACCCGGCCCGATGAGTCGGGCCGGGTTTCGGCTGTCCGCGATCCCGTGAAGTGCTGGTGGTGCCTCTTGGCGCCCGGAAGGTCTGTTCCGTCATGTTCGATACCGATGCAGTGCTGCACCTCCTGTGCGGCAAGATCTCCGCTGGAAAATCGACGCTCGCGGCCCGCCTCGCCGCCGAGCCCGCGACGATCCTGGTCCGGGAGGACCAGTGGCTCGCCGGGCTCTATCCGGGCGAGCAGAACAGCCTCGCCGACTACGTCCGCAACGCCGGGCGCCTGCGCGGCGTGATGGCGCCGCACCTCGTCGCGCTGCTGCGGGCCGGGCTGTCCGTCGTACTCGACTGTCCGGCGAACACCCCGGAGAGCCGGGCCTGGATGCGGACGATCGTCCACGAGGCGGAGGTGGCGCATCGGCTCCACTACCTCGAAGCCGACGACGCGCTGTGCAAGGCGCGCCTGCGCGCCCGCAACGCCGCCGGCACGCACGAATTCACGGTGGACGACGCGGCATTCGACCTGTTCACCCGCTACTTCGTGCCGCCGGCTCCGGAGGAGGGGTTCGACGTGGTGCTGCACCGGCAGGAGGCGTAGGGCGCCGCTGCCGGGGCGGGCCCTCGCCTCACCCGGACGTCAGCATCACGAAATGTCCGTCCGGGTCGCGCAGAAGGGTGCCACCGCCCATGGCGGATCGAGATACCGGCTCGGCCGGGACGAGCCGGTCGGCATGGGCGGCGCGGGCGGCCGCGAGACCCTCAGCGTCGGCCATCGCGATCACCAGCCGGGTCGCCGCCACGTCGCCGATCGCGAGGTCGGAGACGGTCCGCGGATGCTCGCCGCGGTAGCACAAGAGCTCGACATGCGGCGGCCGCCCGTCCGGGAAGCCCAGCCCCGTCACCTCCACGGTCGGGGAGGGCACGGCGTCGAGGCGCGCCTGTTCGGGACCGGTATTGAGCGAGCGCGATACGACGGAGAGCCCGAGGGATTCGTAGAACGCGACGCTGCGGGCGGTGTCGGCGACCGAGATCGCCGAGTGGTCGAGGCCGAGGCAAGGATCGAGGCAAGGATCGGCCGCTCCCGGCCGTCGCCAGGCTTGCGGAATCGCGTCCGGCGGGAAGGCCAGGAATTCGAGGGGATGGCCCTCCGGGTCGCGGAACTTGAACGCCGTCACGCCGCCCGAGGCGGCGGGCAGCCGCACCGGGCCGTCGGTCGAGATCGGGCGCCAGCCCGGATGCGCCGACAGGCGGGCATGGGCCGCCGCCATGTCGGCGACGATGATGGCGCAGTGCTGGAAGAGCGGGCTGAAGCCCGGTACGTCGCCCGGATAGGGCCGCCCGGCGGGCGCCGCCGTCGCGAGGTCGAGACGCTGCTCGCCGAGGCGCAGGGGCACGACATCGCCCGGCGCCGCCTCGGCGTCGGTGAAGCCCAAAGCCGCGCGGTAGAACGCCGCCAGCCCGTCCGGGTCTGCGGCGGCGAGGGTGATCCGGGCGAGACGCAGGGCTTGCGGGCGGGCGGCGCTCACGGGGTCTGCACCCCGCGCCGGTCGAGGAAGATGGAATAGAGCGTGTGCGAGCCGCCGATGAACAGGCGGTTCTTGGTCGGCCCGCCGAAGGTGATGTTCGAGACCGGATGCGGCACCAGGATCTTGCCCATCAGCTTGCCCTCCGGGCTGATGCAATGCACCCCGTCGGCCGCGCTCGACCAGACGTTGCCGTCCTCGTCGACCCGCATCCCGTCGCAATAGCCCGGTTCGATCTTGTGGAAGACGTCGCCGCCCGACAAGGCGCCGTCGGGCGCGACGTCGAAGACCCGGATGTACTGGCGCGGGTCCGGCTTCGACTGGTCTCCCGTCTCGGCGACGTAGAGCCGGCGTTCGTCGGGCGAGAAGGCGAGGCCGTTCGGCCCGTCGAAATCGCCGGCCATCACCTGGATCTCGCCCGTTCGCGGATCGAAGCGGTAGAGGGCCGGGGGCTGCTCGGATGTCTGCCGCCCGCCCTCGTAGTCGTTCGAGATCCCGTAGACCGGGTCGCTGAACCAGATCGTTCCGTCCGACTTCACCACCACGTCGTTGGGCGCGTTCAGCCGCTTGCCGGCATGGCGCTCGACCAGCGTCGTGACCGTGCCGTCGTACTCGGTGCGGGTGAGGCAGCGGCCGCGATGCGAGCAGGCGATCAGACGGCCCTCGCGGTCCCGGGTCTGGCCGTTGGCGTAGTTCGAGGGCGCGCGATAGACCGAGAAGCCCGCACCCTCGATCCACCGCATGGTGCGGTTGCGCGGCAGGTCCTGGAACAGCAGGCAGTCGGCGTCGCCCATCCAGACCGGGCCCTCGATCCAGCGGAAGCCGGAGCCCAGCTCTTCGAGCGGCGCATTGGCGAGAACGTAGTGCTTGAAGCGCTCGTCGTGGATCTCGAACCCGTCCATGCGATCACCGGAACCGGCAGGCCGCGTCGGTGGTCGGGGCCGAATCGTACTGGACGATCATCAGCACCGCCGGCTCGTCCCCGACCGTGCCGGAGCGGTGGCCCTTCTTGCCGTCGACCTCGCGGACGTTCTGGTCCTCGCCGAACGAGATCTCGCCCGGTCCCATCTCGACCCGCGTGCCGTCCATCGATTCGACGAACCAGCGGCCGGACAGCGGGATGATCCATTGCGGTTTCGGATTGGGGTGCCAGTCGCCGGTCCAGCCGACCGGCTGCACGGTCACGAACACGGTGGCACCGTCATGGGTCTTCTGCCCCTGCCATTGCGGCGGGGCCGGCGGCGACATCGACTTCTTCTCGAACTGGGTGAAGGCGCACCGCGTCTGGTGGCTGATCCCGTCCGCATCGGCCCAGAGGTGCCAGTAGGGGATTTTGGGCGTCTCGTCGCTCATCGGGCGGTCTCGCTGAGGCTGTAGGGCTTCGAGGAGGCGAAAGGGTGCGAGACGAACGTCTCGACCGTCGCCGCCCCGGTGCCGAAGGTGACGAGCAGAAACCCGCCGGCGAGCGCGAGGTTCTTCCAGAAATCCCAGAAAAGCTCGCGGCCCTTGCCGCCGGACCAGAAATCGCCCGGCTTCCAGAACTGCTTCCAGAGCAGCGCCGTGACGCCGCAATAGCCGGCGAGCACGAAGGCGGCGAAGCGGTCGGCGATGCCCGTGAGGATGCCGAGCGACATCACGATCTCGACGAACAGGCCGGCCAGGATCAGCGCCGTCGCCGGAGCGGTGGCGTGGACAGCCTGTTTCGCCTGCCCCACCGCTCCGCGGAAGTTCAGGATCTTGTCCAGCGCGCTGAACGGCAGGAAGAGCATCACCAGGAGGAGCCTGACCCCGAACGCGACCGCGATGCTGAAGGTTGCCATCCGCCCGTGACCTCGCTGCCCAGTTTCGCATGTGCGAAAAGCTAAGTGGGGCGGCTCGACCTTCGCGCCAGCCCCGCCATATCCGCCTCGCA
>NZ_JTHF01000055.1 GCF_001043895.1 Methylobacterium indicum
GCGGCCCCCTTCTGGAGTCAGAGGGGGGCTTCGCCTTCGTGAGGGTTTCGAGGTCGGGAGAGAGCCCGGCCGCCCGAGCCAAGGATGACGAGCCATGAACAGGACCAAGGCCGCCGCCAAGATCGCCGCCACCGCCAAGATCGTGCTGACCGAAGCAGCCTCGATCCCGTTCGACAAGCTCAGCCTGTCCCAGGCGAACGTGCGCCGGATCGCCGACGGCATGAGCATCGAGGACCTGGCCGCCGACATCGCCCACCGCGGCCTGCTCCAGTCCCTGAACGTGCGCCCGGTCCTCGACGAGGCTGGCCATGAGACCGGCCGCTACGAGGTGCCGGCCGGCGGGCGCCGCTTCCGCGCGCTCGAGCATCTCGTGACCACCGGCCGGATGGCCAAGACCGTCAAGGTGCCCTGCATCGTGCGCGCGGCCGGCGGCGCGATCAGCGCAACCGAGGACTCGATCGCCGAGAACGCGATGCGCGAGGCCCTGCACCCGCTCGACCAGTACCGGGCGTTCAAGGCGCTCGCCGACACCGGCATGTCCACCGCCGACATCGCGGCGCGCTTCTTCGTCTCGGAGAAGATCGTGACCCAGCGCCTGCGGCTCGCCGGGGTCAGCCCTGCCCTGCTCGAGGCCTACGGTGCCGGCCAGATGACGCTGGAGTGCCTGATCGCCTTCACGGTCACGGAGGACCAGGCGCGCCAGGTGCAGGTCTGGGAGGCGCTCAAGAAGCGCGGCGTCATGAGCAACTGGGCGATCCGCCAGGCCCTGACCGAGCGCACGGTAAGCATGGGGGAGCCGCGCGCCATCTTCGTCGGCCAGGATGCCTACGAGGCCGCCGGCGGCGTGGTCCTGCGTGACCTGTTCACGGAGCGCGGCGAAGAGTGGTTCCAGGATCCCGCGCTGCTCGACCGTCTGGCCGAAGCGAAGCTGGCCGAGTTCGGTGCCACCGTGGCGGCCGAGGGCTGGAAGTGGATCGAGGTGTCGCTCGCGCTGATGAGCAGCCGCGTCCACGGCCTGCGCGTCCTGCCGACCCGCTCCGATCTGAGCGAGGCGGAGCAGGAGGCCTTCGAGGCGGCCCTGGCCGAGCGCGAGCAGCTCGACAACGAGTACGGCTACAGCGACGAGGAGTGGCCCGCCGACGCCGCGGATCGGATGGCTGTGCTGGAGGGTGAGATCGCCAAGTTCGAGGCCCGCGCCGAGATCTACGACCCGGCCGACATCGCGATCGGCGGCGCCTTCATCACCCTGGATTTCGACGGCACGCCGAAGGTCCGGCGCGGCTATGTCCGGCTGGAGGACGAGCCCAAGGAGGAGCCGGAGGCCCAGGCGGGCACGGGCGAGGACACGGCCGCGGGGGCGGCGCCGATCGGCGAGCCGGCCGCGTCTCCCTCGGGCGGGGCTGCCGCCCCGGCCCCGGCGGTAATGCGCACGGTCATCACGATCGGGGGCAGCGCTGCCCCGCCCGCTCCCGTGGCGGAGCCGGAGGAGGTCGAGCGTCCGCTCTCCGAGCAGCATCGGACCGAGCTGACCACCTACCGCACCATCGCGCTGCGCGAGGCGCTGGCGGACGACCCCCAGGCCGCGTTCATCGCGGTCCTGCACGCGATGGTGATCCGCGTCATCGTCACCGCCTACCGCACCGGATCCTGCCTGGAGATCTCGACCTCCTCGTCTCGGCCCGACCATACCGTCCAGGGCCTCGACGCTTACCGCCCGGCGAGTGCCCTCGACACCCGGCGCGAGGCGTGGGCCCGTCGCCTGCCGGCCGACCACGGGGCGATCTGGGATTTCTTGGTCGATCTTAGCTCCGAGGAGCGCACCGAGTTGTTCGCGCTCTGCGCCGGGCTCAGCGTCAACGCGATGCACTCGGCCTACGACCGCCGCCTCGAGGCG
Source organism: Methylobacterium indicum (assembly GCF_001043895.1). Taxonomy (GTDB): domain Bacteria; phylum Pseudomonadota; class Alphaproteobacteria; order Rhizobiales; family Beijerinckiaceae; genus Methylobacterium; species Methylobacterium indicum. Next base: position 1,895 of record NZ_JTHF01000055.1, read on the forward strand.
ATGCCGCACGCGGATCGGCTGTCTCAGCTTGTCGGGCTCGACATGACCCGCGATTGGAAGCCGACCGCGGTCAACTACTTCAGCCGGGTGACCAAGGGCCGGATCCTGGAGGCGGTGCGCGAGGCCAATGGCGAGGATACCGCGCGCCTGCTCGAGGGCTTGAAGAAGTCGGAAATGGCGCGCGAGGCCGAGCGCCTGATGGCCGACAGCGGCTGGCTGCCCGAGCTCCTGCGCACGCCCGGCCTGACCGCCGAGGTGCCGAGCGTCCCGGTCGACGCTGCCAATCCGGAGGTGACCCCGGCGGTCGAGGGCGAGGCCCTGCCGGCATTCCTGAGCACCGGCGCGGAGGAGGCCGGGTCCGAGCCGCTTCCGGCCTTCCTTGACGGCGAGGACGGCCCGGGCGACGGCGATCACGATATGGAGTACGCCATCGCCGCCGAGTGAGGTCCCATGGGCGGGTGCGGGCCGTGCCCTCGTACCCGTCCCGATCTCCGTCGCTACGAGCGTCCTGCATGACCGCGGCGGGGTCGGGGCCAATGGGCGAGCCGTAGACCTTCGCCAAAACCGACAGCGGGGAGAGCGTCGCGTGGTGGCGCGGCGTGAAGGCTAAAGCCCGAGCGCGCCCACGATCCGCACGCGCCCGGGCATCAGCCCGGGCTCGCGCCCTGCCCCACCTCGCCCCGCCGGCGCCACCCGGGTCGGGCGAGATCTGTGCTGTAGGCCTTCGGCTCGGTCGGAATTTCGGCGCCCCGCGCCAAAGCCTTGGCCTGAGCGACGTAGTAGCCACGCGGCTTGGACGTGCTGCGATCGTGCTTGCCCAGGCTGCGCTGCCGGGCGAGCTCGGCACGATGCCTGAGGTCGGCTGCCGGCATCATCGGGTAGTCGTCGGGCAGGCCCCACTTCTCGCGGTAGGCGTCCGGCGTCAGGCCGAACAACCGGAGGTGCCGGGCCAGCATCCGGTAGTGCATCCCATCCTCGAAACAGACGAGGTACGTCTCCTGGACCGAGTCCGCGATCTCCTTGAGGGAGAGGAGGCGCGCCGGGGCCTGCGGGCGGGGATAGTCCGACGCGATGTAGGACACCTCGGGTCCGGCCGGGGCGATCGCGGCCGCCGCCGCGGCGGCCTCGAAGTCGCGCGGAGGCCTGAGCGCCTTCGCCACCGTCGTGACGAGCGCAGCGAGAGCACCGGGCGGCAACCGGTTGCCGGCCACGTATCCCATCACGATCCGAGCCGTGCACACGACAATCTGATCGTGGTTTGTTCTTTGTGGCCGGCTCAACCAACGAATCCCTCCGCTGTGTCTGACTGTTTCATGCAAGCGCATGACTCGGCCACTGGTCAATGGTCTTAACCATTCCGCAGGGAAGTGACTGTGTGGAACGGCGCCCGGTGTGTCCGCGATACTGCACTGCAGGAATAAAATTCCGTGCGCTGAGAGGAAGAGGAGCCCTGTCGGAGATTAAGCCGGCGCGAGGACGAGAGAGAGCCCCGCGGCCCGGTATGATCTGACAGGAGCCGCGCCTATGAACTTCTCGATCAGCGCCAAGGACTTCCAGGCCAGCACCGCCCTCACCCCGAGCCCGACCGCCATCGTCGAGGCTGGCACCCGCCTCGCTGACGCGCTGGCGCAGGGCCGGGCGATCGAGACCGCCGCCCTGCGGGCGGCGATGGAGGCTGCCTGCGGCGGCAGCGACGTCTCGGGCCTGTGGCTGTGGAAGGACGCCTACGAGGCCGGCGAGGTCGCCCAGGTGCTGTTCCTGCGCCGGTTCTGGCCGGCGATCCGCGCCAAGGCCACGACCCCGGCCGCCCGGCTCGCGATGCTCGCCCGGATCGCCGGCATGCTGCCGACCCACACCCGGCGCAGCGAGGAGAGCGAGGCGCTCCAGCAGTTCTCGACCCCGCTTCCGATCGGCTACGTCGCGGCGCTCGCCTGCGGGTTGCGGCCGGGCGACGTGGTGCTGGAGCCGTCGGCCGGAGCGGGCCTGCTCGCGATCCACGCCGAGTTGGCGAGCGCGCGCCTCCACCTCAACGAGCTGGCCGCGACCCGGTCGGGCCTGCTCACGGCCCTCTACCCGGCGGCTAGCGTCACGCAGCTCGACGCGGCGCAGATCCACGATCGCCTGGCCGAGGACGTGGCGCCCACCGTGGTCCTGATGAACCCGCCGTTCTCGGTCGCGGCCCATGTCGAGGGCCGCTATCGCGACGCGACCGGCGATCACCTGCGCTCGGCCCTCGCCCGCCTGCCGCGAGGCGGGCGCCTGGTCGCCATCACCGCCGACAGCTTCCGGCCCGATCGCCCGGCCGCGGCCAAGGCCTTCGCGGCGCTCGGCGACCGCGGCGGGCGGATGGTGTTCTCGGCCGGGCTGTCGGGCCGCGCCTACGCCAAGCACGGCACCACCGTCGACGTGCGCCTCTCCGTGTTCGATCGCTTGCCCGACGGCGAGGCGGGCCCGCACGTCGCACCGCTCGGGCTCATGGACGACCCGGCCGGGCTGCTGACCGCCGTCCTGGCGCATGTCCCGGCCCGCCTGGAGCCAGTCGCCGTACCGGCTCGCCGGGCCACGATCCCGGGCCTTTCCCGCAAGGCGGTGCCGGCCGCGCGCACGGTCCCCTCGCCTCGAGCCGCCGCCGCGGCGGCTCCCGACGTGACCGCCTCGGAAGTAGCCTACACGGTGATCGAGGAGCTGCCCGCCACGCTCGCGGTCGAGGCCGCCCTGTACGAGGCCTACGCCCTGGAGACCCTGCGGATCGCGGGCGCCCACCCGCACCCGACGCCGCTGGTCCAGTCGACCGCCATGGCCTCGGTCCGCCTGCCCCGGCCGAGCTATGCCCCGCGCCTGCCGGCCGCGGTCGTCTCGGCCGGCCTGCTCTCGGAATGCCAGCTCGAGACCGTGATCTACGCCGGCGCGGCGCATTCCGGCCATCTGCCCGGTCACTGGACGGTCGACGAGACCGGCACCCTCCTCTCCGCCGCAGCCGCGGGGGCCGAGGGCGCCGTGCGCTTCCGCCAGGGCTTCTTCCTCGGCGACGGGACCGGCGCGGGCAAGGGCCGCCAGGTCGCCGGCGTCATCCTCGACAACTGGAGCCAGGGCCGCCGCAAGGCGCTCTGGATCTCCAAGAACGAGGCGCTCCTTGAGGATGCGCGGCGGGACTGGCGCCACCTCGGCCAGGAGCCGCTCCAGATCGTGCCGCTGTCGCGGTTCGCGCCGGGCAAGCCGATCACTCTCCCCGAGGGCATCCTGTTCACGACCTTCGCCACGCTCCGCGGCACCGGGCGGAACGGGTCGGGCTCGCGCCTCGACCAGATCCTCACCTGGCTCGGGCCCGATTTCGACGGCGTGATCGCGCTCGACGAGGCGCACGCGCTCGCCAACGCGGCGGCGGGCTCGGGCGACCGCGGCGTGGTCGAGGCCTCGCAGCAGGGTAAGGCGGGGCTGGCTCTACAATATCGAATGCCTGATGCGCGCGTACTATACGTGAGCGCCACCGGCGCGGTCACGGTCGAGAAGCTGGCTTACGCCCACCGGCTCGGGCTGTGGGGCGGCGGGGCGTTCCCGTTCCCGACCCGGTCGGACTTCGTCTCGGCGATGGACCAGGGCGGCCTGGCCGCCATGGAGGTGCTGGCGCGCGATCTGAAGGCGCTCGGCCTCTACACCGCCCGCTCGCTGTCCTACGCCGGCGTTGAGGTCGAGATGCTGGAGCACACGCTCAGCCCCACGCAGACGGCGATCTACGACGCCTACGCCGACGCGTTCCAGGTCATCCACACCAACCTCGATGCCGCGCTGAAGGCCTCGGGCGTCACCGGAGAGAGCGGTACCCTGAACCGCAACGCCAAGTCCGCGGCGCGCTCGGCCTTCGAGTCGAGCAAGCAGCGCTTCTTCAACCACCTGCTGACGGCGATGAAGTGCCCGTCGCTGATTGCGGCGATCGAGGCGGGGATCGAGGCCGGCCACGCGGCGGTGGTCCAGATCGTTTCGACCGGCGAGGCGCTGATGGAGCGGCGCTTGGCCGAGATCCCCTCGGAGGAGTGGGGCGACCTCCAGGTCGACGTCACGCCGCGCGAGTACGTCATCGACTACCTCAAGCACGCCTTCCCGACCCAGCTCTACGAGCCGTTCTCCGACGCCGACGGCAACATCCAGTCCCGGCCGGCCGTCGACGAGGCGGGCCAGCCCGTCCTGTGCCGCGAGGCCGTCGAGACCCGCGACGCGCTGATCGAGCACCTGTGCGGGCTCGAGCCCGTACAGTCGGCCCTCGACCAGATCCTGCACCACTTCGGCACCGAGGTGGTGGCCGAGGTGACCGGCCGCTCGCGCCGGATCGTGCGCCAGGCGGGCAAGGACGGCGTCGATCGCCTGGTGCTCCAGAACCGGCCGGCGACCGCCAACCTCGGCGAGACGCAGGCCTTCCAGGACGACGAGAAGCGGATCCTGGTGTTCTCGGATGCCGGCGGCACGGGGCGCAGCTACCACGCCGACCGCGGCGCGAAGAACCAGCGCCCTCGCGTTCACTACCTGCTCGAGGCGGGCTGGAAGGCGGATGCCGCCGTGCAGGGCCTCGGCCGCACCAACCGCACGAACCAAGCTCAGCCGCCGCGGTTTCGCCCGGTGACGACCGACGTGAAGGGCGAGAAGCGCTTCCTGAGCACGATCGCCCGGCGCCTCGACACCCTCGGCGCCATCACCCGCGGCCAGCGCCAGACCGGCGGCCAGGGGCTGTTCCGGCCGCAGGACAATCTGGAGGGGCCCTACGCGGCGACGGCCTTGCGCCAGCTCTATTGGGCGATCGTGCGGGGCGAGATCGAGGGCTGCCCGCTCAAGGTGTTCGAGGCGATGACCGGGCTGGCCCTCACCTCGGACGCCGGCCACGTCCTCGACGAACTGCCGCCGATCGGCCGCTTCCTCAACCGCGTGCTGGCGCTCCGCATCGCGGTCCAGAACATCCTGTTCACGGCGTTCGAGGAGCGGCTGGCCCAGGTGATCGAGGGCGCGATCTCGGCCGGGGTCTACGATGTCGGCGTCGAGGTGCTGACCGCTGAGAGCTTCACGGTGACGGACCGCGAGGTGGCCTATACCCACCCGGCGAGCGGCGCGCACACCCACCTCCTGACCATCGCCGAGCGCCGCCGGCTGCGGCCGCTCGACCTCGCCGCGGCCCACGAGATGATCGCCGAGGGCTACCGCCCGGTGCTCAATGCCCGATCCGGCCGGCCGGCGCTGATGGGCAAGGCGGCGAGCGAGACGCGCGAGGACGGCTCGGTGGTGGCGCGGGTCCGCCTGGTGCGCCCGCTCCAGCGCCAGCTCCTCGACCGCGACCAGTACGCCCGGTCGTCGTTCGAGGAGGTCCCGGCCGAGGCCTTCGCCGCCGCGTGGCAGGCCGAGCTTGCCGCCCTGCCCGAGTTCGACGAGCGCACCCTCTACGTGGTCACCGGGCTCCTCCTGCCGATCTGGGATCGCCTGCCCGGCATCGACATGCGGGTGTTCCGCCTCGTGACCGACGCGGGCGAACGCATCGTCGGGCGCGTGGTCGACCCGGAGGACCTGCACGTCACCCGCGAGAAGCTGAACCTCGGCGCCGGCACCGCCATGGCCCCGGCCGACGCCTACGCGGCCGTGCTCGGGGGCCGTGCCAGCCTCCAGCTCACCGGCGGGCTCCAGGTGAAGAGAGTCCGAGTGATGAGTGAGCACCGCATCGAGTTGATCGGGGTGAGCGAGAGCGCGCGGGCGGCCTTGAAGACCATCGGCCTGTTTTCCGAAGTGATCTCGTTTCGTACGCGTCTGTTCATCCCGGTCGGAGAGAGTGGGGCCACCATCCTGGCCGCCGTCATCGAGCGCTATGCACTGTTACGTTGCGTCGCCGCTCACGCTCACGCTTAATGCACGAACCCGACGCAAGGCCGACCATGCCGATCCATCCCACCGCCGCGGATCTCTCCCGCCAGCTCGCCGACAACGTCGAGGCGTTCTGCCTGCGCTACCTCTCGAACGGCTACCGCTCCGGCCGCTGGTGGTGCGTGGGCGACGTGTTCAACAGCGATGGCGGGTCGATGTACGTGCGGCTCACCGGGCCGAGCACTGGCAAGGGTGCGCGCGGCAAGTGGACCGACGCCGCGACGGGCGAGCACGGCGACCTCCTCGACGTGATCCGGATGCAGCAGGGCGAGGACTGGAAAGCTGCCGTGGCCGAAGCCCGAGCCTTCCTGAGCCTAACCCAGCCGCCGGTGCCGGAGCGGGCCCGTCCGCTGCCGGAGGCGCGCGACACGGTCGAGTCGGCCCGTCGCATGCTGCGCTACGGCCGGCCTGTCCCCGGCACGGTCGCGGCGGCCTACCTGCGCTCACGCGGGCTCGAGCACGCGATCGACCAGCCGGCCTTGCGCTTCCACCCACGCTGCCTGTACCGGCCCTCGGCTAAGGAGCCGGCGGGCCCTGACACCCATCACCCGGCGATGCTCGCTAGCGTGACCGACCTGTCGGGCGCCGTGACGGCGGTCGGCCGGACCTGGCTTTCCCCGGACGGCCATGACAAGGCGGCCGTACACGACCAGCGGCGGACGCTCGGCAACCAGCTCGGCCACGGCGTGCGCTTCCCCGGCACGGTGCCCGAGGTGATGGTGGCCGGCGAGGGCGTGGAGACGGTGCTGTCGGTCCAGCGCGTCCTGCCGGCGGTGCCGCACGTCGCCGCCCTGTCGGGAGCCCACCTCGCCGCCCTGATCCTCCCTCCCGGCCTGCGCCACCTCTACATCGCCCGCGACGCCGATCCAGCCGGCGAGCGGGGGGCCGCGATCCTGCGCCAGCGCGCCGAGGCCGCCGGCATCCTGGTGGGCGTGCTGGATCCCCGCGAGGACGACTTCAACCGCGACCTCTGCCACCTCGGCCCGCGAGATCTCGCTCTGCTGCTCGCGCCCCAGCTCGACCCGAACCATGCCGTGGCCTTCCTCCAGTTCGAGGAGGCCTTGGCAGCCTGATCCGCGTAGCCCTGGGTTGAGGGCGGACCCGCGAGGCAGCCATGGGCCGCGAGAGAGGCTTGCATCCACGGCCTTCTTCAGAGGGCGACTGATGCCGGGTCGGGGGACCTTGGGCGCAACGGCCTTCGTCCGACGATTTTCCGCCGCCGCCTGACGGCGGCTTTGCATCGCGAAGCAAAATCGACGGCCGACGAGCCGTCCTCCGCTGACGCTCCGGCCCGCGTGGCCGCATCGCAAGCGGTGCGATGCGGATCCTCGCGCGGGTGCGCCCGGCCCCCGAGCCCGGCCTTGGGTCGCCATGAAGGCCGCGATGGACGCAGGCCCCCAGGACCCCGAGGAGCCCCCGATGCTCGACCACCTGACCCACGACCTCGACGAGGACCTTCAGCCCGATCCGACCCTGCTCGAGGAGCTCGCGGTCACCGGCTACCGCCCGTTCGAGGAGCACGACGATCCCCGGCCCCTGCCCCACGCGGGTAAGCTGGACCACGCCCTCCATATCGCGATGTCCGCGCTCGAGGACACCTTCGCCGGCACCCGCCTGGAGGACGATCTGGAGGACGTGCTGTGGGGGGTCGTGAACGTCTTCCACCGCCGGGTCGAGATGATCGAACGCAAGCTCGACGAGAACGAGCAGGCGCAGCGCCAGAGCCAGCGCGAGCAGGATGGCAGCGAGGTCCTGTCGGTCGAGCTGGAGCGGCTGATCGCCCTCGGGCAGACGCTCTGCGAGCGCCGCAACGCCTTCGAGTATACCCGAGACGCCGCCGCCCACCGGTTCACCCGGATCACCAAATCGCTGTGGCGCCCGCGCTCGGGCTCGCAGGTCAACCGCGCGACGATGACCGCGGCGATGATCGATAGCCGCGACTTCATCAGCGCTCGGCGCCGGGCCGAGACCGAGATCCACCTGCCGAAAGGAACCCGGATCGCGTTCACGGGCGGCAAGCAGTTCCAGGACGTGGCGGTCATCTGGGACACGCTCGACAAGGTGCGGGCCAAGCACCCCGACATGGTGCTGATGCACGGGGGCGGCGAGGGCGCCGAGCTGATCGCCGCGAAGTGGGCCGACAATCGCAGGGTCGCCCAGGTGGTGTTCAAGCCGGACTGGAAGCGCCACAGCAAGGCGGCCCCGTTCCGGCGCAACGACCAGATCCTCGAGCAGGCACCGATCGGGATCGTCCATTTCCCCGGGGGTGGGATCTCCGACAACCTCGCCGACAAGGCCATGGCCAAGGGAATCCCCGTCCGGCGGGGCGTGAAGGCCGGCGCGTGAGCGCCGGACCCGGGAGCGAGCGGCCTGTGATCTGGCCGCTACCTCTCACCGTGGCTAGGGTGCCAGGCGGTCACCCGGGCCTCCTTGGCGAGCCGCAGGTGGGCCTCTTCGAAGACGCCCTGCACGCGCCGATCCTGGACGAGAACGGTCACCAGGGGGTCGTTTGCGGGAGGGGGCGGAATCCTACGCTAAGGCTTTGGCCAGCGATATTCTCCGGTGAGATTGATGTGTTCCCATCCGAGCGGCGAAACATGGGCCAAGAGATCGGGCGATAGCAGCTTTCCATCGCGTTTCTGGTTTGCAACGACCTCGCCGAGCTTCATGGTGTTCCAGAAGATGATGATGGCGGCGAGCAGATTCATGCCGGCGATGCGGTAATGCTGGCCTTCGGCGGAACGGTCGCGGATTTCACCGCGGCGGTGGAAGCTGATTGCCCGCTTCAGCGCATGATGAGCTTCGCCTTTGTTGAGCCCGATCTGGGCACGCCGTTGGAGTTCGGCATCCAGAATCCAGTCGATCATGAACAGGGTGCGCTCGACGCGACCGACTTCCCGCAGGGCTGTCGCGAGCTCGTTCTGCCGCGGATAGGAGGCGAGTTTCCGCAGAATCTGGCTTGGCGCGACGGTCCCGGCAGCAATGGTGGCGGCGATGCGCAGGATGTCGGGCCAATTGCGCTCGATCATGGCTTGGTTGACCTTTCCACCGATCAACGCTCGCAGGTGCGCCGGGGCGGCCGACGGATTGAACGCGTAGAGCCGTTTGGATGGCAGGTCGCGGATGCGCGGAGCGAACCGGTAGCCGAGAATGGCACATGCGGCAAAGACGTGATCGGTGAAGCCGCCCGTGTCGGTGAACTGCTCGCGGATATGGCGTCCAGCATCGTTCATCAGCAGGCCATCGAGGATGTAAGGCGCTTCGCTTGCCGTTGCAGGAATCACCTGGGTTGCGAACGGCGCATATTGGTCGGAGACGTGGCTATAGGCTTTCAGGCCCGGGGTATTGCCATATTTCGCGTTGACCAGGTTCATGGCCTCACCTTGCTCTGTAGCGACGAAGAACTGTCCGTCGCTCGAAGCCGACGTGCCCATGCCCCAGAACCGGGCCATGGGTAACGCTGCCTGTGCCTCGACCACCATGGCCAGCGCCCGGTCATAGGCTTCGCCCTCGACATGCCACCGTCCAATGCGGATCAATTCCCAGAAGGTGTGGGTGTTTGTCGCATCCGCCATTTTGCGCAAGCCGAGGTTGATCCCTTCCGCCAAGATAACGTTCATTAGCCCGATCCGGTCAGCGCAGGGTGCTCCTGTGCGCAGATGGGTGAACGCTTCGGTGAAGCCGGTCGCCGCATCCACCTCCAGCAGGGGTCGCCTCAGAAAACGGAAAATAAAGCACGCTAAGCCGGTTGCAGTGGCCGTAGCGGCCTGAACTTGCCCGCGCCGATCTTGGCGCTGCTGCGCCAGAGGTAATCGCCGGTCAGGTTGATATGCTCCCAGCCCAGCGGGGACAGGTACTGCAACTGGGCGTCATCGACGGCCTGGCCGTGGCCACGCAGGGCGTTCGCGGCCCGTTCCAGATAGACAGTGTTCCACAGCACGATGGCGGCAGTCACCAGGTTCAAGCCGCTGGCCCGGTAGCGCTGCTGCTCGAAACTGCGGTCGCGGATTTCGCCCAGGCGGTTGAAGAACACCGCGCGGGCCAGCGCGTTGCGCGCCTCGCCCTTGTTCAGTCCGGCATGCACACGGCGGCGCAGCTCGACGCTTTGCAGCCAGTCCAGGATGAACAGCGTGCGCTCGATGCGTCCCAGCTCGCGCAGCGCCACAGCCAGGCCGTTCTGGCGGGGATAGCTGCCGAGCTTGCGCAGCATCAGCGAGGCCGTCACCGTGCCCTGCTTGATCGAGGTGGCCAGCCGCAGGATTTCTTCCCAATGGGTGCGGATAGCCTTGATGTTCAGCCGGTCGTTGCTGACCATCGATTTGAGCGCGTCGTAGGCGGCTTCGCCCTTCGGGATGTAGAGTTTGGTGTCGCCCAGGTCACGGATGCGCGGCGCGAAGCGGAAGCCAAGCAGGTGCATCAGCGCAAAAACGTGATCGGTGAAGCCTGCCGTGTCGGTGTAGTGCTCCTCGATGCGCAGATCGGATTCGTGGTACAGCAGACCGTCGAGCACGTAGGTCGAGTCGCGCACGCCGACGTTCACGACCTTGGTATGAAACGGCGCGTACTGGTCGGAGATGTGGGTATAGAACGTCCGCCCTGGGCTGCTGCCGTATTTCGGGTTGATGTGGCCGGTACTCTCGGCCTTGCTCCCGGTGCGGAAGTTCTGGCCGTCCGACGATGACGTGGTGCCATCGCCCCAGTGCTCAGCAAAGGGATGGTGGAATTGCGCGTTGACCAGCTCGGCCAGCGCCGTCGAATAGGTCTCGTCGCGGATGTGCCAGGCTTGTAGCCACGCCAGCTTGGCGTAGGTCGTGCCAGGGCACGATTCCGCCATCTTGGTCAGGCCCAGATTGATCGCGTCAGCGAGGATCGTGGTCAGCAGCAGGTTCTTGTCCTTGGCCAGGTCGCCCGATTTCAGGTGCGCGAAGTGCCGGGTGAAGCCCGTCCATTCGTCCACCTCCAGCAGCAATTCGGTGATCTTGACGTGCGGCAGGACCATTGCGGTCTGGTTAATCAAGGCCTGCGCGGTATCGGGCACCGCTGCATCGAGCGGCGTGATCTTCAGGCCCGACTCCGTGATGATGGCGTCCGGCAGCTCGTTCGCCAGCGCCATGCGGTTGACGGCCGCAAGCTGCGTTTCCAGCAGCGTCAGCCGTTCATTCAGGTACTGGTCGCAGTCGGTGGCCACGGCCAGCGGCAATTCGCTGGCCTGCTTGAGGCTGGCGAATTTTGCGGGCGGCACCAGATAGTCCTCGAAATCCTTGAATTGGCGCGACCCCTGCACCCAGATGTCGCCGGAGCGCAGCGCATTCTTCATCTCCGACAGCGCGCACAGTTCGTAGTAGCGCCGGTCGATGCCGTTGTCGGTCATCACCAGCTTCTGCCAGCGTGGCTTGATGAAATTGGTTGGTGCGTTGGCGGGCACCTTGCGGGCGTTGTCGCTGTTCATGCCGCGCAGCACCTCGATGGCGTCGAGCACGTCCTTGGCGGCGGGCGCTGCCCGCAGCTTGAGCACAGAGAGGAATTCCGGCGCGTACCGACGCAGCGTGGCGTAGCTCTCGCCGATGCGGTGCAGGAAATCGAAGTCCTCGGGTTGGGCGAGCTTCTGCGCCTCGGTCACGCTCTCGGCGAAAGCATCCCAAGACACGACGGCCTCGATGGCGGCGAACGGATCGCGGCCCGCTTGCTTGGCCTCGATCAGCGCCTGGCCGATGCGCCCGAACAGCCGCACCTTGGCGTTGATCGCCTTGCCGGATGCCTGGAACTGCTGCTGATGCTTGTTCTTGGCGGCGTTGAACAGCTTGCCCAGGATGCGGTCGTGCAGGTCGATGATTTCGTCGGTGACGGTCGCCATGCCCTCGATGGCGAGCGCCACCAGGGTGGCGTAGCGCCGCTGCGGCTCGAACTTGGCCAGATCGGTGGGCGTCATCTGGCCACCCTCACGGGCGATTTTGAGCAGGCGGTTCTGGTGCACCGATCGCTCGATGCCGGAAGGCAGGTCGAGCGCCTGCCACCCCTTTAGGCGTCCGATGTGCTCCAGCATATGCCGCGAATTGGGCTTGACGGGTGACTGGCGCAGCCAGGCCAGCCAGGTCGTCTTGCCGTTGTCCCGGCGCTTGAGCAGATCGTCGAGGCGGCGGCGATGCGCATCCGACAGCGGTTCGGCCAAGGCATCGTAGATGCGCCGGTTGGCGCGAGTGATCGCCTCGGCGCTCGCCCGCTCGACGGCGTTGAGGGCAGGCAGAATGACCGACTGCCGCCGCAGATGCTCGATCAAGGCGCTGGCCAGCACGATGCCCTTGTCGGTCTGCATGGCCAGCTCGGTCAGCAACTGGACGGCCTGCCGGTAGTGGCTCATGGTGAAGGACTGGAAGCCGAACACCGTTTGCAGCTCGACCAGGTGCTCGCGCCGGGTCTGTTCCCGCTGGCCGTACTCGTCCCAGCTTTCGACGCCGACCTTGAGCTGGTTGGCGACCAGTCTCAGCAAGGGCGGGAACGGCGGCTCATCGACGCCAAGGATGACGCCAGGAAAGCGCAGGTAGCAGAGCTGCACGGCGAAGCCTAGCCGGTTGGCCGGGCCGCGCCGCTGCCGGATGATGGACAGGTCGCTTTCGCTGAACGTGTAGTGACGGATCAACTCATCCTTGGTGTCCGGCAACGCCAGTAGGCTTTCGCGCTCGGCGGCGGACAGGATCGAACGGCGGGGCATGCGGTTTCCTTCTTCTTGAAAACGTAGGTTTGTGACAAGCCCGCCAAAGCGCCCGGCGCGGCACGCGAAATCAAGGCATTGCGATTCTCGAAAATGGTTCTTGAAATTCTATTCTTGATTGCATATCATCTCAACGAGTTTCGATAAGAAAGGATGCCCATGCGACCGTCCGTTGTGCTTGACATGAAGCGAAGCGCGGTGCGTGAAGCAGTAGGCCGCTTCCGCACCGCGAACCCGCGCGTATTCGGTTCGGTTCTGCATGGCACCGACCGGGATGGCAGCGACCTCGACCTGCTGGTCGATGCCTTGCCTGGTGCCACGTTGTTGGACTTGGGCGATTTGGAAGAAGAACTGAAATCGCTGCTCGGCGTGGACGTCGATTTGCTGACCCCTGGCGACCTGCCGCCAAAGTTCCGGGCCAAGGTGCTCGCGGAGGCGCAGCCGGTATGAGCGAGAACCGTCTGCCCGATTACCTCGACCACATCCAGCAGGCCGCAACCGATGCACGCAGCTTCGTGGAAGGGATGGCCAGGGACGACTTCTTGGCCGACAAGTGCACCCAGCAGGCCGTCATCATGAGCCTTATCGTCATCGGCGAGGCTGCGACGAAGGTGATGGATGGCTACGCCGAGTTCACCCAGGCGCATGCCGACGTGCCGTGGCGCAGCATGCGCAATATGCGCAATCGCATGGCCCACGGCTATTTCGACATCAACCTCGATGTAGTGTGGGAGACGGTACAGCAATGGCTACCGGAATTGCTCAAGCAACTGCCAGCCGTGCGCCTGGATGCCAACGACCCCGCCGTCAAGGCTTACCCCCACGAAGAAGCCATGCAGGTGGTGCAGGAACGCATCGACCGGGCAAAAGGCAAGCCATGCTAATCGGTTATGCGCGCGTTTCCACGCAGGATCAGAACCTTGAGCTGCAACGTGAAGCCTTGGCCAAGGCCGGATGCCAAAAGGTCTTCGAGGATAAGGTGAGCGGCACACGGGCAGACCGTCCGGGCTTGGGCAAAACGCTCGAAATGCTGCGTGAGGGCGACACCTTGGTCGTCTGGCAGCTCGACCGGCTGGGCCGCTCGGTCAAGCAACTTGTCGATCTGGTCGGCGAGCTGCACAAGCAAGGCGTCCAGTTCAGGAGCCTCACCGACTCCATCGACACCGGCACGCCGTCCGGGCGCTTCTTCTTCCACGTCATGGCCAGCCTTGCCGAGATGGAACGTGAGCTGACCGTCGAGCGCACCCGTGCCGGACTGGCGGTTGCCAAGCAACTCGGCCGCAAAGGGGGCCGCAAGCCGAAGATGACCGACAGTAAGATCGAGTCGGCCAAGAAACTGCTGGCTAGCGGCGTGCCGCCGCGGGACGTGGCCAAGAACCTCGGCGTGTCGATTCCGACGCTGTATCGCTGGGTGCCGGCGTCGCTACAAATCTAATGCTTATGAAATTTCAATGTCATTTTCTCTCTGTCCCTGTGGCGATACTCGGATGTGTTGGCCTCATCTGCACATCCGCATATGCCATGGATACGGGAATCCTCGACCTCGCTGTAACCCAAGAGGAGACCACGCTTCAGGCTAGGGTCGGAGTGGCGGTGATCGATACGGATTCCGGCCTGACGTGGCAGCATCGTGGCGACGAACGCTTCCCGCTGAACAGCACGCATAAAGCCTTTTCCTGCGCGGCCGTTCTGGCCCAGGCCGACCGCCACAAGCTGAACCTGGAGCAGGCGATACCGATCGAGCGCACAGCGCTGGTCACATACTCACCCGTGACGGAAAGGGTGCCACCTGGCGGCACGCTGACCCTGCGTGAGCTGTGCAGGGCCGCCGTCAGTATCAGTGACAACACAGCGGCCAATTTGGCGTTGGATGCAATCGGCGGGGCACGGACATTCACCGCGTTCATGCGGTCTATCGGTGACGATAAGACACGCCTGGATCGGCGAGAACCCGAACTCAACGAGGCCACGCCGGGGGATGCACGCGACACGACAACGCCAATTGCGGCAGCGCGGAGCCTGCAAACACTGTTGCTCGACGGTGTCCTCTCCGCTCCGGCTCGGAACGAACTGACACAATGGATGCTCGGGGATCAAGTTGCCGATGCCTTGCTACGCGCTGGCTTGCCGAGGGATTGGCAAATTGCGGACAAGTCGGGAGCAGGTGGTCACGGATCACGTTCCATAATCGCCGTTGTCTGGCCGCCCAAGCGTTCAGCCGTCATTGTGGCGATCTACATCACCCAAACCGCAGCGTCTATGTCGGCAAGCAACCAGGCGGTGTCCAGAATCGGATCAGCCTTAGCAAAGGCGTTGCAATGAGCGTTCCCGCCTCAGTGCACACTTAGCGTGCTTTATTTTCCGTTTTCTGAGACGACCCCACGATCAGCGATCGGCTCGTTGCCCTGCGCCGCTCCAAAGCCCGCGACGCAGCGCCGGCAGGCAGAGCAAGTAGAGGGCAGCGCCTGCAATCCATGCCCACCCGTTCCACGTTGTTATAGAAGCCGCATAGATCGCCGTGAAGAGGAGGGGTCCGACGATCGAGGTCAGGCTGGTGAGCGCCGCCAGTGAGCCTTGCAGCTGCCCCTGACGTTCCTCATCCACCTGCCTGGACAACATTGTTTGCAGCGCCGGCATTCCGATGCCACCCGAAGCAAGCAGGACCATGATCGGGAACGCCATCCATCCCCGTGTCGCGAAGGCAAGCAGGATGTAGCCTGTGCCGTCGGCAATCATTCCGAGCATGAGTGCCCGCCTTTCGCCGAGCCGGGCGGCTACAGGGCCGGTGATCATTGCCTGGGCGAGTGAATGCAGAATGCCAAATGCGGCAAGCGAAATGCCGATCGTGGTCGCGTCCCAGTGAAAGCGATCCTCGCCGAAAATGACCCAAAGCGCGGCCGGCACCTGTCCGACAAGTTGCATGATGAAGAAGACCGCCATCAGGGCGGCGACGACGGTCATGCCCCGGGCCCACCGGAACGAAGCGAGCGGGTTGAGAGCCTCCCGGCGTAACGGCCGGCGTTCGCCTTTGTGCGACTCCGGCAAAAGGAAACAGCCCGTCAGGAAATTGAGGCCGTTCAAGGCTGCCGCGGCGAAGAACGGAGCGTGGGGGGAGAAACCGCCCATCAGCCCACCGAGCACAGGTCCCGCGACCATCCCGAACCCGAAACAGGCGCTCATGAAGCCGAAGTGCCGCGCGCGCTCATCGCCATCAGTGATATCGGCAATATAAGCGCCGGCTACCGCCCCAGTCGCCCCGGTGATGCCGGCCACGATCCGCCCGATATAGAGAACCCAAAGGAAAGGCGCTGTCGCCATGATGGCGTAGTCGACAGTGGCGCCGGCCAGCGAGACGAGCAAGATTGGCCGCCGCCCGAAACGATCCGACAGCGCGCCCAGCACAGGTGCGCAGGCAAATTGCACCAACGCATACAGCGCCAGCAGAATGCCATAGTGGGCGGTGACGTCGTTCGAGTGAACCAGATCGCGCAGGAGGCCCGGCAGCACCGGCATAATCAGGCCGATGCCGACAGCGTCGAGCGCGACAGTGCTCAGAATTACGATCAGGGGTCTGTTGGGTTTCACGTCTGGCCTCCGGACCAGCCTCCGCTGGTCCGATTGAACGCGCGGATTCTTTATCACTGATAAGTTGGTGGACATATTATGTTTATCAGTGATAAAGTGTCAAGCATGACAAAGTTGCAGCCGAATACAGTGATCCGTGCCGCCCTGGACCTGTTGAACGAGGTCGGCGTAGACGGTCTGACGACACGCAAACTGGCGGAACGGTTGGGGGTTCAGCAGCCGGCGCTTTACTGGCACTTCAGGAACAAGCGGGCGCTGCTCGACGCACTGGCCGAAGCCATGCTGGCGGAGAATCATACGCATTCGGTGCCGAGAGCCGACGACGACTGGCGCTCATTTCTGATCGGGAATGCCCGCAGCTTCAGGCAGGCGCTGCTCGCCTACCGCGATGGCGCGCGCATCCATGCCGGCACGCGACCGGGCGCACCGCAGATGGAAACGGCCGACGCGCAGCTTCGCTTCCTCTGCGAGGCGGGTTTTTCGGCCGGGGACGCCGTCAATGCGCTGATGACAATCAGCTACTTCACTGTTGGGGCCGTGCTTGAGGAGCAGGCCGGCGACAGCGATGCCGGCGAGCGCGGCGGCACCGTTGAACAGGCTCCGCTCTCGCCGCTGTTGCGGGCCGCGATAGACGCCTTCGACGAAGCCGGTCCGGACGCAGCGTTCGAGCAGGGACTCGCGGTGATTGTCGATGGATTGGCGAAAAGGAGGCTCGTTGTCAGGAACGTTGAAGGACCGAGAAAGGGTGACGATTGATCAGGACCGCTGCCGGAGCGCAACCCACTCACTACAGCAGAGCCATGTAGACAACATCCCCTCCCCCTTTCCACCGCGTCAGACGCCCGTAGCAGCCCGCTACGGGCTTTTTCATGCCCTGCCCTAGCGTCCAAGCCTCACGGCCGCGCTCGGCCTCTCTGGCGGCCTTCTGGCGCTCCTGCTGCGGCGTCCGCTCGTGGGCCGTGGCGCGGGTCCGCGCGCCGGCCTCGTGCGCCTGGCGCTCGCGGGCGAGGTCCAGGGCGGCCGTCTTCACGTTCTGCCTTGCGCAGATGAGATAGATCTAGCGTGGACTCCTTGATACCGTTCCAGCAGGTAGGCGATACCGTTCCAGCGGATGCCGGATACCGTTCCAGCGGATGCCGGATACCGTTCCAGCGGATGCCGGATACCGTTCCAGCGGATACGCTATCCACAGGCCGAACAGGCTGCAAACCCGCGCCAGTGCTGGGTTTTAGCCTTTGGCGAAAACGAGCCTAATCCGGTTTTAATCCTTTTTTAATCATCGCGTGCCCTGCACGGGGCACCCCTGCGGGGTTCCCCCACCGCTTCGCGGCGGCTCCCCCTCCCGCATATCGAGGCCCCCAAAGGGGGCGAGCTATCCCCCCTTCGCGCCCTACGGGGGGTCGTTTGCGGGAGGGGGCGGAATCCTGCGCTAAGGCTTTGGCCAACGATATTCTCCGGTGAGATTGATGTGTTCCCATCCAAGCGGCGAGACATGGGCCAGCATATCGGGCGATAGCAGCTTTCCGTCTCGTTTCTGGCTGGCGACGACTTCGCCGAGCTTCATGGTGTTCCAGAAGATAATGATCGCGGCCAGCAGGTTCATGCCGGCGATCCGGTAGTGCTGTCCTTCGGCGGACCGGTCGCGGATTTCTCCCCGGCGATGGAAGCTGATGGCCCGTTTCAGCGCATGATGCGCTTCACCCTTGTTGAGACCGATCTGGGTCCGGTGTTGGAGTTCGGCATCCAGAATCCAGTCGATCATGAACAGGGTTCGCTCGACGCGGCCGACTTCCCGCAGGGCCGTCGCGAGTTCGTTCTGCCGCGGATAGGAGGCGAGTTTCCGCAGGATCTGGCTCGGCGCGACGCTCCCGGCCGCGATGGTGGCGGCGATGCGCAGGATGTCGGGCCAGTTGCGCTCGATCATGGCCTGGTTGATCTTTCCGCCGATCAAGGCCCTCAAGTGCGCCGGCGCGGACGAAGGATTGAACGCGTAGAGGCGCTTGGACGGCAGATCCCGGATACGAGGGGCGAACCGATAGCCGAGAATGGCGCACGCGGCAAAGACGTGATCGGTGAAGCCGCCCGTATCGGCGAACTGCTCGCGGATATGGCGGCCGGCATCGTTCATAAGCAGTCCGTCGAGAATATAGGGTGCTTCGCTCGCCGTCGCGGGAATCACCTGGGTCGCGAACGGCGCATATTGATCCGAGACGTGGCTATAAGCCTTCAAGCCCGGTGTATTGCCATATTTCGCATTGACCAGGTTCATGGCCTCGCCTTGCTCGGTCGCCGCGAAGAATTGTCCATCGCTTGATGCGGAGATACCCGCGCCCCAGAATTGAGCCATAGGTAGTGCCGCCTGCGCCTCAACCACCATGGCCAGCGCCCGGTCGTAGGCTTCGCCCTCGACATGCCACCGTCCAATGCGGATCAACTCCCAGAAGGTGTGGGTATTGGTGGCGTCCGCCATCTTGCGCAAGCCGAGATTGATCCCTTCCGCAAGGATGACGTTCATTAGCCCGATCCGGTCCGCGCAGGGCGCTCCCGTGCGCAGGTGGGTGAATGCTTCACAAAAGCCGGTCGCGGCATCCACTTCCAATAAGAGATCGGTGATACGTGTCGGCGGAATCGCCTTGTAGAGATCGAGAACCATATCTTCGGCGCCGGGCGGCGCGGCAGCTTCGAGCTTCTCGATATGCAGGATCCCGTTTTCGATGGACCCGCCAGGGATCGTGCCGGCGCGAGTAGCGCGGCCAAGCTCGCGCAACCTGATATCAAGGCGAGCTTGCCTGTCTGCCAGCCATTCCTCCGGCCGCAATGGCACGGCGAGGCGGCCGCTTTCCGCCACGGCCTGAGCAGGTACGAGTGCGTGCTTCAGATCACCGTAGCGCCGGGACCTCGCCAGCCAGACATCTCCGGAGCGGAACGCATCGCGCAGATGGAACAACACCGCGATCTCCCAGAGGCGGGTATCGCCGGCCGCCTGACCACGAAGATGACGATGCCATTTCGAGCTCGGCCGCAGAAAGGCGGTATGCGGAGCATTGTTCAAACCGGTGCGCAGGGCTGTCACCGCTTCCAGAAGCTGCTGCGCGACAGGGGCAGCCCGAAGATCGAGCAGGCGCAACATGCGAGGAGCATACCGGCGGAAACGGTGATAGCCATCGAGTACATGATTGAGCGGATCGTCCGCCATGGTGGCCGTCAGTCTGGTTGCTATCGCGACAAGGGTTTTGAAGCCGTCCCAGCCTGATCCGCTCGCGATAACGTCGCCCAATGGCTGGCCATCATCCTGGGCATCGACCAAGGCTCCGCCGATTTCAGCGAAGGATTTCAGGGTGTCGCGCACCGCGTTCGCTTCGTTGGTGGTCTTGGCCTGGCAAATCCTTTCCGACGCCCGGTAGAGCCTGCCCACGATCCGGTCGTGGGTTTCGACCATGGCATCGGCAAGCATCGCCTGCCACTCCGATGCGCAGACGGCCAGAATTGCAAGCCGCCTGTCCTCCGGGAGATCGCGCATACCATCGGCATAATACCGCTCGCCCTGCCTGCGCAGACGTGTCACCCTATGGGCAGGAACACCGGCCAGCAGATCCTCGGGAAGATCGACACGTTGCAGATATTCCAACCTGTCGAGCAGCCGGTTGGCCGACGAAGAGTTCGAGCCTGGCGCGAACTGACGCAGCCACACGAAGCGGGTCACCCGATCGTCGGCCGTTTCCTCAAGCAATGCCAGTAACTGTTCCCGGATCGGTATGGGCAAGCGACCGGCAATCCGCGTCTCGATTTGCCGCTCAGCATCGACCAGAGCCGTGGCGCAAAGCCGCTCGATCGTGGATGTCGCGGGAAGAACCGTGCGGGTGCGTCGGCACTCGGTCACGAAGCTACGGGCAATGTCCTCGTTCGACACCGCCAGTTCGGCTTCCCGGAACAGCCAGTCCTTCAGCTCGCGTGCTCCACGTCCGGAGAAGGTGCGGAACCCATAGAGCGCCCGCAACTCGGCAAGATGCTCGTGCCGCGTCTCCTCGCGGGAGGCATAATCAACGAGATCATCGGCGCCAAGGCCGAGTTGCGCTCCGATGAACTCGACCACCTCGGCCGGGATCAGTTCGCCCGGAGCCAGCACCCGGCCGGGATAGCGCAGGACGCATAATTACAGGGCGAAGCCGAACCTGTTGTGAGCGCGCCGACGTTGCCTGATGTGGCCGAGATCTTCATCGCTCAGCGTATAATGCTTCAGCAAATCCGCCTGCGAGGTCGGCAGGCGCAACAGCGCGTCCTTCTGCCGATCGGTTAGAGTGACGCGACGCGGCATCAATGTTCCTTTTTCAAAATCCGATGGTGTTCAAGACGCTTTGTTTATGAAGCTGGTTGAGATACATTTCCAGCGAACAAATCATTCGTGGCCAACGCGCCGCCTCAAACCAACGTTTGTGATACATGCTGATCGGATATGCCCGCGTCTCCAAAGCCGATGGCTCGCAGTCTCTCGACCTGCAGCACGACGCCTTGCGCGCCGCAGGTGTCGAACGGGACAATATCTATGATGATCTTGCTTCCGGCGGTCGTGATGATCGCCCTGGCTTGACTGCCTGCCTCAAGTCATTGCGTGACGGCGATGTGCTGGTGGTCTGGAAGCTCGATCGCCTCGGACGATCGCTTGCCCATCTGGTCAACACGGTGAAGGAGCTGTCAGACCGCAAGATCGGCCTGCGGGTTCTGACTGGAAAGGGCGCTCAGATCGACACCACGACTGCGTCCGGTCGCATGGTGTTCGGAATCTTCGCCACCTTGGCCGAGTTCGAGCGGGATCTGATCCGAGAGCGCACCATGGCGGGTCTCGCCTCCGCGAGAGCGCGCGGTCGCAAGGGCGGACGAAAATTCGCGCTCACCAAAGCTCAGGTGCGTCTCGCGCAAGCCGCCATGGCCCAGCGCGATACTTCAGTTTCCGATCTCTGCAAGGAACTCGGCATCGAGCGCGTCACTCTCTACCGATATGTCGGTCCCAAAGGCGAGCTCAGAGACCATGGAAAGCATGTTCTCGGACTTACGTAGCAACTCGTTTCTTTTCGCAGGTTGAGCCACCTCCGCGCTTCATCAGAAAACTGAAGGAACCTCCATTGAATCGAACTAATATTTTTTTTGGTGAATCGCATTCTGACTGGTTGCCTGTCAGAGGCGGAGAATCTGGTGATTTTGTTTTTCGACGTGGTGACGGGCATGCCTTCGCGAAAATCGCACCTGCTTCCCGCCGCGGTGAGCTCGCTGGAGAGCGTGACCGCCTCATTTGGCTCAAAGGTCGAGGTGTGGCTTGCCCCGAGGTGATCAACTGGCAGGAGGAACAGGAGGGTGCATGCTTGGTGATAACGGCAATTCCGGGAGTACCGGCGGCTGATCTGTCTGGAGCGGATTTGCTCAAAGCGTGGCCGTCAATGGGGCAGCAACTTGGCGCTGTTCACAGCCTATCGGTTGATCAATGTCCGTTTGAGCGCAGGCTGTCGCGAATGTTCGGACGCGCCGTTGATGTGGTGTCCCGCAATGCCGTCAATCCCGACTTCTTACCGGACGAGGACAAGAGTACGCCGCAGCTCGATCTTTTGGCTCGTGTCGAACGAGAGCTACCGGTGCGGCTCGACCAAGAGCGCACCGATATGGTTGTTTGCCATGGTGATCCCTGCATGCCGAACTTCATGGTGGACCCTAAAACTCTTCAATGCACGGGTCTGATCGACCTTGGGCGGCTCGGAACAGCAGATCGCTATGCCGATTTGGCACTCATGATTGCTAACGCCGAAGAGAACTGGGCAGCGCCAGATGAAGCAGAGCGCGCCTTCGCTGTCCTATTCAATGTATTGGGGATCGAAGCCCCCGACCGCGAACGCCTTGCCTTCTATCTGCGATTGGACCCTCTGACTTGGGGTTGATGTTCATGCCGCCTGTTTTTCCTGCTCATTGGCACGTTTCGCAACCTGTTCTCATTGCGGACACCTTTTCCAGCCTCGTTTGGAAAGTTTCATTGCCAGACGGGACTCCTGCAATCGTCAAGGGATTGAAACCTATAGAAGACATTGCTGATGAACTGCGCGGGGCCGACTATCTGGTATGGCGCAATGGGAGGGGAGCAGTCCGGTTGCTCGGTCGTGAGAACAATCTGATGTTGCTCGAATATGCCGGGGAGCGAATGCTCTCTCACATCGTTGCCGAGCACGGCGACTACCAGGCGACCGAAATTGCAGCGGAACTAATGGCGAAGCTGTATGCCGCATCTGAGGAACCCCTGCCTTCTGCCCTTCTCCCGATCCGGGATCGCTTTGCAGCTTTGTTTCAGCGGGCGCGCGATGATCAAAACGCAGGTTGTCAAACTGACTACGTCCACGCGGCGATTATAGCCGATCAAATGATGAGCAATGCCTCGGAACTGCGTGGGCTACATGGCGATCTGCATCATGAAAACATCATGTTCTCCAGTCGCGGCTGGCTGGTGATAGATCCCGTCGGTCTGGTCGGTGAAGTGGGCTTTGGCGCCGCCAATATGTTCTACGATCCGGCTGACAGAGACGACCTTTGTCTCGATCCTAGACGCATTGCACAGATGGCGGACGCATTCTCTCGTGCGCTGGACGTCGATCCGCGTCGCCTGCTCGACCAGGCGTACGCTTATGGGTGCCTTTCCGCAGCTTGGAACGCGGATGGAGAAGAGGAGCAACGCGATCTAGCTATCGCGGCCGCGATCAAGCAGGTGCGACAGACGTCATACTAGATATCAAGCGACTTCTCCTATCCCCTGGGAACACATCAATCTTACCGGAGAATATCGTTGGCCAAAGCCTTAGCGTAGGATTTCGCCCTCTCCCGCAAACGACCCCACCAGCGAGGCAAGACGATCGTAGGTGCCCCGGGGGATCCGGACCACGGTATCGGCGTCACGGTAGAGGACGGTGTCGGCGGTTTGGACCAGCGTGAAGCTTAAGCGGTCACAGAACACGATGGCCTCCCCGACAAGCTGGAAACCCTCGATCAACTCGCCGATGTCATCGACGCCTGAGGCCGAGATGATCCCTCCGCTGAAGGTCAGCGTGAGGCGCAAACCGGCGGGATCGCCGACCTCGAACCGAAGCGAGGTGGCGCCCTCGAAGATCGCCTTGCAGGTCGTCCAGGAAGATGCCGGCAGAGGCGAGGCGGAGGCCTCGGGGCAGGCGAAAGGGTCGGGTGGGTCGACGGCCACGGTTGCCCCTGGGTTGTGCCAGTATGCCGTAAGGTAGCACGCTGAGGGGGCGGGGTCAGCACTGAAGCGAAGTCGCCCGGCGCCAGGCTGAAACTGCCCCTCCCCCAGGGGCGCTGCGTGCGTGGGTCAGGCCGCAAGGCGGGCAGGGTTCGCAGCCGGCACGACGCTCGCCACCGCCCAGCCTGTCAGCCGACTGCGATCCGGTGAGCGTCGTGGCGGAATGCATCGAGAGCGTCCAGGCCGCGATCGACGACCTCCCGCCGGGGGCTTGAGCGATCCATCCTGAGGGCCGGCATGGTCCCTTTCCTCATTTCGGAGGAACAGGGAACAGGGCGCGGGCTGGCACCGGGGTCTCGGAGGTACCGGTGCTCGACTGGAGGCGCTCCTCCCCGGTGAGGGCAACCTTCCTGGTCAGGCTGCGGGGCTGGGGGCGTCCGGAGCGGGCGCCATCTCGAGCGGCGGCGGCGCGGTTGAGGGCGTCCTCCCGCGCCAATCTGGAGCCACGGCGCGGGTACGAGACGGCCACCTCGCCTCATCCGGCAAGCATGGAACCCGGTCGAACCGCCCCAAGCGGAACCGGCGGTGAAACGCGGCGCCGACGTTCGCCACAGCGTCAGACCGTCCCTACACGATGGCGACAAGGGAACAGACGGCGGCTCCGCCCGCAACCGTCCGGCCAGACGATTTTCCCCTGTCGCTTCGCGCCATTCCTCGCGGGACAAAATCGTCAGTCCGGCCGGTCCTCCGCTGCGCTCCGGCCCCTCTCGGGGTGCAGGCGGAGCCGCCGCCTGTTTGGGGGGTCGCATCGCGCAGGGACGGTCCCGAGCGCCCAGGGAAACCAGACGATGCCGCGCCCCACCTCGACCCTCCCCGCCCACGCCCGCTACGCCCTCGCGACCCACGTAGCCGAACTCCAGGCGGAGCTGGCCTCCATCTCCTGCCCGCGCGAGCGGCGCACCATCCAGGCCGAGCTGAAGGCCGCCCAGGCCCGGGTCGCCCAGCTCACCCCGGAGGGCTAATCCCCCTCCTCCAGGGCCGCCCAACGGCGGCCTTTGTCCCCGGAGATCGGGGAGCCTTACCCTGGTTCGTAGCGCGCGGGACAAGCCTTCGGCGGGCGCCCATTCGGACGCCCACCGAACCGTCCTCTCGGACGGGTTTCGCCGCGTCCGGCGACGCAGCGAGCGGCCCGTCAGGCCGCCTGTTGGGTCACCTCGAACTCGGTGAGGTAATCCTCCGCTTCCCGCGCTTCGCGAGAGAAGAAGCGGTTCTCGCCGACGAGCTTCATCATGTCGTCGCGGCGGAAGTAGATCGCGCGCCCGCAGCGGATCGGTTCGATGCCCGGCACGCACAAAATCTGCTCGTCGCGGCGCATCGTGTTGATGATCTCGTCGGGCATGATGAGGGCCCGCTTGTGGAGCGACGTCGAGGCCGAGACGCTCACTCCGCCCGAGCCCTTGCCGCCCGATCGAGCCTGCTGGCTGTACGAGATGATCTCCTGGGTGAAATACCCGCACCGCTCGGACAATGCCTTGGCCGTTTCGATGTCGGTGATGGCGGAAAAGCTCTGCCACGAGGTCGACTCGAACCACGCGCTGACGGCGTCCTTGTCGCCCCATTGCTGGCGGAGTTGGCCGAGCGCCTGGTACACCATGACGAGCACGATGCCGTACTTCCGGCCGGCGTCACGGGCGACCTCGAGCAGGCTCATGTTGCCGAGCCGGGCGGCCTCGTCGAGGATGAACGCGACGCGGTCCTTGACCTCGCCGTTGGCGTGGTAGAGCGCGTTCATCAGCCCGCCGATGATGACCCGGGCAAGGCCCGGATAATCCTGAAGCGTCTGGAGATCGAGCGCGACGAACACATCGATATCGTCCTCCACGAGATCGAGGCTGGAGAACGTTCCGTCGGACACGATGGCGGCGTATTCCTTGAAGCTCAGCCAGTTCGTCAGGTCGGCTGCGGTGGCGTAGACGCCGGAGAACGTCTGGGGCGTCATCGACTTGAACGGGCCCAGCGCCAGCGCGGCAAACGAGTCCCTTTCCTCGGCCCGGAGGATCCGGCTCAGGTAATCCAGAAAGTCGGGTTCAGCCTGGGAGATCAGCTCGCGCAGGGTGCGCAGCGTGCGCGGCCGGGTCGCGTCGAAGCCGCGGTTGAGGCAGATGTGCGCGAGCACGCCGCGGATGAGCTGGAGTGCCGAGTTTCGGAAGAAGTCGTTGGGGTCGGCACGCTTGACCTGGCCGGTGGCGATCCAGCCGACCACGGCCGCGATGTCCTTCTCGGCGGAGTTCTCGCCCCGCCCGATCCAGTCGAGCACGTTGAACCCGCTCATCAGCTCCTTCGGGGTGATGCAGTGCACGCGCCGGAGGTTTTCCTGACCGCGCATCGTTGCTCGATACTCGGCGAGCATCGGATGCAGCTCGGTCGAGGGGTCGAGGACGACGGCATTCCACGGGCACGACAGCAGCATCGGGATCACGGTTCCCGTCGTTTTGAACCCGCCCGATCCCGAGAAAATCAGGCCGTGCCCGGAGCCGAGATCGGCGTTGAACCCCATCAGCGGTTTGCGCCCGCCCGAGCCCCACGTCTTGCGGTCGCCGGGCTTGAAGATCCTCGATGTGTTCTTCGGATCGAGATCGGGCCGGTACAGCTCGCCCAGCACCAGCGCGCCATCCTCCGGGAACAGCTCGCCGGCGAGCCTCATCGGCGCCCATTCCGCATCGCCATGGGCCGCGGATTTCGAGCGAACCGGCTTGTTGTAGCCGCGGATGGTCCGGCGGACCCGGACGAGCGAGACTACCGGTGCGATGAAGGCGACGAAACCCGCAAAGCACACGGCGCAGAACAGCGCGATATCGGCTTGGCGCAGCAGTGCACGGGCGTCCCCTTGCGGATTGAGCGCGCTCAGACGGGCGATCTCCTCACGCACCGTCCAGGCGCAAAGTCCGATCAGGAACAGCGAGGACAGCGCAGCGACCACCCGGCCGCTGTCGCCGGCTCGGGCAAGGCCCGAAGCGGCAAATAGCACGAGCGCGGGGAACGCGACGGCGGCCACGCGCATGGCGTGGACCATCATCGTATGGCCCGGTTCGATGACGTAAAACGCGCCGACCAGCGGGGCAAGGAACAGGCTGAACGTGAGGTGCAGCGCCAGGCCGATCGCAACGACGATGGCCCCGTTGATCCACTTCATTTCTTGAACTCCTTGTCGCCGAGCCGAGCCATGCGCTCGATCACGTCAGGGTCGCGGATACGCTCGCGAGCCTCGATCAGGAGGCCGAGCAGAACATTGCTCGGCAGATCGGAAAGGCCGGCTTTGATGACGAGGCCGCCGAGCTGGATCTTCTCGCGAGCGTCTCGCTTCCGCTCCTCATTCCGCTTGAGCATCAGCTCCCTCTGGAGCCGATCGAGCGCCTCGACGTCCCTTTGCCTTGGGCTGCGCCACCTCCGGGTATTCCGTACGAAATCGCGCCACTAGTTCCTCGAAGGCCTTGGCCAGAGCCTCCTCGGGGATGGCGATCGAACCGAGGCCAGCCTTCATCGCCAGGCCGCCGATCCGCGCAGCCTCAGCCTTGTCGTGGTCGGAGAGCTTCTTCTTCAACGCATCGATCGAGCTCGACAGCTGCTGGATCTCGCCGAGGATCGCCTCGCGCGACTTTGGCCTGGCCATGGTTGCTCCGTTCCCTTCTGCGGTGGACAGCGCTGGTTAACATCCGGAACACGATTGCGGAACGCTGCGTCAGAAAGTGTGTGTGATGTCGGGTCAAAGACCCAACCACCCGTGGTCCCAACATCACACTTCCGGGTTTGTTAGACTTATAGTGGAGCGGGGCGCGATCCCCTGATCGCGGAGCATCGGCGGACGTTCGAGGCTCCGAAGCTCAGCTTATGGTGGAGCTAGGGGGCACCTCCATCCCCTTCCGGCGGCGCACCCTGTGCCGAGTCGCAAGCGTCGGGCCGATCGGGCTTCGACATTCCTCGATCATCCCCGTTGCCCCATTATCTCAGGCGACGGCGAACCTTCGAACGTCGCGCGGTCCGGCTGCCGCCGGGCAGATGGTTGAGGCCCCATAGGGGCCTCCCTCGAACGGAACTTTGGCGCGCAGCGCCTCCGCAAAGTCCTCTGAGTTTACGAAGGGGCGCACTTAAAGGAAACTTGCGTTTCCCTGAGTTAGCTGCTAATTGTCAAGCTCGGGAACCTCGCATGGCGATCTATCACCTCTCGGCTCAGCTCATCAGCCGCGGACGCGGCAAGAGCGCCGTCGCCAGCGCCGCCTACCGGCGTGCGGCCACGATGACCCGAGAGGCCGACGGCAAGGTCATCACCTACGAGGGCAAGCAGCACGTCGCCCACACCGAGTTCAGCCTTCCCCCCGTGGTTCCGGCCTGGTTCCGGATCGCGCTCGACGGACGCAGCGAGAACGGTGCGTCGGCCTTCCTGTGGAACGCCGTCGAGAAGAAGGAGGGGCTGAGAGGCACCGGCTACGCGATGGAGCTGAACATCGCGCTGCCGATCGAGCTGACGCTGGCGCAGAACATCGAACTCGCCCGCGACTGGATCGAGACGGAGATCGCGGCCCGGGGCCATGTCGTGGATTGGGCCCTGCACGATGCCCCGGGTAACCCGCACATCCACGTCATGATCCCGCTGCGGACGCTCACCGAGGAGGGCTTTGCGCGCAAGCACGAGTTTGCCCGCGATCCGGACGGCAACGTCATCTACCGCCCGGACGGAAAGCCTCAGTACGAGGTCATGGCCGGGCCGATGAAGCACCTCATTCCATGGCGCCGGTCATGGGCGGAGGTGGCGAACACCCACTTGGCGGCCGCAGGGTTCGACCTGCGCATCGATCATCGTTCCCACGTCGAGGCCGGCATCCAGATCGAGCCGACCGAGCACATCGGCGTCCAGGCCTCGAACCTGCGCGGCACCATCTCCGACCGTGTCGAGGAGGAGAAGCAGAAGCGCATCCGTAATGCGCAGGCAATCATCGCCGATCCTGAAAAGCTCCTACCGATCCTCTCGCGCGAGAAGAGCGTGTTCGACGAACGCGACATCGCCCGCGCCGTCTTCCGCTACATCGACGATCCGGTCGCCTTCGAGGCAGTCCGGCTCCGGCTCGGCCAGTCGCCGGAACTGGTGGCGGTCGCCGAGGAGGTGTTCGACCCCGAGAGTGGGCGGGTCACGTCGCCGGCGCGCTGGACCACCCGTGCGCTTCTGAGCGCCGAAATCCTGATGCAGGCCGCGACCGGCCGGCTCTACGCCGATGCCGGTCACCGGGTTTCCTCACGCGCATTTGAGCGCGCCCTCGCGGCTCGCCCGGAACTGTCCGAGCAGCAGCGTGAGGCGGTCCGGCACGTCACGCAGCCTGAGCGGATCGCGGCTGTCGTCGGCTTTGCCGGAGCCGGCAAATCCACCATGCTCGGCGTCGCGCGCGAGGCCTGGATCGGGACCGGTCACAGGGTCGTCGGCGGGGCGCTGGCCGGCAAGGCGGCCGAGGGGTTGGAGAAGAGTGCAGGCATCGCCAGCCGCACACTCGCCTCATGGGAATTGGCCTGGAAGCACGAGCGTGACCTGCTCAAACCCGGCGACGTGTTCGTGCTCGACGAGGCCGGCATGGTTTCGTCCGAGCAGCTCTCGCGCATCGTCCAGGAAGTGGAGCGGCGCGGCGCCAAGCTGGTGCTGGTCGGCGATGCCATGCAGCTCCAGCCGATCGAGGCCGGAGCGGGCTTCAGGGCCATCACCGAGACGATCGGCTACGCCGAGCTATCGGAGATCTGGCGCCAGGCCGATCCGGCGATGCGGCGGGCAAGCGTAGCGTTTGCGCGGGGCGAAGCCGCAGCAGCACTCGGGGTCTACCGCGAGGCCGGGATGGTGCGGTTCTCGCCCGATCGCGAGGGCGCACGCGAGGCGTTGATCGCGGCCTGGAAGCCGGACTACCTCGGCCACAAGCCTGACGGCCGGGCGAGCGAAACCCTGATCCTCGCCCAGACCAACGTCGACGTTCTGGCCCTCAACGGCATGGCGCGTTCCGCGCTCAAGGCCGACGGCATGCTGGCCGAAGAGGCCCGGTTCGTGACCGCGCGAGGCGAGCGGATGTTCGCTCCCGGCGACCGCGTCCTGTTCCTCGAGAACGATCGCCAGCTTGGCGTGAAGAACGGCATGCTGGCGAGCGTCGAGGCCGCGTCGAGCGGTCGGCTCACCGTCAGGCTCGACCGTGACGGGAGGAGCGACGGCGAGCGGATCGAGGTCCAGGCGGAAGCTTACCGCAACCTCGATCACGGCTACGCAGCGACCGTGCATAAGAGCCAGGGCGCGACGCTCGATCGGGTCCATGTGCTGGCCACGCCCGGCATGGATCGGCATCTCGCCTACGTGGCGATGACGCGCCACCGCCACGCTGTCACCGTCCACGGCGCGCATGCCGACTTCATTCCGGATTGGCGCAAAGCCAAGCTCGGATCCGCGCCGTCCCTGGACGTTCTCGACACGGCCGCGCTCGAAGGATTGTCGCGCCGGCTGTCTCGCGACGGGTCGAAAGCCTCGACCTTGGACTACGCCGACGAGGCTGCGTTCCGCGAGGCCGCGGTTGCGCTGACCCGGCCGCCCGAGGCGATGGATGGTGAGCCGATCCGGGATCGGGCGAGCGACCTTCCGCTGCTCAACGCCGGTCGGATCGCCAGCAGTCTGTCGGCTCTAGCGGGACGCATCGAAGCTGATGCCGGTGCCGTGAGGCCCGAACCGAAGCCCGCTGACGGGCTCATCGACCCGTCGGGCTCGCCTGCCTTGACCACGCTCGAGGCGGCTCTTGCCCGGCTGGAGACGGCGGAGAACGACATCGCCGACCGGGTGCGGCCGCAGGATCTGCGCGCCCTCGCCTCGGCCTTCGCGGAGCGGCGCGGTCTCAACGGTCACGCCGTCCTTGCGCCAGCGCTGGTGAAGCGTGCCCGCACGATGATCCGCACGGCACAGGCCCGTTGGCGCCGCCTGCACGGCCTTGCCGAACGGCTTGGCGCCGCCTGGCAGGCGCTCGCCTCATCGCGTCCAGCCGTCGAGAATATCCCGCCGAAGGCTGCCGAACTCTCCCCGTCGATGGGTCCACTCAGGCCGTTCCTCGCGGGTGTTCCCTTCGACAAGACGACAGTCGATGCAGCCCTCGCATATCGCGTCGATCCAGAGCGGGATCTGAAGCGGGAACTCACCTCGCTGCGCACCTCGATCCGCATGGCGGTCAAGGATCCGGCAAGCCTGTACAAGGCGATCTTCGCCCAGCTTCGTACGCCCGGAAAAGGCTACATCGCGCGCATCGACGACCTGCTGGCCGATCCCGAGGCCTACGGCGGCCTGCGGGGTCGCAAGGGCTGGTTCGTGCCGAAGCCGGAGAAGGAGGAACGCGAGAAGGCTGTGGCGTCGTATGACGCTGTCAGAGGGGCCGCGATCAACCTCAAGAACCAGTATTCCGCCGTGCTCGAGAAGGCGCGTCCGGAAGAATTGCGGTACCGTCGACGCCTCACGATCGAGGTGCCTGGTTTGTCTCTGGCGGCGGCGGCTGCGCTGGTCACGATCGCCCGGACACCGGGCTCGGACCCACGGGCCTTCGATGCTGTCGTTGCACAGGCTGTTGCGACGTCCGAGCAGCGCGCGGAGATCGAGGCATTCGCGAGCGCCGTTGCCCGCCGGTTCGGCGCCTACGGCGCGATCGGGCATTCACCGGACAAGAGCCTTGGCCCAGGGCAATGGCTGACGAGCGAGGAACGCGAGATCCTGTCGGGCGGCGGGTTCGTCGCCTCCTACCTCAAAGAGGGCAGCCTGGATCATCTGATCGCTACGGTCCTGCGCCGCGAGCTCGACCAGCGCCTCGACGTTCAGCCGCAGCAGACACCGGAACAGCGCCAGGAACTCGATCGTGACCGTGATCCCGGGCTGACGCTCTGACGCTTCGCCAGATCCTCGATCGACGGCCGGAACTTTGCTGTTAGCACTGTCTCCGGTCGACTCTGTGACGCGGACGACACGCGCCTCGTATTGGCCCCGCGGCGACGATGGGTAAGGGTAGGAGAGAGGACAGCCGAGGGTTTTTGCCGTCTCAAGGACGGATCGAGAGACGATGCCTGAATGCCGTATCGGCCGGGCTTGAACCGAGGAACCGCAACCCATGAGTTTCCGCGATCTGCCGGCGCTGGTGACCCAGCGCGAGGATGCCCTGACTCTGCTCGAGGCTCTCGCCTCGGGCGTCGATGAACGCGAGTTCGCGCCCTTCGTCACCGCGCTTACCTCGCCGGAGGACGAGCAGGCCGCCGCCATCATGCTCGGATCAGGCAACGGGATGTCCTTACGCGTCCAGCTCGGCGCCCTCCTCGCCGGGGCCGGCCTGGTGACCAACGACGAGGTGTTCCAGGCCCTCGATGCGCGCCGGGCCCGAGCCAAGGGAGCGGTGGCGTGAGCAGCGATCCCTACGTCTACGAGGGCACCGGCACCCTCAAGAACAATGCCGGCATCCGTGATCCGGAAGCCCTGGCCGAGCGCGAGCAGATCGTCTCGTTCCAGGCCTTGCGCCAGATGCTCAAGGAGCCGGTGCTCGGCCAATTCGACCAGGCGCATTTCGCGGCGATCCACAAGCGGCTGGTCGCCGAGGTGTACCCGTGGGCCGGCGAGACCCGCACGATCGAGCTGTGGAAGCCCGAGATCGTGCTCAACGGCCGCAGCGTCGCCTATGCGCCGCCGGCGCAGATCGACGGGCTGATGCGGTCGGCCCTGTCGAGCTTGGCACGCGAAGAACCAGGGAACCTGAAGGACAGCCGACCGGCGCTGCGCTTTGCCGGTACCGTGGCGACGCTGTTCCAGGCCCACCCGTTCCGGGAGGGCAACACCCGCACCCTGCTCGCGTTCATGGAGCAGTACGCCCGCCACCATAAGCAGCCGCTCGACCAGGCGCTGATCAACCGGGTGCCGAGCGAGACCCGCGACAAGCTCGTGCTCGCCACCCGCGGCCAAGTCCAGCCCCTGGCCGAGATGATCCGGAACGCCCGCTACTCGGAGGAGCAGCGCGCCCATCCGGTGCTCGGCCGGCTGTCGGCCGAGGCGTTCGAAGCGACGCGCCTGATGGGAGCGCCGCGCATCGTGCTTCCCGAGCCCGGGACCCGGGTCCAGGGCCAGGTGGTCGCCGCGAACTACCACCACGCTCTGGTGCGTCAGGATCGCGTGCTCGCGGCGGTGCCGCTCGCCTCGTTCCGCGTGATGCCGGAGAACAATTCCCGCATCGACGTGCGGGTCTTGCGCAACGACGAGGGGCTGGACCGCTCTCAGCCGCGCGAGAAGGTCGCCCGCAGCCAGGTCGTCGGCCGGGTGCTGATCCCGGCGAGCTATCTGATGCTCGCCGGCCAGCGACCCGAGGACGCCGTACGCAACCGGATCGAGATCCCAGGCCCGAGCCCGGCGCTCGCCGACGCGTTGCAGACCCGAACGGCCCGGGAGATCGTTGCCGACCCAGGGCTGGCAGCCGAGGCGCGGCAGATCGACAAAAGCCTGATCGAGCGCTTCGGGCGCGAGGGCTCGGCGATCCTGGTCCAGGGCAACGACGCTGAGGCCAAGAGCCTCCTGCCGAAAGGCCAGGATCTCGAGGAAATCCGTGCCGTCCTGAAGCCCCTGATGGACGTCCTGGTGGCCGACGATCGTCAGCAAACGGTCGCCCAGCAGAAGACGCTCGGCCAGGAAGAGCCTCAGCTCGGACGGTCCCTATGAAGGCCCTGCGGCGCACGCCGGTCGAGTCGATCTCGGCTGGCTCGATCCTTACCCTCAGCTTCGTCGCGTGCGCCACGATGGCCGTTCTCAGCCTCGTGTGGTGGACGTTCACGCCGGTCCTCGGGCAGGTCTATGCTGCCCTGCGACTGCTCGAGACGCTCACCCTATGGCGGTTCACGGGCTGGGGCCGGTACTTCACCGGCATGCCGGCAGGCCAGCCGTTCGCCTTCGTATCGATCTACCAATCGAGCGCTCCGTTCGGCCTGGTGGCCGCCTTGCTCACGGCGCTCATCGGCTTCCTCGCGTGGGGCAAGCGGAGCCGGAACCACATCGACGCCCTCATCACCCTGCCGCGCCAAGGCTTCACGCGGAAGGAGATCGGCCGTCGGTTCATGCCGGCCGACCGGCTGGTGCGTTTGCCCGACCAGGACCAGGACCAGGAGCCATTGTCCTCTCCTCCGGCCAAGTGCCCCAACCGGTTTGTGGAAGTTCGCGATCTCATGGATGCCCGGGCCGTGGAGACGGTGCCGGACGACGTTCCCTGGCACCTCGCGGGCGCCCTCGTCCTCACGATCGACGCGCTGGCGCCCCTCGCCGATCGCAAGCTTCGCGAGAGGGTCCTGAACGCCGTCAGGGCGGCCGCAGACCGCCATGCCGTGAATCCGCTATGCGAGCAGCCCGCTACCCTCCTGCCGACCCTGCACGGCGCCCTGGTCCAGGCGATCGCCGATCAGAAGGGCCGGGGGATCGCAGAACTCCTGCAGGTCCACGCAGTGCTCGAGACGAAGGAATATCTCGAAGAAGCCGTCTCGACGCTCGCAAGCGTGGCCCTGACGGAGCGCGGGTTGAAATTCCCGGACTACGCTTGGCTTCGCCACGTCGATCCGCGCTTGCAGTCTGAGATCAGGACCTACTGAGATCCCTCAACGAGGAGCGCCGAGCGGAAGGTCCGCTCGGCGCTGTCGTCGTGTCACGCTGTACCGGCCGGGTCGACCGTCAGGTGCCCGTTCCGGTCATGTAGGTGGTCACGACGCCGATGATGACGCCCAGGATGGTGACGCCGGAGCCGACGACGATCCCGGCGATCGACCGGCCGCTATCCTCGCGGGCGTTATCGTCCTGCGAGCTCTTGTAGAGCTTCACGCCCGAGATGCCAGCAAGGCCGATGCCGATCACGGCGAAGATGATCGAGATGACGATGCCGGCGTTGTTGCCGCCCGTGGCAATCGAGGACGCGTTGAGCGACGAGCTTGCCGCCTTCGAGCGCGAGTTCTTCAGGAACTCGATCGGCGCCGATGGGTCGCCCGAGGTGCCGCCCGTCGCCTGAGCCAGAGCCGAGACAGTGCTCCAGCCCATAACCGTCGCAGTCGCGAGCGCGTGG
The DNA here is from genome assembly GCF_001043895.1 of Methylobacterium indicum. Classification (GTDB taxonomy): domain Bacteria; phylum Pseudomonadota; class Alphaproteobacteria; order Rhizobiales; family Beijerinckiaceae; genus Methylobacterium; species Methylobacterium indicum. The sequence continues at coordinate 36,429 of NZ_JTHF01000055.1, forward strand.
TAGTACATATCCTTGAAGTTCATGGAAGCCTCCATCGTCATGCTGCGGTTCTGGATCGGCCGATCTGGGGCTGAGCTTCGCTCATGATTTCCCCCAACACTTGATCGACGATCGTCTTTGCGATCCGGTCCTCACCGAACCGCGCAAGCGCGGACATCCGGCTCCACGTCTCGATGGCGGTGCCATCGGGAAAGCGGGAAGCGAGGATGCGCAGCGCATCGTTGACCGCCATCCGGCGGTACAGCTCGTCGCGCACCAGGCGGTCCTCCGCCTTGGTGGTCAGGGCCCACAGCATCCGGGGCCCGAGCGAGTTGTTCAGAATGATCCAGCGCTCTTCCTCGCGCAGCTTGAACCGCGCCAGCAGGTTCGCGCCGCGCCGCCCCTGCGGGCCGTGGACCTGGCGCTCGAGCGCGGACTTCACCGCCTGATCGAACCCGAAGGTCTTGCGCGCCTGCTCGCGGATCTCGTTCGAGTCGGCGTTGAGCACGAGCACGGTCGAGGCCATGTCGGCGAGGGTGTCGAAGTCGGCGAGCAGCTGCGAGACCAGGATCAGCTCCAAGCCCCACTTGCGGCCCTCGCGCGCGTCCGACTTCACCTGCCGGGCGATCGTCTCGACGCCGCCGGTCAGGTGATACTCGTCCATGCACAGGCGCTTAGGCGTCTCCGCCACCTCAGCGTAGCGCGCCTCCCAGTACCGGACGTATTCCGACCGGATCTTGTCCTCGGGCGGGAAATCCATCTTCGCGATCTCCTCGGCAAAGCCGGAGATTTTCGACAGGTAAACGTGCCGCGCGATCATGAACATAAGCGCGTTGTTGCGCTCGGCCTCCGGCGATTTGTGGCGCTGGGCCACGTCCTGAAGGTCGATCGACACCACCCGCGCCTCGCCGAGGTCGAGCCTCGTCGGCCGGGAGAAGATCGGGAACTTTTCGATCGCGCTTTCCAGCGAGCGCTGGACGTGGCGGATCAGCTCGGCCGGGAAGTCCTGCACCATGATCGGCTCGGCGAGCACCCGGGCGAAGTCCTCCAGCACCGGCATCGCGTAGCGCTGCGCGCGCTGCGCCGCGTTGAAGAGCCGGCGCTGGACCAGCGCGTCGACGATGCTCCACCACCGCGCCTTGTCGGGGACCTCGATGCCGAAGTCGTGGATGATCCGGTCGAGCTCGGGGTCGACGTCGGGCTGGTAGACCGATGGCGAGGACGAGAACTGGAGGTCGCTCTTGAGCTGGAACACCCGCGAGATCAGGCGCGGGACCAGGAGCGTCACTTCCGGGTTCGACACGTTGAGGAGCGTGGCGAGGAAGTTCTCGATGAAGCTCCTCTCGCGCTCCAGCGGCATGCGCCGGCCGAGCCCGAGGTCGAGGAAGTTCACCGCGTAGTCCGGCGTGTTGAGGAGCCGGACGTAGTACGCCTCGTGTCGCCGCTCAGGGGGAAGCGCGTTGCGCACCAGCTCGATGAACCCGCTGGAGCTGACGCCGACGTCGATGACGGCCAGGAACGGCAGCGCCGCGCCGGCCGAGAACGCCGCGAACTCGACGTTCAGCCGGTTCATCAGCACCGACTTGCCCGAGCCGGGCGTGGCGTAGATGAGGGTGAGCCAGAACAACTGCTCGGGGCTCAATGCCTCGTAGGGCACCGGCTTGCCGTCGGGCGTGACCAGCATGCTCTGGCCCTGCTTGAAGATCGGCGCGGTGCGGTGGAACGGCAGCAGAGCGGCCAGATCCCCGAGCGGCGCGATCGAGCCCGGCGGGACCTCGGCCTGGACGGTCATTCCGGCCACCGTCTCGCACAGCGCCCGCAGCGGGTTGTGGGGGGCGTCGGTCATCACCGCCTCGCCCCAGGTCATCATCCCGCTCATCAGGTAGGAGCGGCGGCGCTCCAGGAGCCCCGGATCCTCGCCTGGCTCGGTCCAGGTCGTGGCGATGACCCGGCCTTTGACGATCGCCTCGCCGTCCTTCTCGACCACCTCCTCGAGCTGGCGCAGCGCCCGGAAGAGGTTCTTGTTGCTCGGGCTTGCGAAGGCGAGGAGGCCGGCGAACACCTTGCGCAGGCGAAAGCCGACATCGGCATCGCGCAGCGCCTCGAGGTGGAAGCACACCCGGAACGGCATGTCGGCGGAGCGCGACGTGCTTTCCAGGAGCGAGTCGAGCAGCCGGTTGAACGGCAGGATCGTGGAGGGGAACATCCGCATGACCGCGAGCGCGTAGCGGCGCCCGCCCATGTCGAGCGCCCGCATGTTGCTCGCGGCCTGCGCGTTCGAGGTCATGATCTGACGCGCGACGGTCGGCGTGAAGAATTCCGAGACGTCGTCGTCGTGGCGTTCCTTGGCGCCGGGATAGCGCCGGGTGCCCGGCCCGTAGGGCGTCCAGCCGTCGGGGGTCTCGTGGTAGAGGACGGCCGCGCGGATCTGCTCCAGGTCGCGGCGCCGGCCCTTGTCGTCGGGAGCCAGGATGCGCCCTTGCAGACGGGCCTCGCTGAGCGCCTCCATCACCCGGCGCACGAAGGCCGCGTGGACGCCGTCGAGGGAGCCGAGCCGCAGGTACGGGTTCTGGGCGTCGCGGGCCGGCGGCAGCTCCTGCCAGGCCTTCCGGTTCTCCTTCAGCTCGCGGCGAACCTCCTCGGCCGTCCCGGCCGTCGGCCGGGTCCAGGCAGCGAGCAGGATCGTCTCGGAACGCGCCCGGTCCTCCAGGACCGTCCGACCCTCCTCGATCAGCGCCTCGACCGACAGCCCCTTTTGCCGCGAGCGCCGGTTCTGACGCTCGACGAAGGGGTCGATGATCTTCGCGGTGTTGAGCGAGGACTCGTAGGAGATCGTGATCTGGTGGCCGGGCCGCTTGAGGATCTGCGCGATCCCGCCGGCGAAGCGCTCGACCACGTTGACGAGGTAGTCCTCGGCCGAGACGATCGAGCGGACCCCGTCGATCTCGATCAGGGTGACCTGCGACCCGTCATGGGCGTAGACCACCGCTTCCTCGCGCTCCGGGTCGAAGCCGGCGAGGTCGCAGAACTTGTCCGCCGTCCTCATTGCGCGCCCCGCAGGATGACCGAGAACTGGAAGACGGGTACCGCGAGCGCGAAGAGCCAGGCTCCGAGCAGTCCCGGGATGACGCCCCTGAGCAAAGGCGCTGGGCGGACGTGCAGTGCGCAGAACACCTGTGCGAGGGCAAACACCATCGCGGCGCAAGAGAGCATGATCGACGCCGGGTAGTAGGCGTAGATCAGCGGCATGGACGTGATCGCGCCGTCGAGCCCACGCGTCAGGCTGTCGTAGAGCAGGCCGGTCAGGAACAGGCAGCCGCCGCCCGCCATGGCGCAAAGGTGCAGGATCCGGCGCAAGCCCCGGTCCGAGCACACCGACACCGACCAGGCCCGCGCGGCCACGACCGCGTAGCACCCCGCCGCGAGGGTGAAGCCGATGGCCGCCTTGCTCACCACGGGATGATCGCCGAGGTAGGCCGCCGCGTTGGCGGTCAAGTTGTCGATGAGGTGCCAGGATCCGTCGTTCATCGCCTGCGATCCATGCTCATTCGGCGAAGTAGAAGGAGAATTGCGCGATGATGATCGTGGGGATCGTCATGGCGCAGCCGATCACCCCGGCGACGATCCAGTTGCCCGCCGTGCCGTCGCCCGAGGTGTTGGCCTGGTAGACCCGCACCAGGGCGTAGCCGGTGAGGGCGATGCCGGCGACCGCCGTGAGCACGACCACGAGCCAGGCCAGGACCGGCACGAGCTCGACGAGGCCGCGCAGGACGTCGGCCAGTCCCTTGGTCGGACCCATCACGGTTTCCTCAGTTGAGAGATCGGCAGGGTCTCGGGCCGGTAGCTCGGACCAAAGGCCGGGTCGGGCCCGTAGCCGGTGCCGGCCCCGACCGAGACGCGGGCGGCGTCGAGCGGCACCACGACCGGCTGCAAGAAGACGATGCCGATCGGGAAGTTGGTCGATGAGGACAGGGTCGGCGGCCGGCTGAAGCTTCTTGCCGCCGCCGCGGTCATGGCCTGGCCAACCGGCAGCGCCGCGCCCATGCCGGCGGTCAGCCAGTCGATGTTGCGGCCGGACTGGACGGCAAAGCCGTTGCCGACCACCGTCTGGGTGTTGAGCTGCGTCAGCTGCTGGCCGACCTGGCCCACGCCCTGGATCAGCCCGGCGATGACGAGGCCGCCGTAGCGCTCCAGCACGTGGTTGTCGACGTCCTCGGCGACGCCGGTGCGGGCCTGGTCGACCGTGATCGCGATCGCATGCATCGGCCCCTGGCGGCCGTCCTGCAGGATCATGGTCGAGAACCGGATCGCACCTTGCGTCTGCGAGTAGACGATCTGGCCGAGCAGCCGGATGCCGTTGAGCGGCCCGGGCTGCTGGCGCTCGTCGAGGTCGACGATGGTGGCAAAGATCGGCGCGGCCGGATCGTCGGAGTTGAAGCCCCGATCGAGCACCGCGTAGGCGACGTCGCCGGCGCGCGCCACGGTCGCGTGCCGGACGCCGGGGCCGAACGGGCCGGTCGGAACCGGTGGGGTGACCGCGGCCGCCCGCGGCTCGGGGGGCTTTGGCCGCTCGCCTTTGGCGAAGCTCCGCACCAGGAACCCGCCCGGGGTGGGCTTCAGCAGCGCCTTGATCTGCTCGTTGATCGCCGCGACCTGCTCGGGGTCGGCCGTGGGCTGGACCGGCACGTCCCGGTACACGGTCTGGATGACCGGCCGGTCCTGGTAGACGATCCGCTCGACTACCTTGGGCTCCGGAGGCGGCTCCGGGGGCTTGGGCGCCGGGTTGTCGTCGGGCAGATCGCCCATCGTCGCGCCGCGCTTTTCCGCGATCACCGTCGGCGCCACGTAGGGCTTGCCGGCGCTGTCCTTCTCGTCCGCCGCCTGACGATTGACCCCGGCGCGCCGGTCGGCCTCGGCCTTGCCGACCGGCTTCATCATGTCGTTCTGCGGGTTCGGGGTCGATCCCCGGATCTCCGAGGCCTGGCCTGCGCCCTGGTCCGTGACCGGCGCGTCCCGAAGGACGAAGGCCGCCGAGCCGAGCGAGAAGACAAGGACCGCACCACCGATCGCAGCGGACGCCTTGGGAGACAGCGTAGCCATGATCCCCTCCTAGAACTCGATCGTGATGGCGGTCTCGGCGCCGTCGCCGCGCTCGGCGACGAGGCGCGAGGCCGGGCGCAGGAACTCGTAGACGCGGTAGCCCGACGCCGCGTCGGCCGAGGCGACCGGCTGCGGGCTGACGAGATCGCCCTGGACGCGCACGTACATCCGCTCGCGGTAGAGCCAGGCCTGCGCCCCGCCGGTCGCGACGAGCTTCTGCGCGCTGGTCGGCGGCGTGCCGGCGCCGAACAGGTGCAGGAGCGCCGTGGTGTCGATCGGGCCTGCGCCGCGCGGCGGGCCGGGCGGACCGGCCTTGCGCACCGGCGCGCTCGCCGTGACGACCTTCGGGGGCGTCAGCGGCGAGGTGCCGGCGACCCGCACGGTGACCGGGATGTCGACCGTCTCGCTCTGCCCCGACAGGACCATCAGGGGGATCGGGTAGGGCACGTTCTCCAGGCGGATCAGGATGTTGCCCCAGGTGTCGTACCGGCACGGCATCAGGTTGATCGAGGTCGGGCGGTCTGCCCCCGTCGCCGCAGGCACCTGCGCCGCTCCCAGCGTGGTGTCCTGGCCGCAGCCGGTCCCATCCTGCGCAAACAGCCGGGGATCGTAGGCGACCGAGGCGATCGGCCAGGGCGCGCCCTTGCCGTCCACGAAGGTGATCGGCGAGACGACCCCGTAGGCAAGATGAAGCGTCTCGGGCGCCGAGCGGCTGACCTCCTGCGTGACGGTGAGCAGGCGCGGCTCGGGCCGGGGCATGCGCCCGTCGCGGCCGGGGAAGTTGCCGGCGCCCTGCGCGTCCTGG
>NZ_JTHF01000056.1 GCF_001043895.1 Methylobacterium indicum
TCCCCTCTCCCCGCGGGCGGGGAGAGGGCTGTGTCCCCCTTGTCGGGGACACAGCAAGCCCGAAGGGCGAGGGTGAGGGGGTGTTTCCGGAGGAGTTTCACTCGTCGAGACCCCCTCACCCTCGCTCCGGCTTTCGCCTCCGCTTGCCGTGTCTCTTGGACAGAGACACGGCCCTCTCCCCGCCCGCGGGGAGAGGGGGAGAGCCCGCGCCTCTCCTTCATCCCGCACAGCCCCGCGCCCCCCACCTTCCGCCACGTTGCATCCGTCCCCGACGGAACGCCAAACTCTTTCCACGGAGGAAACCCAAAATGAGCTTCACCCTCGTCCAGCAAGCCACGCCCCGCCTGCACCGCTCCGAGCTGGCGGTCCCGGGCTCGAACCCGACCTTCATGGAGAAGTCGGCCAAGTCCTCGGCCGACGTGATCTTCCTCGACCTCGAGGACGCCGTCGCCCCCGACGACAAGGAGCAGGCGCGCAAGAACATCGTCCAGGCCCTCAACGAGATCGATTGGGGCACGAAGACGATGATGATCCGCATCAACGGCCTCGACACCCATTACATGTACCGGGACGTGGTCGACATCGTCGAGGCCTGCCCGCGCCTCGACATGATCCTGATCCCGAAGGTCGGCGTGCCGCAGGACGTCTACGCGATCGACGTGCTGGTGACGCAGATCGAGCAGGCGAAGCGCCGCGAGAAGAAGCTCGGCTTCGAGGTGCTGATCGAGACGGCGCTCGGCATGGCCAATGTCGAGGCGATCGCCCAGTCCTCGAAGCGCCTCGAGGCGATGTCCTTCGGCGTCGCCGACTACGCCGCCTCGCTGCGCGCCCGCTCGACCGTGATCGGCGGCGTCAACCCGGATTACTCGGTGCTCACCGACAAGGACGAGACCGGCGGCCGCCAGACCCACTGGCAGGATCCGTGGCTGTTCGCCCAGAACCGGATGCTGGTGGCCTGCCGCGCCTATGGGCTCCGCCCGATCGACGGCCCGTTCGGCGACTTCTCGGACCCGGACGGCTACACCTCGGCGGCGCGGCGCTGCGCGGCTCTGGGCTTCGAGGGCAAGTGGGCGATCCACCCCTCGCAGATCGAGCTGGCCAACGAGGTCTTCACCCCGAGCGAGGCCGAGGTGACCAAGGCGCGCCGCATCCTCTCGGCGATGGAGGAGGCCGCCAAGGCCGGCCGCGGCGCCGTCTCCCTCGACGGGCGCCTCATCGACATCGCGTCGATCCGCATGGCCGAGGCGCTGATCGGCAAGGCCGACGCCATGGCGCGTGCCTGACGGCACGGGCGTGCCTGACGGCACGGGCGTGCCTGACGGCACGGGCGTGCCTGACTGCCGAGGGCGCCGACGACTCGAGGGCGTCTGACGGCCCGAAGCCGAGGACGGGAGGCCGGCCGCCGTGCCGGCCCCCGTCACCCCGACACCGTTTTCCCTCCCGCACAGGTTCCGGCGAGCCCCGCGCCGACGATCGGTCAGCCTTGTCCGCCGCGCGGAGACGACGCACGGCTCTCGCACACGCGAGAAACAGTCGAGTGGCATACGCTCGAAGGATGCCGGCCCGCGCAGCCGCCCCGGCGGCCCTGTGACAGGCGTCGCGACCGGCATAGACTGGAGTCTCGCACACCGTGCGCCATGTCCGGTCTTCGACGTTGCCGCGTCGTCCGGCGGGACACTCTCGCGTTGCCGGACGACGCCCGAGTGGAAGCGTGCGGCCGATGAGATCAGAACAGGGTGCTGACGCACGGAAACGCCGGCGCGGCGGGTGGCTCGTCGCCCTGGCGATCCTGGCCGGCGCCGGTGGCGCCTATGCGTGGCACAACCGGGAGCAGGCGGCCGCGGCGAAGCCGGCCGCCCGCGCCCCCGCCCCGGTGCCGGTGACCCTCGCCCGGGTCGAGCGGGGGCCCCTCGCTGTGGTGCTGTCCGGCCTCGGCACGGTGCAGGCCTACAACACCGTGCAGGTGCGCAGCCGGGTCGACGGCGAGATCCTGAAGATCGGCTTTCGCGAAGGCCAGGTGGTGAAGAAGGGCGACCTCCTCGCCCAGGTCGATCCGCGCCCCTACCAGGCCGCCCTCGATCAGGCCAGGGCGAAGAAGGCCCAGGACGAGGCCAACGTGAAGAACGCGAAGGCCGACCTGGAGCGCTACACCAAGCTCGGCGACTACGCCTCGCGCCAGCAGACCGAGACGCAGGGCGCCACGGTCAACCAGCTCACCGCCCAGATCGCCGGCGACCAGGCGGCGATCGACAACGCGGCGACGCAACTCTCCTACGCGACGATCCAGGCGCCGATCGACGGCGTCACCGGCTTCCGGCTGATCGACGTCGGCAACATCGTCAACGCCGCGCAGCAGACCGCGATCGTCACCATCACCCAGGTCGAGCCGATCTTCGTGGTCTATACCGCGCCCGAGGAGCAGCTCGGCGAGGTGATGCGGGCGCTCGCCGCCGGCACGGTCCCGGTCGAGGCCTGGAGCACGGACGGGATGGCCCGGTTGTCCGAGGGGCGGCTCGACCTCGTCAACAACCAGGTCGACACGGCGACCGGGACGATCCGGCTCAAGGCCTCCTTCGCCAACAAGGACCACGCCCTGTGGCCGGGGGTCTCGGTCTCGACCAAGATGCGCACCGGCACGATTCCGGACGCCGTCACGGTGCCGGACGACGCGGTGCAGCACGGGCCGAACGGGCTCTACGCCTTCGTGGTCGACGACCAGATGAAGGCCCACATGCAGCCGATCAGCGTCGGCCGCTCCAACGACGGCCGCAGCCAGGTGCTCAAGGGCCTGTCGCCGGGCCAGACCGTGGTCTGGCGCGGCCAGTCGCGGGTGCAGGAGGGCGCGCTCGTCGCCGAGGCGACGCCCGCGGCGCCCGCACGCCAGGCGGACAACGCCGCCCTGACCCAGAGCGAGGCGCGCTGACATGCAGCTCGGCACCGGGCAGGGGGAGACCGCGCGCGGCGGCATCTCCGGCTACTTCATCCGCTTTCCGATCGCGACCTCGCTGATCATGGCCGGGATCCTGTTCATCGGGATCGTGGCCTATCCGCTGCTCGGCGTCGCGCCCCTGCCGCAGGTCGATTTCCCGACGATCCAGGTCACCGCGCAGCTGCCCGGGGGCAGCCCCGAGACCATGGCCTCGACGGTGGCCCAGCCGCTGGAGCGACAGTTCGCGCAGGTTCCCGGCGTCAGCCAGATGACCTCGACGAGCGCTCTAGGCATCTCGTCGATCACCGTGCAGTTCGACCTCGGCCGCAACATCGACGGGGCGGCGAACGACATCCAGGCGGCGATCAACGCCGCCGGCGGGCAGCTGCCGAAGACCCTGCCGAGCCCGCCGACCTACCGCAAGGTGAACCCGGCCGATTCGCCGATCCTGCTGCTCTCGGCCACCTCCGACACCCTGCCGCTGACCGAGGTCGACGACGCCGCCGACGTGCAACTGGCGCAGCGCATCAGCCAGGTCACGGGCGTCGGCCAAGTGCTGATCGGCGGCCAGCAGAAGCCGGCGGTGCGGGTGCAGATCGACCCGGCGAAGCTCGTCGCCAAGGACCTGTCGCTCGAGGACGTGCGGACCCAGCTGTCGATCACCACGGTCAACAGCCCGAAGGGCAGCTTCGACGGCCAGACCCGCAGCTACACGGTCTACGCCAACGACCAGCTCACCCGCGCCAAGGACTGGAACGACGTCATCATCGCCTACCGCAACGGCGCCCCGTTGCGGGTGCGCGACATCGGCCAGGCGGTGGCGGGGCCGGAGGACGTGAAGCAGGCGGCCTGGGCCAACGGCCAGCGCGGCGTGTTCCTGGTCATCTTCAAGCAGCCCGGCGCCAACGTCATCGACACGGTCGACCGGATCAAGGCGGAGTTGCCGCGCATCACCGCCTCGCTGCCGGCGGGCGTGAAGGTCCAGACGCTGAGCGACCGGACCCAGACCATCCGCGCCGCCGTCGAGGACGTGCAGTTCACGCTGCTCCTCACCATCGCGCTCGTGGTGATGGTGATCTTCGTCTTCCTGCGCTCGGTCTGGGCCACCATCATCCCGAGCGTGACGGTGCCGCTGGCGCTGCTCGGCGCCTGCGCGCTGATGTGGATGGCGGGCTACACCCTCGACAACCTGTCGCTGATGGCGCTCACCATCGCGGTCGGCTTCGTGGTCGACGACGCGATCGTGGTCCTGGAGAACATCGCCCGCTACGTCGAGGAGGGGATGAAGCCGATGCAGGCCGCGCTCAAGGGCGCGGGCGAGATCGGCTTCACCATCGTGTCGATCTCGGTCTCGCTGATCGCGGTGCTGATCCCGCTCCTGCTGATGGGCGGCATCATCGGCCGGCTGTTCCGCGAATTCGCCGTGGTGCTGTCGATGACGATCGGCGTCTCGGCCTTCGTGTCGCTGTCGCTGACCCCGATGATGGCCTCGCGCTTCCTGAAGGAGCACACGAACGAGCATCACGGACGCCTCTACCGCTGGAGCGAGCGCGTCTTCGATCGCATGCTGTCGGCTTACGAATCCGCCCTCGACGTGGCGCTCCGCCACCACGTCGTGACGTTCCTGACCTTCCTGGGCACGGTAGCGCTCACCGGCTACCTGTTCGTGGTGATTCCGAAGGGCTTCTTCCCGCAGCAGGATACCGGCCTCATCGTCGGCATCACGGAAGGCGGGCAGGACATCTCGTTTGCCGCGATGGAGGACCGCCAGCACGCGGTCGGCGCGGTGATCCAGGCCGACCCGGATGTCGCGAGCGTCGCGATGTCGATCGGCGGCAGCGGCCAGGCGCTCAATTCCGGCCGGATGTTCATCACCCTCAAAGCCCGGGACGAGCGGGAGGCCGACGCCTTCCAGATCATCGGCCGGCTGCGGCCGAAGCTCGCGAAGATCGAGGGCGTGAAGGTCTTCCTCCAGGCCTCGCAGGACGTGCGCACCGGCGGGCGCGCCTCGCGCACCCAGTTCGAGTACACGCTCCAGGACCCGAACCTCGACGAGCTCAACACCTGGTCGCCGCGCCTCCTGGAGAAGCTGAAGACTCTGCCGGAACTGCGCGACGTCGCCACCGACCAGCAGACCGACGGCACCACCCTGACGCTGACGATCAACCGCGACGCCGCCTCGCGCTACGGCATCACGCCGCAAGCGATCGACGACACGCTCTACGACGCGATCGGACAACGCCAGGTGGCGCAATACTTCACCCAGCTCAACAGCTACCACGTGATCATGGAGATCCTGCCGGCACTGCAGGGCAACCCGGATTCCCTGCGCAACATCTACGTGAAATCGCCGACGACCGGGGGCCAGGTGCCGCTCGCGGCCTTCGCCACCTGGACCACCGTGCCGGTGCGGCCGCTCTCGATCAGCCACCAGGGCCAGTTCCCCGCGGTGACGATCAGCTTCAACCTCGCCCCCAACGTCGCGCTGGGCACCGCGACCGCGGCGATCGACAAGGCGGCCAAGGATCTCGGCATTCCGGCGACGCTGGCGACCGGCTTCCAGGGCACCGCGCAAGCCTTCCAGCAATCGCTCTCGACGGTGCCGCTGCTCATCGTCGCCGCCCTGGTGGTGGTCTACCTGATCCTCGGCATCCTCTACGAGAGCTACATCCACCCGCTGACCATCCTCTCGACCCTGCCCTCGGCCGGCGTCGGCGCGCTCGCGATGCTCTTGTGGTTCGGCTACGATTTCAGCCTGATCGCGCTGATCGGCATCATCCTGCTGATCGGCATCGTGAAGAAGAACGGCATCATGCTGGTCGATTTCGCGATCGTCGCCGAGCGCACCGAGGGGATCGGCCCCGAGGAGGCGATCCGTAAGGCGGCCCTGCTGCGCTTCCGCCCGATCCTGATGACCACGATGGCGGCCTTGCTCGGCGGCATCCCGCTGATGTTCGGCACCGGCACCGGCTCGGAGATCCGCCAGCCGCTCGGCTACGCCATGGTCGGCGGGCTGGCGGTCAGCCAGGTGCTGACGCTGTTCACCACGCCGGTGATCTACATCTACCTCGACACCCTCGCGACCTGGCTGTCCGGGCGCCGGCACGGGCCGGAGACGAAGGACGAGGCGCCGGAGGACAAGGAGGAGCCGGGACGCCTGCGGGAGGCGGCGGAGTAGGGGCGGGCTCCCGCGTGCCCGGATCGTAAGCGGGCGTGAGACGACCGTGCCTTCGATGTCACGCCGGAGCCGCCGCGGAAGACGTCCGCAATGCCACGATCCACGATACTGACGGAGGCGCATGCCGAGAGGCCGACGTTCCGTGATGGGCCAACCCCTTTCCGGGCCCGGTACGGACCTGCACGACGGAAGCGAATGACGCTTCAGTCGTCCGGGAAAGGGGGATGGCTTACGAGTGGCCGAGAACCGAACGTACCGTATCCATCAGTATCGTGGACCGTGCGCTGCAATCGGGCGCCGCTCTCATGCCGGAGAGCCGTCTGCCGGAGAGCCGTCACGCCGTGCCGATGAACTCCCGCAGAACCGCGACGGCGCGCTCGGGCGCGTCGCCGAACACGCCGTGGCCGCACTCTGCGAACCGCTCGAACCGCACCCGATCCGGCGGCAGGGCCGCGACGAGGGCCTCGCTGACGCTCATCGGCATGACGGGGTCGCGGTCGCCCGCCATGACGAGGACGGGGCAGCGCAGACCCGCGAGGGCGGAGCGAAAATCCATGCGGCCCTGCTCGTTGGCCGGGCCGTTGAAGTGCAGGGCGGTGTCGTGGCGGATCCGGACGCGGCGCAGCTCGGCCGGGTCCGCCGGGGTACGGCGGTAGAGCGGCCGGCAGACACGGATGAACGCCTCCCGCCGCTCGGCGGTCGGGTCCGTCCAGTAGGACTCGGCGATGCGGGCGGCCTCCGGACCGCCCAGGCGGCCGAACATCGCGAACACCGCCGGAAAATCGACCTTGGCGGCGGTGCTCACCAGGACGAGCTTGCCCGGATGGTCGGGATGGCGCGTCGCATCGGATTGGGCGACGAACCCGCCCCACGACATCCCGAGCACGATCGGCCGGACGAGACCGAGGGCATCGCACAAGCCCTTCACGTCGTCGCCCCATTGGGCGAGCGTCCAGGCGGAGCGGTCACCGTCCTCGCTCCGGCCGTTGCCGCGCTGATCGACATAGACCACCTGCGCCACGTCGCTCAGGCGGGAGAACAGGGGCTTGAAGCCGCTATGGTCGAAGCCCGGACCGCCATGGAGGAGAAGCAAGGTCGGCTTCTCCCGCATGGCGTCGCCCTCGGGCACCAGCCCGGCATTCTCCACGTCGACGAACAGGCGAACGCCGTTGACGGAGACGAACACGGTGCCCTCCGTAGCCGGAGCGGGGGGAGCGCGCCGGCTCCCCGGGCGGCGGGTCAGGCCACCGCCGCCTGCGGCTGCACGCTGAGCAGCATGTTGGCGATCTGGCGCACCTGCAATTCGCTGTCCTGGAGCTCCTTCTTGCGGGCGCCGCCATAGGCGAACTCGTCGTGGTCGATACCCGGGACCTGCAGGCCCGCCTCCACGAAGGATTGCTCGAGCCGGGTGAGGAGCTGCCCCCACACGCCGAGGCGCGACCAGCGGATGAAGGTCTGCGCCGCCATCCACCAGGGACCGTACTGGGCCGGGACCGCGCGCCAGTTGGTGTCGTGCCAGTGGCGCCACAGGATCGCGTCCACGGTGCGCTTCAGGTCATGGGGCTGGGTCTTGCCACGGGGCCGGCAGCCTTCGAGCAACGGTGCGAGCAAAGCCCACTGCGCCTCCGTCAACATTAACATCCCCTCGTTCACGTTTCCGCTGACGGGCATGTTACCAAGGGTAATCTGCTTCTTCAATCACTGCATCGACCGGATTCTGCAGTTTGTTTGCCCGTCGCAACCGCGAAAAATCCCCGATCGTTTGTGTTCGAACATGAACAGAGCGATGACGTTCATGATGTTACTTAAAAGATTAGATGTTTCGGTCTGTAAATTCTTGTTAGTTTTTGCGATACAAATCGAAGTAAAACCCCGCCCATCCTGCGGCGCACGGGTGCATCCCAGGCTCCAGTATCGGTACCGGCCGGGACCGACACGACCACCGCACCGCCGGGACGTGAATGAATTATTCTTCGAAGCCGAAAACCGAACGTACCAGGACGCGAAATACCGTGATGGGCGATTGCATCATTGTCGCTGCGTCGCGGGGTGCGCGGGCCGTCCCGCCATCTGGGGCAGCCGGGATCGGCACCGAGGGCAGGCCCGCCGGGATCCGCGATGCGCGGCAAACCGGGAAAGCACCGGGAACCGAGCGCCACGGGCTCCGGGCCCGGATCGAAGAGGCGGGTTGCCGGCGGCAGGGCGCCACGCGGGAGGCACACCGGTCCGGCCGGACCGATTCCGAGGACGAGGATTTTCGCGACATCCCGGACGGCAAAGAGGCCGCCGGGGCAGCCTTGCATCACGCTGCGATCGATTCCGAGAGGGAGGGGATGGTGGAGCTTAGCGGGATCGAACCGCTGACCTCCTGCATGCCATGCAGGCGCTCTCCCAGCTGAGCTAAAGCCCCATCCACATCCGCGGCACTGGGTGGGCCGCGGGTCGTCTCGATGATCGCGGAGCGATCGTCATCACGTCAGGCTTCGCCCGAAATGATGTGGTGGAGCTTAGCGGGATCGAACCGCTGACCTCCTGCATGCCATGCAGGCGCTCTCCCAGCTGAGCTAAAGCCCCATCCTCATCCGCGGCACTGGGTGGGCCGCGGGTCGTCTCGATGATCGCGGAGCGATCGCCATCACGTCAGGCTGCGCCCGAAATGATTTGGTGGAGCTTAGCGGGATCGAACCGCTGACCTCCTGCATGCCATGCAGGCGCTCTCCCAGCTGAGCTAAAGCCCCACTCCAAGGACGTTTGGGATCCGTCCGAGAACCGGCCCGCCACCCTCCGGGAGGGCGCCGTCGCCGGTGAGCGGCTGTATATGAGGGTGCGGCGTTCGACACAAGCCCTCGGGGCGGGTCTTCGCGAAGTTTTCGTGACTGCCGCGAATTCCCGAGATCAATCAACGAGTTGGGGCGACAACCGGGCACTTGTCGCCCCCGCGGCGATCAGGATTCCTCGTCGCTCTCGATATCGCTGTCGATGAAGTCGGAGACGTCGTCGCCGCCCTCCTCGTCCTCTTCCAGGAAGGTGTCGTCGTCGCCGCCGGCATCGGCCACGTCGGCATCGTCGTCGCCCGCCACGTCGTCGCCGCCCTCGGCAGCCTCGACCTCGTCGAGGGAGACCATCTCGGGGGCGCCGGCCTCCTCCTCGGTCTCCTCTTCACGCGGGGCGCGGTTGGCGATCGCCGGGGCGGGGACGCGGGTGGAGGTGAGGGCGGCGACCTGATAGACGGTGCCGCATTTCGGGCACACGGCAGGATCCCTGCTGAGGTCGTAGAATTTGGCGCCGCAGCTCATGCACTGGCGCTTCAAGCCGAGTTCCGGTCTGGCCACGGTGGTCACGTTCCTGTCGATGTCGCTAAGAGTGGGTTCGGTTAGTCGCGCCCGCCAGCGCTGTCAAATAGCCGTGTGTCCAGCGGATGACGGGGCGGCGTGCCCGTGGTAACGACCCCGCCGTTTTCCCGCGCGTCCCTCGCGATTCTCGAGAACCAGGCCGTCTGCCCGTGTCGCACGATTCCACTCCGTCCCCGATCACCGCCCAGGCCGGGACGGCCCTCAAGGGCCGGCTGCGGCCGCCCGGCGACAAGTCGATCTCGCACCGCGCGATCATCCTCGGCCTGCTCAGCCTCGGCGAGACCCGGATCGAGGGCCTGCTCGAGGGCGACGACGTGCTGCGCACCGCCGCCGCCGCCAAGGCGCTCGGCGCGGGCATCGACCGGGACGGGGAGGGGCGCTGGCGGGTGCGCGGCGTCGGCGTCGGCGGCCTGTCGGATCCGGCCGGCGTGCTCGATTTCGGCAATGCCGGCACCGGCTCGCGGCTGATGATGGGCGTGGTCGGCGGCCATCCGGTCACCGCGACCTTCGACGGCGACGCCTCGCTGCGCAAGCGGCCGATGCGGCGGATCCTCGATCCCCTGGTGCAGATGGGCGTGAGCGTGGTGGAGCAGGCCGAGGGCGGCCGGGTGCCGCTGACCCTGCGCGGCCCCCGCGAGGCGGTGCCGGTCACCTACGAGAGCCCGGTCGCCTCCGCGCAGGTGAAGTCGGCGGTGCTGCTCGCCGGCCTCAACGCGCCTGGCGTCACCACGGTGATCGAGGCCGCCGCGACCCGCGACCACACCGAGCGGATGCTGCGCCTGTTCGGCGCGCATGTCGAGGTCGAGGCGATCGGCCCCGGCGGGCACGGCCGGCGCATCGCGCTCACCGGCCAGCCGACCCTCACCGCCACCGACGTGGTGGTGCCCGCCGATCCGTCCTCGGCGGCCTTCGCGATGGTGGCGGCGCTCGTCGTGCCGGGCTCCGAGGTGGTGATCGAGGGGGTGATGATGAACCCGCTCCGCACCGGCCTCATGACCACGCTGATCGAGATGGGCGGCGACATCGAGCGCCTCAACGAGCGCGAGGAGGGCGGCGAGACCGTGGCCGACCTGCGGGTGCGCCACAGCCGCCTGACGGGCGTCGCGGTGCCGCCCGAGCGGGCTCCGGCGATGATCGACGAGTACCCGGTGCTCGCCGTGGCGGCTTCCTGCGCGCAAGGCACCACCCGGATGCAGGGCCTGCACGAGCTCCGGGTCAAGGAATCCGACCGCCTCGCCGCGGTGGCGGCCGGCCTGAAGGCCAACGGCGTCTCCCACATCGTCGAGGGCGACGACCTGATCGTGCACGGCGACGGGTCGGCGCCGCAGGGCGGCGGCACGGTCGAGACCCATCTCGACCACCGCATCGCCATGGCGTTCCTGGTGCTCGGCATGGTCGCAGGCAAGCCGGTGACGGTCGACGACGGCGCCATGATCGCCACGAGCTACCCGGCCTTCCTCGCCGACATGCGGGCGCTCGGCGCCGCGCTCAGCGTGTGAGCGGCCCGATGGTGATCGCGATCGACGGCCCGGCGGCCTCCGGCAAGGGGACGCTGGCCAAGCGCCTGGCGGAGCATTACCGCCTGCCGCACCTCGATACCGGGCTGCTCTACCGGGCGGTGGCGCTGACGCTCCTCGATGCCGGCCAGGACCTGGCCGACGCCGACGCCGCGGCGGCCGCGGCGCGGGGGCTCGAGGCCGGCTTCCTCGCCGATCCGCGCCTGCGCGGCAGCGCCATGGGCGAGGCGGCCTCGATCGTCTCGGCGCAAGGAGCGGTGCGCGCCGCGCTCCTCGACTGGCAGCGGCGCTTCGCCGGGGCGGCCGAAGGTGCGGTGCTCGACGGGCGCGACATCGGCACCGTGGTCTGCCCGGACGCCGCCGTGAAGCTTTTTGTCACCGCCTCGGCGGAGGAGCGCGCGCGGCGCCGTCACCGCGAGCTCGACGGGCGCGGCGAGGCGGTGGCCTACGAGGCGGTCCTGTCCGACATCCTGCGCCGCGACGCCCGCGACGCCGACCGCGCCGCCGCCCCCCTGCGGGTGGCCGAGGACGCGGTGGTGATCGACACCACGACGCTGGACGCCGACGCCGCCTTCCGGGCCGCCACCGACGTGGTCGACGGGCGGGACAGGGCCTAGGGGCCGAGCGCTCCGACGCGCCCATCCCACCTGCGACCTCATCCTGAGGTGTCGGTCCATCACCGATGGACTGGCCTCGAAGGAGACCTCCAGAAAGCACCGCGATCCCTGGAGCCCTCCTTCGAGGTCGGCCGATCTTCGATCGGTCAACGCCTCAGGATGAGGTCGGGGATGGGATGAAGTGCGACGACGGCATCAGCCGGTCGAGAATCCCGCCCGACACCACGCCGCCACGAATCCGTGGCATGCATCTCCAACGACACCGCGCGCGATCCGCTGCGCCCTCCACTTCGGACCCCCGCCTCCCATGATCCGCCTCGACAAGATCGCCAAGCAGAACGGCAACCAGCTCCTCTTCATCGAGGCGTCCGCCGCGCTTCAGCGCGGCGAGAAGGTCGGGCTCGTCGGTCCCAACGGCGCCGGCAAGACGACGCTGTTTCGCATGATCACCGGCGAGGAGCAGCCCGACGAGGGCCAGGTCTCGTCCGATCGCGGCATCACCATCGGCTATTTCAGCCAGGATGTCGGCGAGATGGCGGGCCGCTCCGTCCTGTCCGAGGTGATGGACGGCGCGGGTCCCGTGAGCGCGATCGCCGCCGAGCTGCGCGAGATCGAGACGGCGCTCGCCGATCCCGACCGGGCCGACGAGATGGAGGCGCTCGTCGAGCGCTACGGCGAGGTGCAGGGCCGGTTCGAGGAGCTCGGCGGCTACGCGCTGGAGGGCCGGGCCCACGAGGTGCTGGCGGGCCTGAGCTTTTCCCCCGAGATGGTCGAGGGCGATGTCGGCGCCCTGTCGGGCGGCTGGAAGATGCGCGTCGCGCTCGCCCGCATCCTGCTCATGAACCCCGACGTGATGCTGCTCGACGAGCCGAGCAACCACCTCGACATCGAGAGCCTGATCTGGCTCGAGGACTTCCTCCGGGGCTTCGACGGCGCGCTGCTGATGACCTCGCACGACCGGGCCTTCATGAACCGGATCGTCGGCAAGATCATCGAGATCGATGCCGGTTCGCTCACCACCTATTCGGGCGACTACGCCTTCTATGAGCAGCAGCGGGCCCAGAACGAGGCGCAGCAGCAGGCGCAGTTCGAGCGCCAGCAGGCGATGCTGGCCAAGGAAATCAAGTTCATCGAGCGCTTCAAGGCGCGCGCCTCGCACGCGGCCCAGGTCCAGAGCCGGGTGAAGAAGCTCGACAAGATCGAGCGCGTCGAGCCGCCCCGGCGCCGCCAGAGCGTGGCCTTCGACTTCCCCGCCGCGCCCCGCTCCGGCGACGACGTGATCAGCCTGAAGGCGGTCTCCAAGAGCTACGGCAGCCGCACGATCTACGACGGGCTCGATTTCGGCATCCGCCGCAAGGAGCGCTGGTGCGTGATGGGCGTCAACGGCGCCGGCAAGTCGACGCTGCTCAAGCTCGCCACCGGCACCACGGAGCCGGATTCGGGCAGCGTGACCATCGGCGCCAGCGTCAAGCTCGGCTACTTCGCCCAGCACGCCATGGACACGCTGGTCGGCGAGCAGACGGTGTTCGAGTTCCTGGAGGAGGCGTTCCCCCAGGCCGGCCAGGGCTCGCTGCGCACGCTCGCCGGCTGCTTCGGCTTCTCGGGCGACGACGTCGAGAAGCGCTGCCGGGTGCTGTCGGGCGGAGAGAAGGCCCGCCTCGCCATGGCGAAGATGCTCTACGACCCGCCGAACTTCCTCGTCCTCGACGAGCCGACCAACCACCTCGACGTCGGCACCAAGGACATGCTGATCGCCGCGCTCGCCCAGTACGAGGGCACGATGCTGTTCGTCTCGCACGACCGGCACTTCCTCGCCGCCCTGTCGAACCGGGTGCTGGAGCTGACGCCCGAGGGCATCCACCTTTATGGCGGCGGATACACGGAATACGTCGAGAAGACCGGGCAGGAGGCGCCGGGTCTGCGGCACTAGAGTGCTTTCCGACGACGTGGGATCGGTTCGCCGCGGAGAATGCGGCAGGATCGGGCGTCTAGATCAGTGTCCGGTCGTAGCCCGATCGGACACTGATCTAGATATGCAGTCCTGGACTGTAATGGTGCATCCTCGGACCGATACGGTGGTCGGACGATGCAAGATAGCAGGCATTCTCCAGAGCCTGTTTGATCGACAGGACAAGTCGATCAA
This sequence comes from Methylobacterium indicum, assembly GCF_001043895.1. Classification (GTDB taxonomy): domain Bacteria; phylum Pseudomonadota; class Alphaproteobacteria; order Rhizobiales; family Beijerinckiaceae; genus Methylobacterium; species Methylobacterium indicum. Next base: position 13,738 of record NZ_JTHF01000056.1, read on the forward strand.
ACAGACCCTCACGGTGCAACACCGGCGACGACGATGGTGACGGGAAAATATGCGTCGGGGCGCTGGGACACGTCGGGCTCACCGATTGTCAGCGCTTGCGCACCGTAGCGTGCGGTGGCGGGATCGCCGTACGAGGTCTTCTTGAAGTAGCTCGTCTGCACGCCATCGCGCAAAAGCGTCCTCAGCGTGTGGCTCCAGTTGAACCTGGCCCCCGCGGCGACCGCGGAGATTCCCGCGCTGGTCACGTCCCAGCGGCACAGGCCGAGCTTGTAGTAATCCTCGTCCCGCAAGGCATCACGGTAGAAATACCCTCTCTACGTGTGGTCGTCCACACGGGTCATCGCAACGACGACACCCGTGTTTGGCACATCCTGCTGACCGAGAAACGAGTTCATCGGCAGGCAATCTTTGTTGATGACCTCGTACCCTACGTTGCCCTCGATCACATCCCACGGTCCCGGTGTGTGCGATGTGGCGGTGATCTCGTAACGCTTGACCGGATGCGGATTCTTCGCGGGTTCTTTCGGATTGCCGTGCGTCATCGAACATCCCACTGTCGGGATCGAGGACAAGGCGAGGGCAGCCAGGACGAGCCGGGTTTGCATGGCGCCAGACTACTCCATCGGCGCCGGAGGCGTCCCTCGGAACGGTCGCTGACCGAAAACGGCGGAGCCCGCCTGCGCGCGCCTCACGGGGCTGTAGCAGGCGGGATCTGCCGCCTTCACCCAGCGACAGCACGCCAAGGGACACGCCCGCTCCTACTCTCGCAACGGCAAAGAAAAGAGGCCGGTGGTATCAGTTCTTCACCGGCTTCGCGGTCCCTGGCGGATGAAACGAGGCGGTGATCGTCTACCCCGTTGCGAGCGTCGAAGCGATTTTCGTTCTTGCGCGGGTCTCCCTCTCCCGTGTGGGAAAGGGGTGAGGGTGATACGGTTCTGAGTCTGGCTCTAACCGTAGCGCTGCCAGCACCACGCTCAGCGGTTTACACTGAAGCGTGTCACCCTCGCGCGATCTCCGATCGCCCCTACCCCTCTCCCACACGGGAGAGGGGATCCCGCGCTCAAAAAACGACTGTAATGTCAATATTTTAGGGCATATTTCTATTTAGCCGCATCGGCGCGCCATCTCCACGCCGTCGCCCGCCAGCATCGGCGCCACCGCCTCCGCCGCCACCGGGCGGCTGACGAGGTAGCCCTGCACCTCGGTGCAGCCGGCGCCCCGCAGATGGGCAAGCTGCTCCTGCGTCTCGACGCCCTCGGCGGTGGTCGTCATGCCGAGGCTGTCGGCCAGCGTCGTCACCGCCCGCACGATGGCGAGCGCGTCGGGGCGCACCGCGAGGTCGGCCACGAAGGCGCGGTCGATCTTGATCTTGTCGAACGGGAACGAGCGCAGGTAGCCGAGCGACGAGTAGCCGGTGCCGAAATCGTCCATGGCGATGCGCACCCCGAGCCCCTTGAGCCGGTGCAGGATCGCCAGCGTCGAGGCGTTGTCCTGCAGGAGCACGCCCTCGGTGATCTCGAGCTCGAGCCGGTGCGGGTCGAGGCCGGTATCGCGCAGGGCCGCGATCACGGTGGCGTCGAGGTCGCCGCCGCGGAACTGCACCGGCGACAGGTTGACCGAGACCCGCACGGAACGCGGCCAGCGCGCCGCCTCGCGGCAGGCCTGGCGCAGGACCCACTCGCCGAGGGGCACGATCATGCCGGTCTCCTCGGCGATCGGCACGAAGGCGGCCGGGCTCACCACGCCGCGCACCGGGTGGTGCCAGCGCACCAGCGCCTCGAAGCCGGCGATCCGGTCGGCGGAGAGGTCGAGGAAGGGCTGGAACGCCAGGGCGAATTGCTGCTCGGCCAAGGCCGTGCGCAGGTCGAGCTCGACGGTGCGGCGGGCCTGGACCTCGACGTCCATGGCGGGCTCGAAGAAGCGGTGCGTGCCCCGCCCCTCGCCCTTGGCGCGGTAGAGCGCCATGTCGGCGGCGCGCAGCAACCCTTCCGGGTCCTGTCCGTCCGCCGGCGCCAGGGCAATGCCGATGCTGAGCCCGACGCTGACCCGCGCGCCGTCGATGTCGTAGTCGCGCTCGACCGCCGCGATCAGCCGTCCGGCGAGGCGGCCGGCCCGGAAGCGCGAGGCCGGCCGCAGGACGAGGGCGAACTCGTCGCCGCCGAGGCGGGCCAGGATCGCGAGCCCGTCGCCCGCCTCGTCCCGGACCTCGGCGGCGAGCCGGGCGGTGACGAGGCGCAGGAGCTTGTCGCCGACGGCGTGGCCGAGGGTGTCGTTCACCGTCTTGAAGCGGTCGAGGTCGAGGCACAGGACCGCCAAGCCTCTGCCCTCGGCGACCCCGCCGCCGGCCGCCAGCGCCTCCGCCAGGCCCTCGTGGAGCAGGGCGCGGTTGGGCAGGCCGGTCAGCGCATCGTGGCGCGCCATGTGGACGATCTGCGCCTCGGCGCGCTTGGCCGCCGTGACGTCCTCGTGCACCGTGACGAAGCCGCCCTCCGGGGTCGGCGCGTAGGTCACCGCGAGCACCCGACCGTCGACGAGGGTCTGGTCGAGGCGATAGCGGGTGCGGGTCGCCAGCCGCTCTCGCACCTGCTGCCAGGCCTCCTCCGGCTGGAGGCCCGGGAAGTTGCCGGCCTCGGTACGGCGGTGGATCAGCTCCTCGGCGGTGATGCCCGGATGCACCGTCTCGGGCGACAGGCCGTACAGGTCGAGGAACTGCCGGTTGACGACGGTGATGCGGTGGTCGGCGTCGAACAGCACGAGCCCGTGCGACATGTGGGTCAGGGCATGGTCGAGCCAGCGGTTCTGCTCGGCGAGCCGCCGATCGGCTCGCGCCCGGTCGGTCGCGTCCTCGTGGATCACCATCGTGCCGCCGTCCGGCAGCGGGGTGATGGTGGTCTTCAGGAGGACTCCGTTCGGCAGATGCCGCTCGCGCTGCAGCCGGACCCGCTGAGCGATGCGCTCGGAGACGAAGGCCCAGGCCTCGTCGGGGTCCAGGCCCGGATAGTTGCCGGCGGCGGCACTCGTGCGGATCATGCGTTCGAGGGGGGTGCCGAGGCGCAGCAGCTCCTCGGGCAGCCCGAAGATGTCCCGCAGCCGGTCGTTGACGAGGATCAGCCGCAATTCGGGGTCGAACACGCTGATCCCGATGGGCAGGCCGTCCAGCACCGTCTCGCAGCGGCGCGCCCGCTCCGCGAAGCCGGGCTCGGCGCCTGCCGGCTCCGGCACCTCGGCGCAGATCCCGCGCCACCCCGAAAAGGTCCCGTCCGGCCCGACGACCGGCGCGCCGCCGAAGCGGAACCAGCGGGTCCGTCCATCGGGATGCCGGTGCGGCAGGACCACATCCCGGAACGGCCGCCGGCACGCGAGCATCCCGTCACCCGGTCCATCCCCGTCGAGACCGGGCCACGATCTCCCGATCGGATCGGCCAAGCCGGTCAGGGTCGCGTACCGGCCGTGCAAAACGGTCAGCCGCGACGCCGCATCGGTCTCCCACGTCCAGTCGGCGGCGATGATGTCGAGATCGTCAGGCAGCATGAAGCGATCTTGTTCGTGTCATCATCGAATCTCACAAATTTGCTGCGATTTCCTTTCTCAAAATGTAGAATCGACAAACGGTGCGCGACATTTCTCGGCGCTGTCGGCCTCGGCGTGCATCACGTCCCCCGGGGCTTGGCCCGCCGGGTCGGCGGGGCGGTGGTCGGGTCCTCGGGCCAGGGGTGGCGGGGATACTGGCCGCGCATGTCGGCGCGCACCGCCGCCCAGGAGCCGCGCCAGAAGCCCGGCAGGTCGCGGGTGATCTGGATCGGCCGCTGGGCCGGCGAGAGCAGGTGGAGGACGAGCGGCACCCGGCCGCCGCCGATGGTCGGATGGCGGGCGAGGCCGAACAGCTCCTGGACCCGCACGGCGAGCGCCGGACCGCCCTCGGCGGCGTAGTCGACCGGGATGCGCGAGCCCGTCGGCACCTCGAGATGGGTCGGCGCCTCGGCATCGAGACGGGCGCGCAGGGACCAGGGCACGAGGTCGTGCAGGGCCTCCGAGAGCCGGTCGGCGCCGATCTCGTCGAGGCGGGTGAGGCCGGTCAGATGCGGCCCGAGCCAGTCGGGCAGGGTCTCGGCGAGGGCGGCGTCCGAGAGGTCGGGCCAGGGCTCGCCCTCGGCACTGCGGAGAAACATCACCCGCTCGCGCCATTGCTGCGCCGCCTTGGACCAGGGCAGGGCGGCGACGCCGAGGGCGGCGAGGCCGCGGGCCAGGATCGCGGCGCTGTCGGGATCCGCCGGGACCGGCAGGATGCGCTCGGCGAGCGAGACCGCGCCGAGGCGGCGCTGCGCCCGGGCCCGCAGGGCGCGGGCTTCGGGGTCGAACTCGACCCGGGTGCGGGCCTCGATCCGGTCGGCAAACAGCGCCTCGATGGCGGGGAGCGTGATCGGCGCCGCGGCCAGGATGCGGGCGGCCGAGGCCTTGCCGACGATCTCCGCCACCGCCAGGAACGGCTCGCGGGCGAGCGCGGCGGCGGGATCGAGGGCGGCGCCGCGGCCGTTGGCCAGCACGTACTCGCCGGCCTTGCCCCGGGCCCGGGCGATCCGGTCGGGATAGGCCAGCGCCAGGAGGGTTCCGGGATCGGGCCTGTCGGCGGCGGCCGGGGGCGAGGCGTGGGCCAGCGCGATCCTCGCCCAGCCGGCGGCGAGGCGGCGCATGTCCTCGGCCCGGGCCGAGCGGTCGCGGCGGAAGCGCTCGGCCCGCTCGGCGAGATCCACGGCATCGCCGCCGAGGCCGCGCTCCACCAGAACCGCCGCGAGGTCGGCGGCGTCCCGGGCCGCGTCCCGCCCCCGGGCGGCGGCGCTCACCACCATGCGGGCGAGGCGCGGCGGCAGGGGGAGGGCGCGCAGCGCCCGGCCCGCAGCGGTCAGGCGGCCGTCGCCATCGAGGGCGTCGAGGCTGGCCAGCATCGCCCGGGCCTCGGCCAGCGCCGGGGCCGGGGGCGGGTCGAGGAAGGGGAGCGTCGTCGGGTCGGACACGCCCCAGGCGGCGCAGTCGAGCACCAGCCCGGCGAGATCGGCGGCCAGGATCTCGGGCCGGGTGAACGGTTCGAGCGCGCCGGTGGCGGCCTCCGACCAGAGGCGGTAGCAGATGCCGGGCTGGGTGCGCCCGGCGCGGCCCCGGCGCTGGTCGACCGAGGCCCGGGAGGCGCGCTGGGTGACGAGGCGGGTGAGCCCGAGATCCGGCTCGTAGACCGGCACCCGGGCGAGGCCCGAATCGACCACCACCCGCACCCCCTCGATGGTGAGCGAGGTCTCGGCGATCGCGGTGGCGAGCACCACCTTACGGCGCCCCGTCGGGCTCGGCCGCACCGCCCGGTCCTGCTCGGCCCGGTCGAGGGCGCCGTAGAGCGGGGCGAGGTCGACCTCGGGGACATCGGAGAGACGCTCGGCGAGGCGTTCGGCGGTGCGACGGATCTCGGCCTGGCCCGGCAGGAAGGCGAGGACCGAGCCGGGCTCGGCCCGCACCGCCCGCATCACCGCATCCGTCACCGCGTCCTCGATGCGCTCTCGCGGATCGCGGTCGAGGTGGCGGGTCTCGACCGGGAAGGCCCGGCCCTCCGAGACGATCACCGGGGCCTCGCCCATCAGCGCGGCGACCCGGGCGCCGTCGATCGTCGCCGACATCGCCAGGAGGCGCAGGTCCTCGCGCAGGGCCCCTTGCGCGTCGAGCGCCAGGGCCAGGCCGAGATCGGCGTCGAGCGAGCGCTCGTGGAACTCGTCGAACAGCACGGCGGCGATGCCGTCGAGCTCGGGATCGTCCAGGATCATCCGGGCGAAGACGCCCTCGGTGACGACCTCGATCCGGGTGCGGGCCGAGACCTTGGAGCCGAGGCGGACCCTGAGGCCGACCGTCTCGCCGACCGGCTCGCCCAGGGTCGCGGCCATGCGCTCGGCGGCCGCCCGGGCGGCGAGGCGGCGCGGCTCCAGCAGGATGACCCGGCGGTCGCCACGCCAGGGCGCCTCCAGGAGGGCGAGCGGCACCCGGGTGGTCTTGCCGGCGCCGGGCGGGGCCACCAGCACCGCGTTGGGCCGGCCGGCGGGCTGCGCCAGGGCGGTCGCGAGGTCGCCGAGGACGGCATCGATCGGCAGGGAGGGGACGGCGCGCATGGGCGCCGGGATGGCGGAGCCGGTCCGTCCGCGCAAGTCCGCAACGCAAGTCCGCAAGCCGAGTCCGGGCCCTCGCGCCTGCACCGCTCGCGCGGGCCGGGCGCGAGGGCCCGGGGAGGATCGGTTTCGTCCGGCCGGCCCCCCTGGGAAGTTTTCCCGATGATTTCCGATGCCGCTGCGGAACCGGTTGCGCGCCAGAGAATTGACGCACGGGTTGGCCGAGGGGCCACCGGCTGGAGTACACCGCGATGAAGTCCCTGTCCCTGGCCCTGGCGGCGAGCGTTCTGCTGGGCGGTCTCGCTCTCACCCCGGCCTCGGCCGCCGTGACCGCCCCGGCCCCGGCCGTGGCCGGCGCGGAATCGACGGTCGAGCACGTCGCCATGCGCCGCCACTACCACTACCATCACATGAAGCGGCACGACCGCCACATGCGCCGTCACATGCGCCGCCACCACATGCGCTCCGGCAACCCGAACGCCCGCAACCCGTCGCGCCCGGGCTACCAGCAGCAGCTCGGCAACACCACGGGCGGCCCGCGCTACTGATCGGCCGCGCCGCAAGGCGACAGGCGCGTGTTCTCTCGGCCATCGGGGCGAGGGACACGCGCTTTTTGCGTTGGAGCAGACCGCGCCGCCGGGATGGAGAGGATCGTCGTCGCGAACGAGCCCCGGCCAAGGGGCTTGCGCTGGCCAAGGGGCTTGCGCTGGCCAAGGGGCTTGCGCTGGCCAAGGGGCTTGCGCTGGCCAAGGGGCTTGCGCCGGCCGGCCTGTCGGGCGAGGGGAGCCGGATCGGCATCCATCGCAACCCCGAGGGCCCGCCCGTGTTCGCTTCTCTCTCCCCGTGCGGGTCGGTCCGCCGATGAGCCTCGCTTCCGTCAAGGCCGACCTCGCCGCCCGCGCGCCCGACCTCACGGTGCTGGAGACCGAGGCGAGTTCCGCCACCGTGGCGCTGGCGGCCGCCGCTCACGGGGTCGAGCCGGCCCGCATCGCCAAGACCCTGTCGCTGCGCCTCGGCGAGCGGGTGGTGCTGCTGGTGGCGCGCGGCGACGCGCGCCTCGACAACCGCAAGGCCAAGGCGGCCTTCGGGGTCAAGCCCCGGATGCTCGGCGCGGAGGAGGTCGAGGCGATCACCGGTCATCCCGTCGGCGGCGTCTGCCCGTTCGGCCTCGCGACGCCGCTGCCGGTCTATTGCGACGTCAGCCTGCGGGCCTTCGACGAGGTGGTGCCGGCGGCAGGCTCGCCCCACAGCGCCGTGCGGATCACGCCCGAGCGCATGGCGGCACTGACCGGGGCCGAGTGGATCGACGTCTGCCAGCCACCGTCGGAGGCCGGGGCGGCGGAAGCCTGACCCGGCGCAAAAACACCGGGCTTCTGTGGACCGGGCGGCATCGACAAGCGGGGTACCGGTGACCTAAGCAGACTTGCGTTGGCAGGCCAACGCTTCGCCCGCTTAGGTTCTTGTCCTGTCGCAGATTTTTGCCGCCGAACCGGTGTCCACTTCGGCGAAATCTGCTTAGCTGTCACGGAGCCTTCAAGCGGCCGGGCCACAAGGCCCCTCCGTCGCGTCACCGTCGTCCGAGACCGCCCTTGATCTTCGTCCATCAGCCCAATGCCTGCGCCAGCACCGGTCAGCCGCTCCTCGAGCGGCGCCTGCTCGAGATGTCGGAGCCGATCCCGCCGGACGCGCTCTGGATCGACCTGATCGAGCCGACCCGCCAGGAGGACCACAAGGTCGAGGCCTTCCTCGGCATCTCGATCCCGACCCGGGAGGAGATGCAGGACATCGAGCCCTCGGAGCTCCTCTACGTCGAGAACGGCGCCCGCTACATGACCGGGCGGCTGCTCTGCCGGGTCGACACCGACGATGCGCGGCTCACCGGCGTCACCTTCATCCTGCGCGACAACAAGCTCGCCACGGTGCGCTACGACGATCCGCAGGCGTTCCGGATGTTCGTCCACCGCGCCGCGCGGCCGGCCGGCGTGATGCTGACCGGCGAGGCGATCCTCGCCGGCCTGATCGAGACCGTGATCGACCGGGCCGCCGACGTGCTCCAGCTCCAGGGCGAGCGGATCGACCGGCTGTCGCGCCAGATCTTCGCCGAGCATACCGACCCGAGCGCCCGCAACGCCGAATTGCAGGACACCCTGCGGGCGCTGGGGCGCCACAACGAGCTGCTGTCGCAGCAGCGCGAGAGCCTGGTCTCCGTCGAGCGCATCCTGCTCTCGCTCTCGGCGAGCTACCGGGCCAGCAAGGCACCGCGCGAGATCCGCGAGGAGGTCCGCTCGACCCTGCGCGACCTGCAGTCGCTCGAGGAGCATGCGAGCTTCCTCTCCGGAAAGATCCAGTTCCTGCTCGACGCGACGCTCGGTCTCGTCAACCTCGAGCAGAACAACATCATCAAGCTGTTCTCGGTCATGGCGGTGGTGTTCATGCCGCCGACCCTGATCGCCTCGATGTACGGCATGAACTTCAAGACGATGCCGGAACTCGACTGGGGCTTCGGCTACCCGATGGCGGTGGTGATGATGGTGGTGGCGGCGATCCTGCCCTATGCCTTCTTCCGCTGGAAGCGCTGGCTGTAGGAGGCGAACAGGGATGTGCGGCCGCTTCTTCGTCACCTCCTCGCCCGAGACCTTTCGCGAGGCCTACGGCTACGACGACCGGCCGAACTTCCCGGCCCGCCACAACGTGGCGCCGACCCAGCCGGTCGCGGTGGTGACGTCCGAGCACGGAAGGCGGCGCTTCGTGCTGATGCGCTGGGGTTTCCTGCCGGCCTGGGTCAAGGACCCGGACGACTTCCCCCTCGTCATCAACGCCCGGATCGAGACCGCGGCCGAGAAGCCGAGCTTTCGCAACGCGCTGCGCTACCGGCGCTGCATCTTTCTGGCGGACGGCTTCTACGAGTGGCGCCGCGGCGGTCCCCGCGGCCAGGCCCCTTACGCGATCCGCCGGGCCGACGGCCGGCCGATGGCGCTCGCCGGCCTGTGGGAGACCTGGAGCAGCCGCGACGGCTCGGAGATCGACACCGCGGCGATCGTCACCTGCGGCGCCAACGGGCTGTTATCCGCGATCCACGAGCGCATGCCGGCGATCCTCTCGCCGGAGGGCGTCGACCAGTGGCTCGACATGCGGGACGTCGAGGCCGGCCGCGCGGCTGCCCTGTGCCGGCCGGCCCCGGAGGAGTGGCTGGACCTCGCCCCGGCGAGCCGGCGGGTGAACGACGTGCGCCACGACGCGGCGGACCTGCTGCACCCGGACGAAGATACCCCGGCGCGCCCGGCGCCGGAACGGCCGAGCGAGGCGCAGGGTTCACTGTTCTGAGCCCCGCGGGGGAAAAACACCGTCAGGCCGCCCGCACCGTCGCGAGGAACCGGCCGACCTCGGCCGCGAGATGGGCGGATTGACGCGAGAGGTCCTGGGCAGCGCCGAGGACGTGATCGGCGGCCTCCCCGGTCTCCTCGGCCACCGCTGCCACGCCCGCGATGGTGCCCGTCACCTCCACGGTGCCCTGCGCGGCCTGGCTCACGTTGCGGACGATCTCCTGCATGGCCGCGCCCTGCTCATCGACGGCTGCGGCGATCGAGGTCGAGACGCCGCTGATCTCCTGGATGCGCGCGCCGATCGCACCGATCGCCGAGACGGCCTGGCCGGTCACCGCCTGGATGCGGGCGATCTGCCCGGCGATCTCCCCGGTCGCCTGCGCGGTCTGCCCAGCCAGCGCCTTGACCTCGGCGGCCACCACCGCGAAGCCCCGGCCGGCCGGACCCGCCCGCGCCGCCTCGATGGCGGCGTTGAGGGCGAGCAGGTTGGTCTGGCCGGCGATCGACGCAATCATCGTCGCCACGTCGCCGATATGCGCCACCGCCTGGCTCAGCTCATGCACCAGGGCGCCGGTCTGACCGGCCTCCGCCACGGCCTGGCGGGCGAGATCGGCCGAGCCGTCGACCTGCCGCCCGATCTCCTGGACGGACAAGCCCATCTCCTCGGCCGCCGCCGCCGTGGTGTTGACGTTCGCGGCCGCCTCCTCGGCCGCCGCCGCAACCGTCACCGACCGCCCGGCCGTGTCGGAGGCCGCGGCACTCATCCGCTGGGCGGTGGCCTGGAGCTGCGTCGCCGAGGTGGAGACCAGCCGGACGATCCCGCCGACCGCGTGCTCGAAGCCGTCGGCCATCTGCCGCATGCCGGCCTTGCGCTGCTCCTCGGCCGAAGCCCGTGCCCGCGCGGCCTCCGCCTCGAGGGCCCGCGACCGGATCAGAGCCTCCTTGAAGGTCTGCACCGCCTCGGCGATGATCCCGATCTCGTCACGCCGTCCGCGGCTCGGAACCACCACCTCGACGTCGCCGCTCGCCAGCGCCCGCACCGCCTGCGTCATCCGGCGAGTCGGCCGGCTGATGCTGCCACTCAGGATCCAGGCCAGGGTGAGGCTGAAGACGATCGCCACCCCGGCGCTGACGACGGCGACCTCGGTGGCGCTCCGCGCCGTCCCGAAGGCCTCGGCCCGGATGGTCGCCATGGCCTCGGTCTGCTGCTGGACGATCGCCCCCAGGGCGGCTTTCATCGCGGCGTCGACCTCGATCTGCTCGGCGCGCGCCTTGTTCAGCGCCTCGATCGTCGTCTGGAGGTGGCCGAGTTGGGCCGAATAGGCACCAATGGCCGTCCGGATCGTCCCGATCTCCGGCAGGGCCGTGACCGGGGCCCCGGGAATCGGCAGCGATTGCAACGCGTGGGTGATCGAGGCGATCTGCTGCGTGGCCAGAAAGAGCTCGTCCTCGTCGCCCGTGCGCAGGGCCTGCTCGACGATCGGCCGGCCGCGGGTGAACGAGGCGTTGATGGTCATGACGATCGATCGGCCGACATCGCCGGTATCCGCCTGCGTGACGAGGTCCAGCATCGTCGACGAGATCTTCGCTCCGAGCGGGACCAGCTCCTCGGCGATCTCGTCGCGCCGGGCGATCAGGGCGGGCACGGCCGAGGACCCGTCGACGAGGCCCGAGAACCGCGACCAGAGCGCGACGACCGGCTGCATCGCCGCCTCGTTCTGCGTCGCCGGGCGGTCGCCCAGCATCTCGGCCATGCGCGTGCGGGTTCTCGCCAGTTCCTGCTTGTTGTCCTCGGAATTGGACAACAGGAGACCGCTCAGCGCGGCACTCAGGCTCGCGTAGCGCTCCTGCAGGCCGACGACGTAGAACGACCGCTCGTCGGATCTGCCGAGCTGATCGATCTTGTCCGACAAGGACGATATGGTTCTCGTTTCGTATACGACGATGGATGAGAGGATGACGATCGAAACGAGTGAAGAGCCAACGATCTTCGCCCGGATACCGAGCGGAAATCCGCCGAAGCGACGCGACATAATCATTGTCGTGACCACCTGCAAAGGATTGCCTCAGACCCCTGCGTAAGATGTCCAAGCAAAGCGACGCAGGTCACGCGTTCAAGCTGAACGCTCAACTATATTTTTTGCGTGTGATAATTTTGCAACTATGCTGGATGTCGCTAATCGAATATCGTTAATTTAGACTTAATCATGCGATTTGCTGGTCGATCTGCGGCGCGCCGCATGAGATCTGACAGCTGACGGTCGTTCAATCGGCATCCAATGCGTTGGCGGGCAGCAACGCGCGCGGCGAATGCACTCGGCCGCGTGGGAGTAGCGCTCGAAAATCCAAAGTGGCCCCGATCGTCGTCATCCATGACGACGGCGAGCGCGCTTGCTTCGGAGCGACGGCAAAGCCTCCGTCACCCGGAGGCGGTCCCGCGCCTGCGGCAGTCTCGGTCCCGATACGCGACACTGGCAGGCGCGACGCCGGCAGGCCCACGTTCGGCCTCGAGCCGTCCCGTTCCCGGATCTCCTTCCGCCATCGCTTCAGTCGTGCGGGACGGGAGGCGGCTCACGAGGACCTGCATTCGCCAGCACTCGCATCCGCCGCTGTCGTGGACTGCGAGAGCCTGTTTGCCCGATCGATCCCTTCTATTCCACCGGCAACATCATCGGGAGGTGGAGGGCAGGATAGCCCCCTCGCGATCGGGTCGCCGCAAGTCGGATTTGCTGCAAGTCAAAGTCATCACGAGCCAAACAGGCCCTGCGTCTCTGCGCGGACGCCTTCCCGGGGCCGCCGCCGACCGGGAAGGCTCCCGGTCGGACCCAAGCAGATGTCGCCGAAGCGGACACCGGTTCGGCGGTGAAAACCTGCGACGCGACAAGAACCTGAGCGGGCGAAGCGTCGGCCTGCCAACGCAAGTCTGCTTAGGGTCGGGAGCCCTGTGAGCCGTGTCGACGACCGGATGCCGAACCGGCGGCTCGGCGACACGTGGCGACCGGTATCGGCGACCGGCATCGACGATCGGCGACCGGCAGGATCACTCCGCCGGCGGACGGGCGCTCTCCCGGAACGGGTGGGCCGGATAGGTTCCGATGATCCGGATCGCACTCGAGAAATAGGCGAGCTCGTCGAGCGCCCGGCGCAGGGACGGCTCCTCCGGGTGGCCGTCGACCTCGGCGTAGAACTGGGTCGCGGTGAACTGGCCCTCGACCATGTAGCTCTCGAGCTTGGTCATGTTGACGCCGTTCGTCGCGAAACCGCCGAGCGCCTTGTAGAGCGCCGCCGGGATGTTGCGGACCCGGAACATGAAGCTCGTCACCGTCGGGCCCGTCCCCACCGGCGGCAGCGCCGGCTCGCGGGAGAGCACCACGAAGCGGGTGGTGTTGTGCTCCTCGTCCTCGACGTTCTCGGCCAGGATGTCGAGGCCGTAGATCTCGGCGGCCAGCCGCGGCGAGAGCGAGGCGCGGGTGCGGTCGCCGGCCTCGGCGACCTGGCGGGCGGCTCCGGCGGTGTCGGGGGCGACCACGGCCTTGAGGCCGAGCCGCCGGATGATCTTGCGGCACTGGCCGAGCGCGTGGACGTGGCTGTGCACGGTGCGGATCTCGTCGAGCGCCACGCCCGGCAGGGCCATGAGCTGGAAGCGGATCGGCAGGAACTGCTCGCCGATGATGTGGAGGCCCGAGGCCGGCAGCATGTGGTGGATGTCGGCGACGCGACCCGCGATCGAGTTCTCGATCGGGATCATGCCCAGCGCCGCCGAGCCGTCCTGCACCGCCGTCAGCGCGTCCTCGAAGGTGGCGCAGGGCAGCGGCGTCCAGTCCGGATAGGCCTCGTTGATGATGATGTGCGAGTTGGCGCCGGGCTCGCCCTGGTAGGAGATCGTCTGGTTCATCGCGACAGCTTTCGGGGAAATCAGTTCAGGCGCCGGGCGGAGAGGACGGCGCGGGCGCGCTCGAGGTCGTGGGGCGTGTCGACGCCGAGGGGCACGTCGTCCACCACCACGGCGTCGATCCGCATCCCGGCCTCGAGCGCCCGCAGCTGCTCCAGCTTCTCGCGCAGCTCGAGCGGGCTCGGCGGCAGGGACACGAAGCGGGCGAGCGCCCGGCGGCGATAGGCGTAGAGCCCGATATGGTGGAGGAGGGGGCCGTCGCCGTAGGGCGCGGTCGCACGGGTGAAGTAGAGCGCCCGCAGCCGCCCCGGGGCGATCTCGGACCCGACGAGCTTGACGACGCTCGGCTCCGTCCGCTCCTCGGGCCGGGTGATGACGGCGCACAGCGTCGCGATGTCGACGGCCCGGTCGGCGAGCGGCACCACGGCGGCCGCGATGGCGGCGGGATCGATGGTCGGCAGGTCGCCCTGGACGTTCACCACCACGTCGTGGCGCCCCTCCGGGTCGATCACCTCCAGGGCCTCGGCGAGGCGGTCGGACCCCGACGGGTGGTCGGGCCGGGTCATCACCGCGAGCCCCCCCACCGCCTCGACCGCCTGCACGATGGCGGGCGTGTCGGTGCAGACCACCACCGGCCCGAGGCCGGCCTCGACCGCCCGGCGCCAGACATGCACGATCATCGGCTCGCCCGCGATGTCGGCCAGCGGCTTCTCGGGCAGGCGGGTCGCGGCGAGGCGGGCGGGGATCAGGACGAGCGGATCGGACATGCGGAGGTTTCGCATCCTGCGGGGCGTCGGTTGCCCGGCGAGCCGCGGCTCTTAGCAGTGCGGGCGGGGCTTGTCATGACGGGCGGCCCCGGCGGGCAGTCCATCCCGGCGGGCGACCATGCAGCCGCAACCGTGGCGCCGTCCACACGCCGGGGCTCTGCGACGAACCGACGATGTTTAGAGCCATTGTCAACGGTGTCGCAGAACGGCTAAGCACCGGCGGACTACCAGTGCGGCGTGGCGCCGGGCCGCGCCTCGAATCGCCCCTGCTCACCGGAGCATCGGAGCTGCCGAGAATGGATTCCTTCGAGCTTAACAAGGTCGCCGGCGCAGTGCTCGGCGCCCTTCTCCTCGCGATGGGGACGGGCTTCCTGGCCGAGCTGATCTACAAGCCGAAGCCGGCGGGTGATCGCGGCTACGCCCTCCCGGCCGCCGAGGAGAATGCCGCCGCCGCGCCCGCCGCCGCCAAGGAGGAGCCGCTCCCCGTGCGCCTCGCCAGCGCCGACGCCACCAAGGGCCAGGCGGCCGCCAAGAAGTGCATGGCCTGCCACAGCTTCGAGAAGGGCGGCCCCAACAAGGTCGGTCCCGACCTCTACGGCGTCGTCGAGCGGCCGAAGGGCAGCCACGAGGGTTTCGGCTACTCCGCCGCCATGAAGGCCAAGGGCGGCAACTGGACCTACGAGGATCTGGACCACTTCCTGCACGGCCCCAAGCAGTACGTGCAGGGCACCATCATGGCCTTCGCGGGCGTGCCCTCGGGCGCCGAGCGGGCCGACATCCTGGCCTATCTGCGCACCCTGTCCGACAAGCCGGTCGATTTCCCGAAGCCCTGACGGGCGGAACGGACCACCGCGGGACGACCGACGAGGCCGGGCGAGAGCCCGGCCTTTCTCGTCCGGGGCCCCTGCGCGGACGCGCCCGGGTTGGCGGAGCGGCACCCCGCGACCTAGAACGGGGGGAGACCTTTTCCACCGGAGGATCGCCCCGCGTGATCGCACGCCCCCTCACTCGCCGCGCCGCCCTCGCCCTCGCGCCCGCTCTCCTCGGCCTCGCCGCCCTCCCGGCCCGGCTTCATGCGCAGGGAGCGCCCGCAGGCGGCGGCGTCGCGTCCGCCGCGGACGGCTGGCGCCACGGCCTGTCGCTCCTCGGCGAGCCGAAATACCCGGCGGGCTTCACGCATTTCGACTACGCGAACCCCGATGCCCCGAAGGGGGGGCTGGTGCGGTTCGGCTCGCAGGGCTCGTTCGACAACTTCAACATGATCGTCGCCGGGGTGAAGGGCGACCTCGAAAGCCAGATCCCGCTGATCTACGACACCCTGCTGGCCCAGGCGCAGGACGAGGCCTCGACCTATTACGGGTTGCTCGCCGACGGCGTGAAGCCGGCCGCGGATCTCGGCAGCGTGATCTACCGCCTGCGGCCGGAGGCGCGCTGGCACGACGGGAAGCCGGTGACGGCGGACGACGTGGTCTTCTCCTTCGAGGTGCTGAAGGAGAACAGCCCGCAATACGCCGCCTACTACCACAACGTGACGAAGGCCGAGGCGACGGGCCCGCACGAGGTCACCTTCACCTTCTCGGAGAAGGGCAACCGCGAATTGCCGCAGATCGTCGGCCAGCTACCGGTGCTGCCCAAGCACTGGTGGCAGGGCAAGGACGCCAGCGGCAAGACCCGCAACCCGACCGAGACGACGCTCGAGATTCCGCTCGGCTCCGGCCCCTACCGCCTCGCCCGGTTCGATGCCGGCCGCTCGGCCACCTACGAGCGGGTGCCGGATTACTGGGGCCGCGACCTTCCCGTGAACCGCGGCTCCAACAACTTCGACACCCAGCGCGCCGAGTATTTTCGCGATGCGACGGTGATGATCGAGGCGTTCAAGGCCGACCAGTTCGACTGGCGCACCGAGAACATCGCCCGCAACTGGGCCACCGCCTATGACGGCTTCCCGGCCGTGCGCGAGGGCCGGATCGTCAAGGAGGAATTCCCGCAGGCCGGCATGGGCATCATGCAGGCCTTCACCCTCAACCTGCGCCGGAAGAAATTCACGGATGCGCGGGTGCGCCGGGCCTTCAACCTCGCCTTCGACTTCGAGGAGATGAACCGCACCCTGTTCTACGGGCTCTACAGCCGTGTCGATTCGTTCTTCTTCGGCACCGAGCTGGCCTCGTCGGGCCTGCCGGAGGGCCGCGAGCGGGCGATCCTGGAGAGCCTCAAGGACAAGGTCCCGGCCTCCGTCTTCACCACGCCCTACAGGAACCCGGTCAACGGCAGCGCGGAAGCGGTGCGGGCGAACCTGCGCGAGGCGGTGCGCCTGTTCCAGGAGGCCGGGTACGAGATCCGCGGCAACCAGATGGTCGAGAAGGCGAGCGGCCAGCCCTTCACGGTCGAGTTCCTCGGCTACGACAACTCGGCCGAGCGGGTGGTGCTGCCCTACCGCGCGGCGCTCGAGCGCATCGGCCTCAAGGTGAGCCTGCGGGTGGTCGATCCGGCCCAGTACCAGAACCTGGTGCGCAGCTTCGACTTCGACGCGCTGGCGCTGAGCAACTGGGCCGAGTCGCTCTCGCCCGGCAACGAGCAGCGCGACTTCTGGGGCTCGGCCGCCGCCGACCGGCCGGGCTCGCGCAACCTCGCGGGCATCAAGGATCCGGGCGTCGACGCCTTGATCGACAAGGTGATCTATGCCGGCGACCGCGAGGAGCTGGTCGCGGCGACCCGGGCGCTCGACCGGGTGCTCCTCGCCCACGACTACGTGGTCCCGCAATGGTCCTCGCCGGTGTCGCGGACCCTGCGCTGGAACCGCTTCGCCCATCCGGCGGTGCTGCCGAAATACGGTGCCTCGGGCTTCCCGACGACCTGGTGGTACGACCAGGCGCTCGCCGCCAAGACCGGGGTGGCGCGCTGATGCGCCGGCGCACCTTCCTCACCGGGAGCGGGGCGGCTCTGCTCGCCGCCCGCCTCCCGGCCCGCGCACAGGGTGCCGAGCGCCACGGCCTGTCGAGCTTCGGCGACCTGAAATATCCGGCCGACTTCAAGAACTTCGACTATGTCGAGCCGCTCGCTCCGAAGGGCGGCACCTTCTCGGCCACACTCTCGACCACCACCGGCAACCAGGCCTTCGAGACCTTCAACACCCTCAACATCTACGTGCTGAAGGGCGACGGCGCCGCCGGCATGGACCTGACCTTCGACAGCCTGATGGTCCGGGCCCTCGACGAGCCCGACGCCCTCTACGGCCTCGTCGCCCGCAGCGTGTCGGTGAGCGCGGACGGGCTGGCCTACCGCTTCGCGTTGCGCCCGCAGGCGCGCTTCCACGACGGCGCGCGGCTCACCGCCCGCGACGTCGCCTTCTCGATCCTGACGCTCAAGGAGAAGGGGCACCCGCAGATCGCCGCGCTCCTGCGCGACGTCGCCGGCGTCACCCCGGACGGGGACGACGCGGTTCTGGTGCGATTCGCGCCGGGCCGCAGCCGCGACTTGCCTCTGATCGTCGCCGAGCTGCCGATCTTCTCGGAGGCCTATTACCGGGCCCGAGACTTCGAGGCCTCGACGCTCGAGCCGCCGCTCGGCTCCGGCGCCTACCGGGTCGCCCGGTTCGAAGTCGGGCGCTTCATCGCCTTCGAGCGCGTCGCCGATTACTGGGGCGCCGACCTGCCGGTGACCGTCGGCCAGAACAACTTTTCCGAGATCCGCTACGAATATTTCCGCGACCGCGACGTGGCGTTCGAGGCGTTCAAGGCCGGCACCTTCACCTGGCGCGAGGAGTTCACCTCCCGGGTCTGGGCCACCGGCTACGATTTCCCGGCCGTCCAGGAGGGCCGGGTCAAGCGCGAGACGGTGCCGGACCACACGCCCTCGGCCACGCAAGGCTGGTTCCTGAACACCCGCCGGCCGGTCTTCCGCGATCCCCGCATCCGCGAGGCGATCGGGCTCGCCTTCGACTTCGAATGGTCGAACCAGAACCTGATGTACGGCGCCTATACGCGCACCGCCTCGTTCTTCGAGAAATCCGACCTGAAGGCGGAAGGGATGCCGGCGCCCGAGGAACTGGCGCTCCTCGAACCGTTTCGCGGCAGGGTGCCCGACGAGGTGTTCGGCGAGCCGTGGTCGCCGCCGCGCTCGGACGGGTCGGGCCAGGACCGGGCGCTCCTGCGCCGGGCCGACACCCTGCTGCGGCAGGCCGGCTGCACCCGCGACGGCGGGGTGATGAAGCTGCCGGACGGCCAGCCGCTGGCCTTCGAGTTCCTGGATTCCACGCCGCTTTTCCAGCCGCTGCTGCAATCCTACATCAAGAACCTGAGCCTGCTCGGCATCCGCGCGAGCTCGCGCCTCGTCGATGCGGCACAGTACCAGGCGCGGCTCAAGGAGTTCGACTTCGACGTGGTCTCGACGCGGTTCGGCGGTTCGCCGACGCCGGGCGCCGGCTTGCGCGAGGTCTATGGCAGCCGCGCCGCCAAGGTGCCGGGCTCGCAGAACCTCGCCGGCATCGAGAGCCCGGCCGCCGACGCGATGCTCGACCGCATCGCCGACGCCGCCTCGCGGGCGGACCTCACCACCGCCTGCCGGGCCCTCGACCGGGTGCTGCGGGCCGGCCGCTACTGGGTGCCGATGTGGTACTCGGGCACCCACCGCCTCGCGCTCTGGGACCTGTACGGCCGCCCGCGCGAGCTGCCCCGATACGGCCTCGGCGTGCCCACCCTGTGGTGGCACGACGCCGACAAGGCCAGGAAGATCGGAAGGACCTGATTCGATGGCCGCCTACATCCTGCGCCGGCTCCTCCTGATGATCCCGACGATCCTCGGGATCATGCTGATCTCCTTCGTAATCGTGCAGTTCGCCCCGGGCGGGCCGGTGGAGCGGGTGCTGGCCCAGCTCCAGGGCCAGAACACCGCCATGTCCCGGGTGACCGGCGGCGGCGGCGACCTCGCCGGCCGCGGCGGGACCTCCCAGGCCGGGGGAGGGGAATCCAATTCCCGCTATCGCGGCGCGCAAGGCCTCGATCCGGCCTTCATCAAGCGCCTCGAGCAGCAATACGGCTTCGACAAGCCGGCACCCGAGCGCTTCGTGAAGATGCTGTGGGACTATGCCCGCTTCGACTTCGGAAAGAGCTACTTTCGCGACGTCTCGGTGCTCCAGCTGATCCGCGAGAAGCTGCCGGTCTCGATCAGCCTCGGCCTCTGGATGACGCTGATCTCCTACGCGATCTCGATCCCGCTCGGCATCCGCAAGGCGGTGCGGGACGGCTCGCCCTTCGACGTCTGGACGTCGGGCGTCGTCATCGTCGGCTACGCCATTCCCGGCTTCCTGTTCGCGATCCTGCTGATCGTGCTGTTCGCCGGCGGGTCGTTCTTCCAGATCTTCCCGTTGCGGGGATTGACCAGCGAGGGCTGGTCGCACTTCCCGCTCTGGCAGAAGGTGACGGACTACCTCTGGCACATCACGCTGCCGATCGTCGCCATGGCGATCGGGGCCTTCGCCACCTCGACCCTGCTCACCAAGAACTCGTTCCTCGACGAGATCCGCAAGCAATACGTGCTGACAGCCCGGATGAAGGGCCTGTCCGAGCGCCAGGTGCTGTACGGCCACGTCTTCCGCAACGCGATGCTGATCG
The DNA here is from genome assembly GCF_001043895.1 of Methylobacterium indicum. Lineage (GTDB taxonomy): Bacteria > Pseudomonadota > Alphaproteobacteria > Rhizobiales > Beijerinckiaceae > Methylobacterium > Methylobacterium indicum. Next base: position 33,469 of record NZ_JTHF01000056.1, read on the forward strand.
TGGTGGCGGGATTCCCGGGTGCCTTCATCTCGGCGTTCTTCGCCGGATCGCTCCTGATCGAGACCATCTTCAGCCTCGACGGGCTCGGCCTGCTCTCGTTCGAGTCGATCGTGAACCGCGACTACCCGGTGGTGTTCGCCAACCTCTACATCTTCTCGCTGCTGGGCCTGGTGGTGAACCTGATCTCCGACCTGACCTACAGCTGGATCGACCCGCGAATCGACTTCGAGGCCAGGGCGGCGTGAGCTTCCTCGTCGCGACCACCAGGAGGGCGTGAGCCGCCCCCTCCCGAACCGTCACGGTTGGGAGGACGGCTCACGCGGGATCGGCCAGGCGTCAGGTCGCGGTGGGCGCGGCCCATCCGGCTTTCAGCGCGCCGATCAGGAAGGCGATCATCACGTCCAGGTCCGGCACGAAATCGTCCGGACATTGCACCACCAGCACGGGGTGGCAGAAGCGCACGATCGCCGTGTGGACGCAGCGCGCCGCGACCGCCGGGTCCTCGACCGAGAACTCGCCCCCGGCGGCACCGTCGGCGATGACGCGCTCCAGCACCGCGGTGATCCGGTCGACGTGGTGCCGGCAGACATCCCAGCTCTCGGACATCGCCGCCTCGATCATCTCGTGCATCCGCGGGTGGCCGGTGAAGCGGCCGACGGCGTCGCGGTGCAGGAAGACGATGACCTCGCGCAGGCGCGCCTCGGCGGTGAGCCCGGGCCGGCCGGCCACGGCGGCGATGCGGGCCTCGACCTCGCCGATGATGCGCGCCACCACCGCCTCGTTGATCGCCTTCTTCGAGTCGAAGAAGCGATAGACGTTGGCCGGGCTCATCCGCAGGGTCTTGGCGATGTCGGCCACCGTGGTCTTCTGGTAGCCGATCTCGCGAAAGAACCGCTCCGCCGTCGCGAGGATGCGGCAGCGGGTATCGGGCGGTGATTCCTCGACCGGTGAGGGGGCGGACAGGGCAGGGATCATCCGCGAAGCCTATCGTGCCGATCGGGCCGGGGTCAAAAGGCGCCGACGACCTTCGGGCCGGGTGTGGCATCTGCGTCACCCGGCCGGAGCCGTCATCAGGACCCGAACTGGGAGCCCAGCCGCTCCAGGTACTCGGCGAGGTCGATCCCGCCGACCTTCTTGCCGTAATCGAACCGCGCGCCGGGCTGGATCACCACGCTCGCCCGGGTGGTGGTCAGGGTGACGGGCCGGGTGCAGACCCAGGCGCCGTCGCGGCGATGCTCGAAGTAATTCAGGATCTCGTGCCGGTCCACGTCTGACCTCCCGACCAATCTCGTCGGACAACGTGACAGTCGGCCGGAAGTTCATCGGGAGACGAGACGACCACACGACCTTGTGCAAGCGTGGCCTTGCGCCGCCGCTTGCGCGGCCTGGCCCGCCGCGACACAGTCGGGCGAGTTCATCGAGGAGACGTTCCCCATGCCGCTCGCCCGCCGCGAGGCCCTGGCCCTGATCGGAAGCGCCCTGGCTCTGCCCGCCCGGGCCGCGGCCCCCCAGAGCGCCGTCACCGCCTCGGCCTTCAGCTTCGCCAAACCCGAGGGCGGCCGCCTCGCGCTGGCGGACCTCTCGGCCAAGCCGATCCTGATCGTCAACACCGCGACGGCCTGCGGCTACGCCCCGCAATTCGCCGGCTTGCAGCAGCTCTGGACCCGGTTCGGCCCGCGCGGGCTGACGGTGATCGCGGTGCCCTCCGCCGATTTCGGCCGCCAGGAACCCCTCGACGGGATGGCGATCGCCGAGGCTGCGCGCAAGAACCACGGCGTCACCTTCCCGGTGGTGGGCAAGACCGGCGTGACGGGGCCGCAGGCCCACCCGTTCTACCGCTGGGCCGCGGCCGAGAAGCCGGCCGAGACGCCGCGCTGGAACTTCCACAAGTACCTCGTCGGCCGCGACGGGCATCTCGCCGCCGCCTTCGCCACGCCGGTCGAGCCGACGGACACGCGGGTGATCGCGGCGATCGTCAAGGAACTGGATGCGGCGGGGTGAGGGATTCCGGTTCGCGAGAGCGAAAGCCGGAATTGTCGTCCATCCATCCCAACCACACCCTCGTCCTGAGGTGTCAGCCGATTGAACATCGGCTGACCTCGAAGGAGGGCTCCCGAAAGCCTCAGGGCTGACTGGAGTCCTCCTTCGAGGTCGGTCCATCATCGATGGGCTGACACCTCAGGATGAGGTGGGCGGGTGGGAATGGCAGTGGGCTCGGTTGCCTGACGCGCGCGAGCCCACTCCGAACCGATCAGGCCACCGCCTTCTGCGCGCCGGTCTGGACGTGGAAGTCCGGCCCGTTGCCGGTCTTCGCCACGTAGCCGGCCCGGATCACGAAGTCGCCGAAGCGCTCGCCCTTCGTCCGGTCCTTGGCGTAGGCCGCGAAGAGCGGGTCGAGCTTCGGGCGGATGTCGGAGGCGGTGACGTCCTCGGCGTAGAGCTTGCTCAGCCGCGAGCCGTCGAAGGCGGCGCCGAGATAGAGGTTGTAGCGCTCCGGGCCGCGGCCGACGAGGCCGATCTCGGCAATGAACGGCCGGGCGCAGCCGTTCGGGCAGCCGGTCATCCGGATGGTGATGTCGTCGTCAGACAGGCCGTGGGAGGCCAGGCTCTCCTCCAGCTCGTCGATCAGGCTCGGCAGGTAGCGCTCGCTCTCGGCGAGAGCCAGGCCGCAGGTCGGCAGCGCCACGCAGGCGAGGCTGTTGCGGCGCAACGCCCCCGCGCCGGTGGTGAGGCCGTATTCCTGCACCAGCGCGTCGATCTCCGCCTTCTTATCCGCCGGGACGTTGGCGATGATGACGTTCTGGTTGCCGGTGAGGCGGAAATCGCCCTGGTGCACCTCGGCGATGCGGCGCAGGCCGGCCAGGAACTGCGGCCCGCCCTCGACGTCCTTGATCCGGCCCGACGGCACGTAGAGCGTCAGGTGGTGCTTGCCGTCGTCGCCCGCGACCCAGCCGTAACGGTCGCCGTTGCCCGTGAAGGTGAACGGCTTCGGGTCCTGGAAGGCGCGGCCGACCCGCTTCTCGACCTCGGCCCGGAAGGCCTTCAGGCCGTAGCGCTCGATCGTGTACTTCAGGCGGGCGTTCTTGCGGACATTGCGGTTGCCCCAGTCGCGCTGGACGGTCATCACCGCCTCGGCGACCTTGAGGGCGTATTCCGGCTCGGAAAACAGCATCACGTCGGCGGTGCGCGGGAAGGTGTCGGTCTCGCCGTGGGTCATGCCCATGCCGCCGCCGACGGTGACGTTCCAGCCCGTCACCTTGCCCTTCTTGTCGAGGATCGCGATGAAGCCGAGGTCGTGGGCGTAGACGTCGACCTCGTTGGAGGGCGGCACCGCCACGATCGTCTTGAACTTCCGCGGCAGGTAGGTCTTGCCGTAGACCGGCTCGACCTCGGACGCGTCCTCGCCGCCGACCACGCGCTCTCCGTCGAGCCAGATCTCGCGCCAGGCATTGGTCTTCGGCAGGAGGCTGTCGGAGATGTCCTTGGCCAGCTTGTAGGCGGCCTCGTGGGCGCCCTTCTGGGCCGGATTCGTCGCCGCCATCACGTTGCGGTTGACGTCGCCGCAGGCCGCGATCGTGTCGAGCAACGCCGCGTCGATCGCCGCCATCGTGCGCTTGAGGTTCGACTTGATGACGCCGTGATACTGGAAGGTCTGGCGCGTCGTCGCCCGGAGCGTCCCGTTGGCGTAGGTGCGGGCGATCTCGTCGAGGATCAGCCATTGCTTCGGCGTCACGACGCCGCCGGCGATGCGCAGGCGGATCATGAAGGAATAGGCCTTGTCGAGCTTCTTCCTGGTCCGCTCGGCGCGCAGGTCACGGTCGTCCTGAAGGTACATCCCGTGGAACTTCACGAGCTGCCCGTCATCGTCCGAGATCGCCCCCGTGGCGTTCTTCAGGAGCCCCTCGGCGAGGGTGCCGCGCAGGTAGCCGCTGGCGATCTTGATGTGCTCGTTCGCCGAGAGCTTGGCGGCTCGGGCCGCTTCAGCTTCGGTGATCGGACGCTCGGTCGGCGGCGTCTCGTAGACGCGCTCGGCGGTGGGGGTGTCGGCGGTCTTATGGTCGGCCATGGGGTGTGTCCGTTCGGGCGCCGGGTACGGCGCATGATCTACCAGCGTCCCGGGCGCCTGACAGCACCGAAGGAGACGCGGGATCCCCTCATCGGGTGGGAGGAGGGGCGGGGGTGAGGGTTTGACGCCTCGGAACTGGTTGCCGGACTTGGCTCTCTTCTCCTCTCCCCGCGGGCGGGGAGAGGGCTGCATCTCCGTTCAGGAGATGCAGCAAGCCCGAAGGGCGAGGGTGAGGGGGTGTTTCCGGAAGAGCCACATCCGGCACCTCCCCCTCACCTTCGGCTGCCGCCTCGCTGTCGACCCGACAAGGGGTCGACAGCCCTCTCCCCGCCCGCGGGGAGAGGGGAGATGCGCACCCGGCGATGCGGACCCTAGTACACGTCCTGCTGATAGCGGTGGCTGCGCTCCAGGCCGGCCACCGCCGCTTCCGCGGCCGCGGCATCCAGGCCCTTCACGTCGGCGAAGGCACGCACCAACGCCGCCCGCACGTCCTTGGCCATCGCCTTGGCGTCGCCGCAGACATAGAAGTGGGCGCCGCCGTCGAGCCAGGAGACGAGTTCGCGCCGCTGCTCCCAGATCCGGTCCTGGACGTAGATTTTTTCCGGCTGGTCGCGGGAGAAGGCGACGTCTATGCGGGCGAGCGACCCGTCCTCCAGGGCCTCCTGCCATTCGAGCTGGTACAGGAAGTCGTGGGTGAAGTGACGGTCGCCGAAAAAGAGCCAGTTGCGGCCCGGGGCCTCGGTGGCGCGGCGCTCCTGCACGAAGGCGCGGAACGGCGCCACGCCGGTGCCGGGACCGACCATGATGATGTCGGTGGCGGGGTTCGCGGGCAGGCGGAAATGCTTGTTCGGCTTCACCCGCACCTTCAGCTTGGCGCCGGTGCGGATCCGGTCCGCGACGTGGACCGAGGCGACGCCCGTCCGCGCCCGGTCGTGGGTGGTGTAGCGCACCGCCGCGATGGTCAGGTGAGCCTCGTCGCCGACCTCGGCCCGCGAGGAGGCGATCGAGTAGGCCCGGGGCGGCAGCGGCCGGGTGATGTCGCTGAGGTGCTGCGCCGTCAGCTTGGCCGGATAGGTCTCGATCAGGTCGACGAGGTGGCGGCCCTCGATCCAGGCCCGGACCTCGTTCGACTCGATCAGGCGGCGCGCCTCCTCGTGGCCCGTGGCCTTGACGAAGCGCTCGACCGTCGCGGCCGACAGGGTGGTGATGTCGCGCTCGGCGAGCAGGGCTTGGCGCAGCACCGAATCGCCCTCGAGACCGGCGGCCTTGAGGATCTGGTCGACCAGCGCCGGGTCGTTCTCGGGGTAGAGCTCGAGGGAGTCGCCGGGCTCGTAGGCGGGAGCGGCGTCCTCGAAGGCGAGCGCGAGGTGGATCGTCTCCTTGTCGGAGCGCGACGAGTTGAGGTTGACGTGCTCGATCACCTCGACGACGACCGGCTCGCGGCTGAGCTCGACCTCCTCGTCGCCGCCCGCCGTGCGGGCGAAATCCACCGCCACGACGTTGCCCGCGGCGGCCTCGGCCGGCGCCAGCGCCTTGAGGGCGTCCTTGATCCAGGCGGCGGCCGGCTTGTCGAAGTCGAGGTCGCAATCGACCCGCGGCAGCACGCGCTTGGCGCCCAAGGCCTCGAAGCGATCGTCGAGGCGCTTTCCGATGGCGCAGAACTCGGCATAGGACGTGTCGCCCAGCGCCAGCACGCCGAACTCGACCCCGTCGAGGCGGGGCGCGCCCTCGCCCATGATCTCGCCATAGGCGCGCACGGCCCGGGCCGGCGGCTCGCCCTCGCCCCAGGTGGCGGCGATGACGATCAGGCGCTTCTCCTTCCCCAAGGCCGCCACGTCGAGGTCGGCGAAGTCGACGACCTTCGGCTTGAAGCCGGTCTTGCGGGCGAGCTTCGACACGTCGCCGGCGAGCTTTTCGGAATTGCCCGATTCGCTGGCGAAGACGATCGTCAGCGGCTCGGCGGCCCGCGGCGGCGCGGCCGGGGCGGGCGCCTCGGCGGTGGCGGCGCCTCCCGCGGCGTCGAGCCCGGCGAGGAAGCCGGCGAGCCACGCCCGTTGCAGGGCGGTGGTGGAGCCGAGGGCGGCATCGAGATGGGCCCGCTCGGCGTCGCCGAAGGGAGCCGTGCGGGGGAGAAGCGCGGGGCGAGACATGCCCGCACAGATGTGCCCGCGCCGGCCCGGAGTCAACCGAAATGTTCTTTTTGAAGAACGCGTCCGCGGGAGATCGTCGTTATCGTCCGCGGGCGCGTAGAGAGAATATTATTTTCCGTTCGCCGCGACGGCCTGGACGAACGGCGCCGTCGGCAGCGGCAGGGCGGTGGTGCTCTTCACCTTCTCCATGGCGAACCGGGAGGTGACGTTCTTCAGCGGCAGCCCCGCGATGAGGCGCTTGTAGAAGGCGTCGTAGGCCTGCATGTCCGCCACCACGACGCGCAGCATGTAATCCACGTCGCCGGCCATGCGGTAGAATTCCAGCACCTCGGGCATCCCCGCCACGGTGGCGGCGAAGCGCTCCAGCCACTCGCGGGAATGGTCGCTGGTCTCGATCGAGACGAAAACCGTTAACCCCAATCCCAACTTCACCGGGTCGAGCACCGCCACCCGGCGGTCGATCACCCCGTCGGCCTCGAGGCGCTGGATGCGCTTCCAGCACGGGGTCTGCGACAGGCCGACGCGCTCCCCGATCTGGGCGATCGACAGGGTCGCGTCGTTCTGGAGCAGGGCGAGGATCTTCAAATCGATGGCATCCACTGCGCGGCTCCGATTCTGGAGAAGATTCTTTCAAGGCTGACCCTCGGGAAGGGAACGGATTTTCTACCCGGGGGTTGACCGGATCCCCAATATCCCGAGGCGCGGGGGCGAGGAGAACGAAAAACTCCGGGATCGCGGACCAGCCATGCCTTGACAGTGTTCGGTATAGCGAACAGTTACCCCTTCACACAAGCAGCCAATCCCGGGCTCTCCATGACCCTCCCCCTCGACCGCGCGGCGCAGGACGCCCTTGCGGAAGATCTGGCGACGCGTCTGCGTCCCCTCGCCCTACAGGCGCGCCTCGCGCTGATCGACGCGACGGTGGACGGCCGCCTGGTCTTCACCACGAGCTTCGGCCTGGAGGACCAGGCCCTCACCCACGCGTTGCGCATGGCGAAGTCGCGGGCCGAGATCGTGACCCTCGATACCGGCCGGCTCTTTCCCGAGACCTACGACACCTGGGCCGAGACGGAAGCGGCCTACGGCTTCCGCATCCGCGCCTACGCGCCGGAGCGCGAGGCCGAGGAGCGGTTCGTCGAAGAGTCCGGCATCAACGGCTTTCGTCATTCCGTGGCGGCGCGCCAGGCCTGCTGCGGCTTCCGCAAGGTCGAGCCGCTGGGCCGGGCCCTTACCGGCGCCGCCGGCTGGCTCACCGGCCTGCGCGCCGGCCAGTCGGCCAACCGGGCGGAGACGCCGCTCGCCGAGGCCGACCACGCCCGCGGGCTGATCAAGCTCAACCCGCTCGCCGACTGGACCCGCGAGGCTTTGGCCGAGCTGATCCACCAGAACTACGTGCCCTACAACGTCCTGCACGACCGCGGCTTCCCGTCGATCGGCTGCGCGCCCTGTACCCGCGCCGTGAAGGTCGGCGAGCCCGAGCGCGCCGGCCGCTGGTGGTGGGAGCAGGCGGGCAAGCAGGAATGCGGCCTCCATGTCGCCGGCGCGCCCGGCAGCGGGATCAAGCCCGGACAGGAACCCGGCGCCTTCGAGCCGGCACAGTCCACCACGAGACCCTCGTCCGAATCATCCTCGACCAAGACTAACCCGGAGCTGGCCGCATGAGCGCCGCCCTCAAGGTCCGTACCGACGGCCTCGACCGCCTGACCCACCTCCAGCGCCTGGAGGCCGAGAGCATCCACATCATGCGGGAGACGGTCGCCGAGACCGAGAACCCGGTGATGCTGTACTCGATCGGCAAGGATTCCTCGGTCCTGCTGCATCTGGCGCTCAAGGCCTTCGCGCCGGGCCGGCTGCCGTTCCCGCTGCTCCACGTCGACACGACCTGGAAGTTCCGCGAGATGATCGCCTTCCGCGATCGGCGCGCCAAGGAACTCGGCCTCGACCTCCTGGTCCACACCAACCCGGACGGACTCGCCCGCGGGATCGGGCCGGTGAGCCACGGCTCCGAGGTCCATACCGACGTGATGAAGACCCAGGCCCTGCGCCAGGCCCTCGACAAGCACAAGTTCGACGCGGCCTTCGGCGGCGCCCGGCGCGACGAGGAGGCCTCGCGGGCCAAGGAGCGCATCGTGAGCTTGCGCACCGCGCAGCACCGCTGGGATCCGAAGCGCCAGCGCGCCGAGCCCTGGCACCTCTACAACATGAAGAAGCAGCGCGGCGAGTCGTTGCGCGTCTTCCCGCTGTCGAACTGGACCGAGCTCGATATCTGGCTCTACATCGAGCAGGAGAACATCCCGATCGTCCCGCTCTACTACGCGGCCGAGCGCCCGGTGGTGCAGCGCGACGGGCAGCTGATCATGGTGGACGACGAGCGGCTGCCGCTGAATCCCGGCGAGACGCCGGAGATGCGTCTCGTGCGGTTCCGGACGCTCGGCTGCTATCCGCTGACCGGGGCGGTGGAGAGCGACGCCGCGACCCTGCCGGAGATCATCGGCGAGACGCTGGCCGCCCGCACCTCCGAACGGCAGGGCCGGGTGATCGACAAGGACGGCGCCGGCGCCATGGAGCGCAAGAAGCAGGAAGGCTACTTCTGATGACCGTGCACCAATCCACCCGCGCCTTCGGCTACGAGGCGTTCCTCGCCGCCCACCAGCGCAAGGAAGTGCTGCGGTTCATCACCTGCGGCTCGGTCGATGACGGCAAGTCGACCCTGATCGGGCGCCTGCTGCACGACACCAAGCAGATCTTCGACGATCAGGTCAGCGCGCTGGAGCGCGATTCGCGCCGCCACGGCACGCGGGGCGGCGAGATCGACCTCGCGCTCCTCGTCGACGGCCTCCAGGCCGAGCGCGAGCAGGGCATCACCATCGACGTCGCCTACCGGTTCTTCTCGACCGAGCGGCGCTCCTTCATCGTCGCCGACACCCCCGGCCACGTCCAGTACACCCGCAACATGGCGACCGGCGCCTCGACCGCCGAGGTCGCGGTGCTGCTGGTCGATGCCCGCAAGGGGCTGAGCCCGCAGACGAGGCGCCACGCGCTCCTGGTCTCGATGCTCGGCATCCGCCGCGTCGTGCTGGCGGTCAACAAGATGGACCTGATCGGCTGGTCGCAGGACCGGTTCGACGCGATCCTCGCCGAGTTCCAGGCCTTCGCCCGGGACCTGCGCTTTGCCGACGTCACCGGCATCCCGCTCTCGGCGGCGAATGGCGACAACGTCGTGCTGCCCGGCACCGCCGCGCCCTGGTATACCGGCGCGCCGCTGCTCCAGTACCTCGAAGAGGTGCCGGCCCATGTCGAGGAGGAGGCCGCTCCCTTCCGCATGGCGGTGCAGTGGGTCAACCGGCCGAATTCCGACTTCCGCGGCTTCTCGGGGCTGATCGCCTCGGGGAGCGTCGCGGTCGGCGACGCGGTGGTGGTGGCGCCGTCCGGCACCCCGTCCACGGTCGCCCGGATCTACACCTATGACGGCGACCTGCCGCGCGCCATCGCCGGCCAGTCGGTGACCCTGGTGCTGGCCGACGAGGTCGATGCGTCGCGCGGCAGCGTCATCACGGCGGCCGCACAGCCGCCGAACGTCAGCGACCGTCTCGAGGTCCGGCTGTTCTGGGCCAACGAGGCCGAGCTGACGCCCGGCGCGACCTACCTCGCCAAGGTCGGCACGGTGACGGCGAACGCCGTGGTCGAGGCCGTGCGGGCGCGCATCGACACCGAGACCGGGCAGGGCGTGCCGGCCGGGTCCTTGAGCGCCAACGACATCGGCGACGTGACGCTCAGCCTCGACCGCAAGGTCGCGGTCGACGCCTACCGCCAGAACCGCGACACCGGCAGCCTGATCCTGATCGACCGGGCCACCACCGACACGGCGGCCCTCGGCCTCGTCCAGGCCCTGCCGGCGGCTCCTCAGGGCGGTGCGAAGACCGAAGCCAAAGCGGAACCGAAGACCGAGGCGGCGCCCGCCGGCGGCGGCCTGCTCGGCTCCCTGAAGCGGCTGTTCCGGGGCTCGTCGCTCGCGCTCGCCGCCGGGGCCTCGCTCCTGGCGCTCGCCGGGGCGCCGGCCCCGGTCAAGGCGCAGACGCTGCTGAACGTCTCGTACGACCCGACCCGGGAGCTGTACCGGGCGATCGACGCCGCCTTCGCCAAGGAGTGGAAGGCCAAGACCGGCGAGACCGTGACGGTGCGCGCCTCCCATGGCGGCTCCGGCGCCCAGGCCCGCTCGGTCATCGACGGGCTGCCGGCCGACGTGGTGACGCTGGCGCTCGCCAGCGACATCGACGCCATCGCCGCCCGCTCGAAGAAGCTGCCGGCGGACTGGCAGAAGCGGCTGCCGTTCAACTCGACGCCCTATACCTCGACCATCGTGTTCCTGGTCCGGAAGGGCAACCCGAAGGGCATCAAGGACTGGGACGACCTGGTGAAGCCGGGGATCCAGGTCATCACCCCGAACCCGAAGACCTCGGGCGGGGCGCGCTGGAACTACCTCGCGGCCTACGCCTACGCGCTGTCGAAGAACAACAACGACGACGCCAAGGCGAAGGACTTCGTCACGGCCCTGTTCAAGAACGTGCCGGTGCTCGATACCGGCGCGCGCGGCGCCACCACCACCTTCGTGCAGCGGGGCCTCGGCGACGTGCTGATCGCCTGGGAGAACGAGGCGTTCCTGGCCGACGAGGAATTCGGCAAGGGCAAGTTCGACATCGTCGTGCCGTCGATCTCGATCCTGGCCGAGCCGCCGGTGGCCTTGATCGACGCCAATGTCGACCAGAAGGGCACCCGCAAGCAGGCCGAGGCCTACCTGCAATTCCTCTACACGCCGGAAGCCCAGCGGATCATCGCCAAGAACTTCTACCGCCCGCGCGACGAGGCGGCGGCGGACAAGGCGGACCTCGCCCGCTTCCCCAAGCTGAAGCTCGTCACCATCGACGACACCTTCGGCGGCTGGGCCAAGGCCCAAAAGACCCATTTCGACGATGGCGGCGTGTTCGACGCCATCCTGAAGTCCCGCCAATGAGCGACGCCGCGGCCCTGCCCGCGGGCCGGGCGGCGGCCCGGCCCCGCTTCCGGCGCCCGACGGCGATCCCGGGTTTTCGCCTGACCTTCGGGATCACGCTCACCTACCTGACCCTCATCGTCCTCCTGCCGCTGGCGGTGCTGCTTCTGCGCGCCGCCAGCGTCGGCCCGGCCGGCCTGTGGGCCCTGATCACCGATCCCCGCAACCTCGCGGCGCTCAAGACCTCGTTCGGCCTGTCGCTCGCGGCGGCCGCGATCGACGCGGTGTTCGGGCTCCTGATCGCCTGGGTGCTGACCCGCTACCGGTTTCCCGGCCGGCGGATCATCGACGCGCTCGTCGACCTGCCCTTCGCCCTGCCGACGGCGGTGGCCGGCATCGCGCTCGCCAGCCTCTACGCGCCGAACGGCTGGCTCGGCGAGCCCCTGATGGCGCTCGGCATCAAGGTCGCCTACACGCCGCTCGGCATCCTGGTGGCGCTCGTCTTCGTCGGCCTGCCGTTCTGCGTCCGCACGGTGCAGCCGCTGGTGGCCGAGATCGACAAGTCGAGCGAGGAGGCCGCGGCGATCCTCGGCGCCTCGCGGTTCCGGGCGCTGGTCACCGTGATCCTGCCGCCCCTGATCCCCGCGATGCTGACGGGCTTCGCGCTGGCCTTCGCCCGCGCCGTCGGGGAATACGGCTCGGTGATCTTCGTCGCCGGCAACCTGCCCTACGTCTCGGAGATCGCGCCGCTCCTGATCGTGATCAAGCTCGAAGAGTTCAACTATGCCGGCGCCACGGCGATCGCCGCCGTGATGCTGCTGATGTCCTTCACCGCGCTTCTCGCCATCAACCTCTTGCAGGATTTCAGCCGCCGCAGGTTCGGGCATGTCTGAGACCACCGTCCCCTCCATCCGCCCTCCGGCCCGCCCGGCCGCCGCCAGCGCGCATGCGGCGCTGACCGAGCCGCGCCCGGTCCGCATCGCGCTGACGGTTCTCGCCGTCGCCTTCCTGGGATTGTTCCTGCTGCTGCCGCTGGCGGTGGTGTTCGTCGAGGCGCTGAGCAAGGGCCTGGGGCCCTACTTCGCGAGCTTCGCCGAGCCCGATGCGCTCGCGGCGGTCCGCCTGACCCTCCTCGTCGCGGTGATCGCGGTGCCGCTCAACGTCGTGTTCGGCCTGTGCGCCTCCTGGGCCATCGCCAAGTTCGACTTCCGCGGCCGTAACCTTCTCATCACGCTCATCGATCTGCCGTTCTCGGTCTCGCCGGTGGTCGCCGGCCTGATCTACGTGCTGATCTTCGGGGCGCAGGGCCTGCTCGGCCCGTTCCTGCAACGCCACGGGATCGAGATCATCTTCGCGGTGCCGGGCATCGTGCTCGCCACGGTGTTCGTCACCTTCCCGTTCGTGGCCCGCGAGCTGATCCCGTTGATGCAGGACCAGGGCACCACCGACGAGGAAGCCGCGTTGACCCTCGGGGCCAGCCCGTGGCGGGTCTTTCGCACCGTGACCCTGCCCAACGTGCGCTGGGCGCTGCTCTACGGGGTCTTGCTCTGCAACGCCCGGGCGATGGGCGAGTTCGGGGCGGTCTCGGTCGTGTCTGGCCGCATCCGGGGTCTCACCAACACCATGCCGCTCCATGTCGAGATCCTGTACAACGAGTACAATTACGTGGCGGCGTTCGGAATCGCCTCGCTGCTGGCGCTCCTCGCGCTCGTCACCCTGGCGGGTAAGTCTTTCCTGGAATGGCGCCATGCCGATGCGCTGGCCGGACGCGGAGCCCATTGAGATGACGGCAGGATTCGCTCCCACCGCCCTGTCCCTGCGCCGCGAGGCGTCGGCCCGCCCGGTCGAGGCCTCGTCCGCCGAGCGCCTGCGCCAGGCCGGCACCTCGGTCCGGGTCGATCGCATCGTCAAAAGCTATGGCGGCGCGGGTCCGGCGGCGCTCGAAGGCGTCAGCCTGGCGATCGAGCCGGGCGAGCTCCTGGCGCTTCTCGGCCCTTCGGGCTCGGGCAAGACCACGCTGCTGCGCGTCATCGCCGGGCTGGAGATCCCCGACGGGGGACGGGTGTTCTTCGGCTCGCAGGACACCACCGACATCCCGGTGCAAAGCCGCGGCGTCGGCTTCGTGTTCCAGCACTACGCCCTGTTCCGCCACCTGACGGTGTTCGAGAACATCGCCTACGGGTTGCGCTCGCGCCCCCGGGCCCAGCGTCCGCGGGAGGACGAGATCCGCCGCCGGGTCGAGCGCCTGCTCGAACTCGTGCAGCTGCCCGACCTCGCCAAGCGGTTCCCGGGCCAGCTCTCGGGCGGCCAGCGCCAGCGGGTGGCGCTCGCCCGGGCGCTGGCGGTCGAGCCGTCGGTGCTGCTCCTCGACGAGCCGTTCGGGGCGCTGGACGCCCAGGTGCGCAAGGACCTGCGGCGCTGGCTGCGGGAGATCCACCGCGAGACCGGCCAGACCACGATCTTCGTCACCCACGACCAGGACGAGGCCCTGGAACTCGCCGACCGGATCGCGATCCTCAACAAGGGCCGGATCGAGCAGGTCGGCGCGCCGCACGAGGTCCAGGACCACCCGGCCTCGCGCTTCGTGATGTCCTTCGTCGGCGAGACCGCGCGCCTGTCCGCGGAGGTCGCGGGCGGGGAGGTCCGGGTCGCCGGCCGCACCGTGATCGCGGCGGAGCCGGGCTGGCCGCAGGGCCCCGTCGATCTCTGCCTGCGGCCCTGGGACCTCACGGTCGGGCAGGGGGCCGGCACGCTGCCCGGCACCGTGCGCGAATGGCGCCGCACCGGGCGGGGCACCGTGGCGGAGATCCTGCTGGACGGCGCCGAGGCCCCGGTCGAGGTCAAGGTCACGGACGTCTACGAGCCGGGCGACCGGGTGGCGCTCGCGGTCGGCGCGGCGCGGGTGTTTCCCCGCGGGTGAGACACCGGCTCCGCCCGGCCTTCGGGCGGCGCGGAGCCGAGGTTCGGGCGGGGCGTTCTCACCCCGCCTCGCCACCCCGCGCGGCGATCCCGAAGCGCAGGATCTCGCCGGAGATGTGGTCGAGGCCCACGACCTTCTCGGCCGCGCCGCGCTCGATCGCTTCTTTCGGCATCCCGAACACGACCGAGCTCGCCTCGTCCTGCGCGATCGTCCGGGCGCCGGCCCGGCGCATCTCCAGGAGGCCGGCGGCGCCGTCGTCGCCCATGCCGGTCATGATGATCCCGAGGGCGTTGCCGCCCGCGGCCTGCGCGGCGGAGCGAAACAGCACGTCGACGGAGGGGCGGTGGCGCGAGACCGGCGGGCCGTCCTTGATCGCGACCTGATAGCGCCCGCCGGTGCGCTGGAGCAGCATGTGGCGCGCACCCGGCGCGATCAGCGCGAGGCCCGGCCGCACCACGTCGCCGTCCTCGGCCTCCTTGACGGCAATGGCGCAGAGCCCGTCGAGCCGGCGCGCGAAGGCGGCGGTGAAGTGCTCGGGCATGTGCTGCACGATCAGGATGCCGGGGCAGTCCGGCGGCAGCGGCTCGAGCACGTTGCGCAGGGATTCCGTGCCCCCGGTCGAGACGCCGATGCAGATGACGGGCTCGGTCGCGACCACCGGCCGGCGGCTCGCCACCGGGGGCAGCATCGCGTCGGCCGTGAGCTTGGCCTCGACCGGGCGGGCCCGCCCCGCACCCCGGGGCTTCGCCCGGGCGGCGGCCCGGACGGCATCGCAGACCCGCCGGCCGGAATCGATGAGCGCCTGGCGGGTGTCGACCCGGGGCTTGGGCAGGACCGCGACGGCGCCGGCCTCCATCACCTCGGCGACGAGCTGCGAGCCCGGCTCGGCGAGCCCCGAGCAGACGATCACCGGGATCGGCTTCTGCGCCATGATCTTGCGCAGGAAGGTGAGGCCGTCCATCCGCGGCATCTCAAGGTCGAGCAGGATCACGTCGGGGAGGTCGTCGCGGATGCGCCGTGCGGCCACGAACGGGTCGGAGGCGGTGGCGAGCACCACGATGTCCGGCGCCTCGCCCAGGATGCCGGCGAGCGTCTGGCGCACCGAGGCCGAATCGTCGACGATCAGGACGCGGATCGGGTCGCGGCCGCTCACCGGCCGCCCCCCTCGGGACGGCGAAAGATCGACGAGGTCTCCTGGACGAGCCCGGCGGCCCCGATGCCCGCCATCGACTCGGAATGGCCGACCACCAGGAAGCCCCCCGGGACGAGGTGCTGGGCCAGGTGCTCGACGACCTTCTTCTGTGTCGGCTTGTCGAAGTAGATCAGCACGTTGCGGCAGAAGATGACGTGCACGCCGGACTCGACCGGGTAGGTGTCGTCCATCAGGTTGAGGTGGCGGAACCGGACCTGGCGGCGCAGCTCGGGGACGATGCGGCCCTCGCGGCGGGCCGGGTCGCGGGCCTCCATGACGTAGCGGCGGCGATACTCGGGCGGCACCGGCGCCAGCATGTCGGTGGCGTAGATCCCGCGGGCCGCGACGGCGAGCACCTGGGTCGAGATGTCGGTGCCGAGGATGCCGTAGGACATCTCGTGGCCGGCCCGCACCATGTCGTCGAGGACCATCGCCAGGGTGTAGGCCTCGGCCCCGATCGAGGCCGCGGCGCTCCAGACCTTCAGTCGCAGCGGCCGGCCGCGCCCCTGCGCGGCGAGCCGCGGCACCGCCTCCTCGCGCAGGAAGTCGAAGTGGCTCGGCTCGCGGAAGAAGTCGGTCTTGTTCGTCGTCACGCAGTCGATCAGGTGCGTGAGCTCCTGGGCGAGGAAGCCCTCCTCGAACAGGAGACGCCCGTAGGCGTCGAGCCCGTCGAGGTCGAGCGCGCGCACGCGCTTGCGCAGGCGGCCCTCGACCATCGTGCGCTTGACCGCCGGGAGCTGGATGCCGACCCGCTCCTCGATCAGCGCGGCGATCGAGCGGTAATGGCCGTCCTGCAGGACGGAGCCGATCTCAAGCTGCATCGCGGAGCGCCGGGGCGTCGCCCGCCATCAGGCGCGCGAGGTCGAACACCACCACGAAGGCCTCGCCCTTGCGGCCGATCCCGG